>CAZOXZ010000006.1:32833-37973 GCA_964583865.1 uncultured Rhodanobacteraceae bacterium | reverse complement strand
GCCGGCCACCAGCAGGTGCGGCATGCGCGCCAGGTCGGCCACCACGGCCTCGCCGCCAATGTTCTTGCCCAGCGCCAAGGTCAATGCCGAGCGTGACTTGTCGTACTTTTCCGAGCGCAGGATCTCGGACAGATACACCATCTGCCGGTTGGCATTGGGAATCTCCAGGCCGATGACATTCTTGCCGGGAATGACATCGACCACGCGCACGCTGATGACCGACAGGCCGCGGGCGATATCCTTGGACAGCTGCGAAATCTTGGCGCCACGCACGCCGGGCGCGGGTTCCAGCTCGAAGCGGGTGATGACCGGCCCGGGATAGACACCGACCACGCGCACCTCGACCTTGAAGTCCTTGAGCTTGTGCTCGACCTGGCGCGACAACACTTCCAGCGCTTCGGGCGAGTAGCTGGCCTTCTGCTCCGGCGCCTCATCGAGCAAGGACAAGGGCGGCAGCTGGCCTTCGGCAGAGGCCCCGGCAAACAGCGGAATTTGCTGCTCGCGTGCGGCACGCTTGCTGGTCTTCGGCTTTTTTGGCTCGGGTGCCACCACCACCGGCTCGCGCTTCGGGCGTTCGCGTACCTCGGCTTTCAGCGCACGCTCACGCGCAGCGCGTGCGCGCCTGGCCGCCAATGCAGCGGGTGCTCGTCCGATGGCCTGGCGCAGCCACGCAAGGGCCGCCAGCACCTGATGCCCGATCCATTCGGTGACCCGAAACCAGGACACGCCCAGGGTCAGGGTGATGGCCACCAGAAACAGCGCCAGCAGGAACAAAGTTGCGCCCATGTAACCGACGCTGGCTTCCAGGACGCCACCAACAATCTGCCCCAGCACGCCACCGGCTCGCGCCGGCATGTTGTCGGTCGATTGGGCATGCAACTGTGCCAGCCCCGTGCCGGCCACGAAGAAGCTGACGAAACCGACCAGGCGCAGGCTGGGTTCCAGTGCCGAGGGCGGCTTGTCACCGCGCTTGGCCGCAGCGCGCTCGGGCCGACGCAGGATGCCGTAGCCCAGCAACAACAACAGCGCCGGAAAGGCGTAGGCCAGCACGCCGAACAGGTAGAGCATGAAATCCGCGCACCAGGCACCGATGCGGCCACCAAAGTTGTGGATGGCGGCGGCATCGCCAGCATGCGACCAGCCGGGATCGGCCGGGTTGTAACTGAACAGGCAGGCGAACAGGTACACCGCCAGCGGCAACAGCAGCAACACCAATACCTCGCGCAGCCGCCAGCGCACTTCCTCGCTGAGCCCGGTCGTGTTGCTGCGCTCGGTCGTCTTGCTGCTTCTGGATTTTCTCTTCGCTGAGCGCGCGCTGGCCACGTTGCCGGTTTACCTCAAATCACGATTGCAAAGTATTGATCTTTATACCATGCCTTGCAATGCCGGGTGGACAATTTCGCCACCATCCACGTTGATGCCCGACGCCAGCGGCGCATAATCACGCCATTCATTGCCTGCTGCCAGGCGCTGCACGTACGGCAGGATGGCCGCGGAAATGGCGCGCGAGCCGGTCTGCGGCACAGCGCCCGGCATGTTGGTGACGCAAAAATGGGTCACGCCGTGCACATCGAAGGTGGGATCTTCCCAGGTCGTGGGCCGGGACGTCTCGAAGCAACCACCCTGGTCGATGGAAATGTCCACCATGACGCTGCCCGGCTCCATGTCCTCGAGCATGGCCTTGGTGACCACATGCGGCGCACGGGCGCTGGGCACCAGCACGGCACCGACGACGAGATCTGCGGTGCGCAGTTCCTCGGCGATGGCCGCCTCGTAGGCATACAGACCAGTGACATTGTGCCCCAGCTTGCGCATCGCTTCCATGCGTGCCGGAACCTTGTCGAATACCACGACCTGCGCTCCGGAGCCGGCCGCCAATTCGGCCGCAGCACCGCCGGCCGAACCGGCCCCCAGGACCACGACCTTGCCGCGCGGCGCCGCCGCCAGACCGCCCAGCAACTTGCCCTTGCCGCCTTGCGGGCGGTGCAGCAAGGTGGTGCCGACCTGGGTGGCAATACGCCCGGCAATGATCGACATCGGCAGCAACAGCGGCAGGTATCCGTCCTGCGTTACCGACTCGAAGGCGACGCCAGTCAAACCGATCTCCAGCAGGCGCTTGGTCAACGCCGGCTCGGCCGCCAGATGCAGGTAGCAGAACAGCAAGTGATCCTTGCGCAGATACTCGAGATCGCCGGCAATCGGTTCCTTGACCTTGACCACCAACTCCGCGGCTTCGTACAAGGCGGCCGCATCGGCGCAGACCTGCACCCCGTGAGCGGCATAGTCATCGTCACTGAAGCCGCTGTTGCTGCCGGCACCGGCCTGGATGAAAACATCGTGGCCGTGACGGACCAGATCCGCCGCGGCTTCGGGAATCAAGGCCACTCGCCCTTCAAGGGTCTTGGTCTCGGAAGGCACACCAATTCGCATGAGCTTGTGCTCCTGTCAACAAGCGGCCCGGCCGAGTACCCGGGCTGCAAAAATGATCGGGATTGATCCTGTCCGGCCCGTGACAACGCTGGCGGACCGACCCTGCTGCTTGACTCTGCTCGTCGATGCCCCAATCTGCAGTCCATGCCCCATGCGAAACACACCCGCCAGAGGCCGGTGTCAGGGACCATGGAGTCGATCGAAGCGCCTCTGAACAAAGCACCAATGCAACCGGGAAATTATACATGAGCGAGACCAGACACAGCCGCGTCCTGATCCTCGGATCGGGGCCGGCAGGCTACAGCGCAGCCGTGTACGCCGCACGCGCCAATCTCAAGCCCCGCCTGATCACCGGCATCGAACAAGGCGGCCAGCTGACCACCACCACCGATGTGGACAACTGGCCAGGTGATGCCGACGGCGTGCAGGGTCCGGAGCTGATGCAACGCATGCTGAAGCATGCCGAGCGCTTCGAGACCGATATCGTGTTCGACCAGATCCACACCGCACACCTGGATGAACGCCCGCTGCGCCTGGTCGGCGACAGTGGCGAGTACACCGCCGACGCGCTGATCATCGCCACCGGCGCCACGGCCAAGTATCTGGGCCTGCCATCCGAAGAAAAATACAAGGGCCAGGGTGTGTCCGCCTGCGCCACCTGCGACGGCTTTTTCTACCGCGGCCAGGACGTCGCCGTCATCGGCGGCGGCAACACCGCCGTCGAGGAAGCCCTGTACCTCGCCAACATCGCCAACAAGGTGTACCTGGTGCATCGCCGCGACGCCCTGCGGGCGGAAAAGATCATGCAGGACAAGCTCTTCGACAAGGCCGAGAATGGCAATGTCGAGATCATCTGGAACCATGTCGTCGACGAGGTCCTGGGCGATGACACCGGCGTCACCGGCATGCGCCTTGCGAGCACCACTGACGACAGCAAACAGGATATCAACGTCAAGGGCTTTTTCGTCGCCATCGGCCACCAGCCCAACACCGGCATCTTTGCCGACCAACTGGACATGAAAAACGGCTACATCGTCGTGCGCAGCGGCCTGGAAGGCATGGCCACGGCCACCAGCGTTCCCGGTGTGTTTGCCGCAGGCGACGTGGCCGATCAAGTGTACCGCCAGGCCGTGACCTCGGCCGGCGCCGGCTGCATGGCAGCGCTGGACGCCGAACGCTGGCTGGATGAGCAGGAATAATCCGCCGTCCGCAAGGCGACAGTCCGGTTCGATCAGTTACTGTTCCGGACTGCCGCCGTCGTGCGCCAGGCGCGCCATACGTTCGGCGTCGGCCAGGATGCCATGCAGAATGCGCAGTTCGCGCTCGTCCAGCTGGGCACGCAGAAACAGTTTTCGCAGGCGTTTCATCACGGTCTTCGGCGAGCGGCCCTTGTGGAAATCGATGGCCTCCAGCGTGGCCGCCAGATGCTCGTGGAACTGCTCCATCTGGGCGCCGGTGGCCGGAAGATCGCCGGATGATGGCGCCTCGGGCTGCCCAGCCAGCAAGGCGAGGCGCAGTTCGTAAGCCAGCACCTGCACGGCCTGGGACAAGTTCAGCGAGCTGAAATCCTCGACGCTGGGAATGCGCACCATGGCATGGCAGTGCGCCAGCTCGTCGCCATCCAGCCCGCTTTGCTCGTTGCCGAAGACCATGGCAACGCGGTGGCCCTCGGCAATTGCCGACCGCACCCGCTCGCCGGCCTGTCGCGGTGTCAACTCCGGCAAGGCCACGCCACGCCGACGCGCACTCATGCCGATGGCCAAGGTCGAGTCCGCCAGTGCGTCCACCAGGCTGTCGTGGGTCTTCAGTCCTGCCAGGACATCGTCGGCGCCCGAGGCCAATGCCGTCACCTGCGGGTCCGGATAACGCTGCGGTGACACCAATGCCAGGCGAGAGAATCCCATCGTGCGGATGGCCCGCGCGGCCGAGCCGATGTTGCCGGGATGGGATGTGCGTGAAAGCACGAACTCAACTTGTGTCTGCCCTGGGGTCACCGGCGATCGCCTTTGTGCTGTCTGCTAAACTGCGCGTTTGGCCCGCGCATCCGGCACATTATGCCCGATGCACCCTGCTGCTTGCGCAGCATTGTTCGTTTTCATCACGGATCACCCATGCCCAGACCCGTCGTCACCGTCGCCAGTGGAGCCGCCCGCGCGGCTGCCCGCGTCATCCTGCGCTCCATAAACCGCATCGCCAGCATCCCGGTGGTGGAAAAGGAGCGCATGGACTTCGCCAGCGAAGTGGACCGCCAGGCCGAGGCGGAAATCATCCGCGAACTGCGTCGGGCTTACCCGGACCACGCCATCCTGGCCGAGGAATCCGGCCGGCACGGCAACGGCAAGTTGACCTGGGTGATCGATCCCTTGGACGGCACACACAATTATCTGCGCGGCATCCCGCACTTCTCGATTTCCATTGCCTTGCTGGAAAACAATGTGCCGCAGCACGCCGTGGTGTATGACCCCTTGCGCGAGGAGTTGTACACCGCAAGCCGCGGCGACGGTGCCTTCCTCAACGACCGGCGCATCCGTTGCAATCGTCGCGAGAACCTGGAAGGCGCCATGCTGGCCACGGGCTTTCCGTTCCGCCAGCGCCAGCACCTGGCCGCACAACTGGAAATGACCCGCGCGCTGCTGGCCGACGCCGAGGACATCCGCCGCACCGGCTCGGCCGCGCTGGACCTCGCCTGGGTCGCATCGGGCCGCCTGGA
>CAZOXZ010000006.1:0-32823 GCA_964583865.1 uncultured Rhodanobacteraceae bacterium | reverse complement strand
TGGATGGTTTCTTCGAGATCGGCCTCAAGCCCTGGGACATCGCCGCGGGCGCCCTCCTCGTGCGCGAGTCCGGCGGCAGTTTCTGCGACTTCCAGGGCCGTAGCGGCCTGCCCGCCAGCGGCAACATCATTGCCGCCAACGCCAAGCTCGCCCCGGCCATGGTCCAGCGCATCCGGCCACATGTCACGCCGACAATGGCGTAAAGCCGGGAATCGGGAATCGGGAATCGGGAGTCGGGAATTGGGAGCCGGGACGAAATCCAGCACCTTTCATCAAGTGGCCCACAGCAAGTCTGGAAGGCTGTGTCCTGCGAACCACGGCAAGCAATCACCCCGCGACATTCAAGACCCACGTCGCGTCCGGCTATCCTGATCAGGACCGGCGAAACTACACCACGGTCACGTTCAGTCGACGATCAAGGGCCGCCAGTGCCGACTCCACCTGATCAAGCCGCGACGCATGACCGGTATCCAGCAACCTGTCCACCTGCGGCATATGCCAACCCAAGCGACGCGCCAATTCACTCTTGCGCACACCTTCATCACGCATCACCTGATAGATGCTGAGTGCAATGCAGGCCTGCGCTGACGGGCTGACCGTGCGCTGACCTCGTCTGACCTTGCCGCGGCGCGGCAAGGACTCACCTGCATCAGTATAAAACGACAATGCCGTCTCCAACGCATCCACCGCACGCAACAGTGCCTCGCCCTCGTCCTCGCCAAAAGTATGCGCTTCCGGCACATCTGGAAATGTCACCACGAAACCACCTTCCTCTGCAGGCTCCAGATGTACGGGATAATTCAGGTCCATGATTTTCCTCACTTCAAACCCAGTTGCTTCTTGATGCCCTCCACCAGACCCGTCTTCAGCTCACTGGAGTGCATCGGCAACACCGAACGCTTGCCATTCAGGAACACCTTGAGATGGCCGCCCTTGCCGGACTCGAATGTCGCGCCCTGTCTGGCCAGCCATTTCTTGAATTGCTTGCTGTTCACAAACACAAAAATAACACTTCTGTTGTGTGCGATCAACACTTCTGTTGTGTTTTCGTCTGCTCCACACAAGCCCCGGATACCGGGTGTAGGACACCGCATTCGTGGCTATCGTCGCGTCCGGCTCCGCCGGTCACGACCTACCCGTGCTTGCCCGCATTGTCGGCGATGGCCTGGCGCATGGCGGTGATGGTGGCGGCGTAGTCATCGGTGCCGAAGATGGCGGAGCCGGCGACGAAGGTGTCGGCGCCGGCGGCGGCGATGGCGCCGATGTTGTCGGTTTTGACGCCACCATCGACTTCCAGACGGATGTCGCGGCCACTGGCATCGATGCGCTCACGCACGCGCTGCAGTTTCTCCAGCGTGGCCGGGATGAAGGTCTGGCCGCCAAAGCCGGGGTTGACCGACATCACCAGCACGTGGTGGACCTTGTCCAGCACCCAGTCCAGCACGTCCAGGGGCGTGGCCGGATTCAACACGATGCCGGCGCGGCAGCCATGATCGGCAATCAGCTGCAAGCTGCGGTCGACATGCTCGCTGGCCTCGGGATGGAAGCTGATCATGCTGGCTCCGGCAGCGGCGAAGTCGGCGATGATGCGGTCTACCGGTTTGACCATCAAATGCACGTCGATGGGCGCGGTGATGCCGTGTTTGCGCAGGCTCGCCAGCACCATCGGTCCGATGCTGAGGTTGGGCACGTAGTGGTTGTCCATGACATCGAAGTGGATCCAGTCGGCACCCGCGGCCAGGACGGCCTCGACCTCGGCGCCCAGGCGGGCAAAATCGGCGGACAGGATGGACGGGGCAATAACGGCACTCTGGCTGGACATGCGGATTCCTCGCGATGAAATCTACTTGATGCCGCGCTGCTGCTTGATCTGGTCGTAGGCGGCGTTGATGGCGCTGGCACGCTCCTCGGCGCGCCGGCGCAGGTCCTCGGGCAGTTCTCCGAGACGATCGGGATGGTGTTCGCTCATCAGCTTGCGGTAAGTACGCTTGATGCTGGCGTTGTCCGCGTCACGGGTCAGGCCGAGGACGGCATAGGGATCGGAAAAGCCACGGCTGGCCGTGCCACGACGGGAACCGCCGGCAGCACCTGCGCCACCCGGCCGCGGCCCGGCCTGCCAGTTCCCGCTGCGTGCCTGCGCCGCGCCCTTCATGGCGATCATGGCCACCAGCTGCAGGTCGCTGATACCGAGCCCGCGTGCCACCTGGTGCAGGAAGTTGATCTTGTTCTGGCTGGGCTGACCGTCGGCAAGCACCGTGTCCACCAGTACGTCCAGCATGGGATGGGCCAGGTCGCGGTAGCCACCGGTCCAGTCGCGCAGCGCTTGGAGGTCGGCGCGCGGGTCGAAGCCGGCTTGCTTGCCGCGATTGAAGGCCGAGATGGCACGCTCGCGCCAGGATTTGTCCAGATTCCAACGCCGCATCATGCCTTCGGCGACGGCGATTTCACGTTCCGAAACACGCCCATCGGACTTCGCCACGGCCCCCAGCAAGGCGAACAGCGGCTCGACGAAACTGCGGTTGGCGGCGCGCTTGTCCCGCTGGCGTTGGTGCCGCATCACATCCACGCCGTAACCGACCAGGGCACCAAGCACCAGGAAACCGAAACCGTGCAACAGCACCAGCCCCAGTACGGCGCCGACGATGGTCCCGAGGTAGCGGTAAAGCGGGTGCTTGCGAAGTTGCGACTTGGGCATGAATTGCGGGGCCTTCCCATCAAAGGAGACACAAGCTGCCCAGTTTAGCGCGTCCGGAGCCGCCATTGGCTACAATTGCCGCTCCAGACCGTGGAGCCACTCGTGACAGCGCCAATCAGCCAGACCCAAATCCCCGGCCTCGAGCTGGTGTATCGCGGCAAGGTCCGCGATGTCTACGCCCTGTCCAGCGATCGCCTGCTCATCGTGGCCAGCGACCGCTTGTCGGCCTACGACGTGATCTTGCCCGATCCGATCCCCGGCAAGGGCGACATTCTCACGCGCCTGTCGAGCTTCTGGTTCGCTCGCACGGCCGACCTGGCGCCCAACCACCTGCTGGACGTCGATCTGGCGGAGGTCCTGCCGGCTGGTGTCGATGCCACGCCGTTGCGTGGCCGCAGCGTGGTGACGCGCAGGTTGAACCCGCTGCCCGTCGAGGCCATTGTGCGTGGGTACCTGATCGGCTCGGGCTGGCGCGAGTACCAGGCCAGCGGACAATTGTGCGGCCTGGAGCTTCCCTCCGGGCTGGCCCAGGCCGAAGCCTTGCCGGAAGCCTTGTTCACGCCGTCCACCAAGGCGGCCGTCGGTGGCCATGACGAGAACATCAGTTTCGAGCGCATGTGCGCAATCGTCGGTGAGGACATCGCCACCAAGGTGCGCCACACCAGCCTTGCCATTTATCGTTCGGCGGCGGCGTATGCGCGCGAACGCGGCATCATCATCGCGGACACAAAGTTCGAGTTCGGCACGGACGATGACGGCCAGCTGTACGTCATCGACGAAATGCTGACGCCGGATTCCTCGCGCTTCTGGCCCGCTGACCAGTACCGCACCGGGATCAGTCCGCCAAGCTACGACAAACAATACGTGCGTGATTACCTGGACACCCTGGACTGGGAAAAACGGCCACCCGGCCCAAAGTTGCCGCCCGAGGTGATCGATGCCACCGTGGCGCGTTACAACGAAGCGCTGCAGCGACTGACGGCGTAGACGACAAGCCCATGCAAGAGCTACATTTCTGGCTGGCTGCCTGGGAGGCCGACCATCGCGATCCGGCCAATCGCCTGATCCACGGTCTGTGCCTGCCGCTTATGCTGCTGGCCATCGCAGCGGCGTTGTGGACGGTGCCCGTGCCTGCACTGTTGGGCCGGCAAGGCCTGTGGGCGGCCGCGGCCATGATCTTCCTGTTTGCCTGGTACCAGCGCCTGTCACGACCGCTGGCCTTTGCCATGGCATCAGCATTGTTTGCCTGCGCCCTGGCCTGCGAGGGCCTGTGGCGCTGGCTGGACCGGGACCTGCTGTACGCGGCTGCCGCGCTGTTCGTGCTTGCCTGGATCGGGCGCGCAATCGGCTATCAGCGCGAAGGCCACTGGCCGCGCCCAGGCGCCATGCTGGCCTACATCGTCATCGGCCCGGCATGGTTGTGCACGCGGCTGTTGCAACGCCTGAAGATCGACTACTGAGCGCCCAAAGAAAACCGGCCTTCCCCCGCGGGGGAGAAGGCCGGTCCTTGATGCCGTGAGCTGCGTGCGGCTGTCAGTCGCCGTCTTCCACCGGCTGCAACACCGACGGCACGGCCACCTGCACCGCCTGGCCGCCACTGGCGACAAGACTGAGCATCTCGGTCTGCATTTCCTGGGTCACGGCCGGATCAGCCACCGGGCTGAGCAGCGAGCCGTGCTCACCGCTGACAAAGCGGGTTGCGGCACGCACACCGTCAGCCGATGTGGTCGTGGCGTCGATGGCCGTCAGGCCAAGGGCCGCGATCAGCGGCTCGGTACCCGACAAAGGCGCACCAGGAACGCTGTTCGGCACAACCTGGTCGGCGGGTGATGTATCGCTGCCGACGACCTCTTGCACCAGCAGGTTCTTGCCGACCGTGAAGCGGGCAAAGTTGATCGGATCGGCCGAGTCGATGGCCGTCTGCGCCGCCATCATGAATTGAGCGTACTGCGGCGTGCCCTGCTCGACCCCGGCAGCGGCCAGGCCTGCATGGATCTGCGGGCCGATGGAAGCCGAGCCGTCCAGCAGCCGGGCGATGCCGCCGCCAGGCACGTTCAGCAATGCCGTGTGCACGTTCGGGTCCACGCCCATGAACACCGTGCCCACGATGCCGCCCAGAGACTGGCCAGTGAAGCTGACCTGCTGGGCATTGAACGCCTGACCCGGAGCATCCGGCAAGGCCATGCTGCCGATGGCATGCTCCAGCTCGACCAGGTCGGCCACGCCCTCACGCAGGTTGTCGCGCGAAGTCAGCAGGCTCTGCAGGTTGATGAAGTGCGAACCGGACGGATCAACCGTGCCATCGGGGCCGGGAGCACCGGTGCTGTTGTTGATCAGATCCATGTCGAAGGTACGCTCGCTGGCCAACGACGCCAGCGGCGTATTGCCGATGTAGAACGGGTTGGACGGACCCACGCCGTGCAATGGCAAGTCCATGGCAACCACGGCAATGCCCTGCGAAGCAAAAGTCTGCGCCACGGCCAGCATGTCGGTACGGTTGCGCGTGATGCCGTGCTGGAAGATCACGATCGGCCAACCTTCGGCCGGACGGGTGTGTCCGGAAGCCGCGTTGGGCACTGTCATGATCAGCGGCGCTCCGACAGTCTGTGTCGCCACCGGGAACGGGTTGTAGGCGGTGACGTTGGTGGAAGTCGGGTCCAGGTCGAAGCTGTCTGCCGGCGGCACATAGGCCCCGGGTGCGGCCTGCCAGAAGCCGGTCAATGCGGCCACCGGATTGCTTGCGCTCGGCACTCCGAGGTAATACGGCAGCTGGATGGCACCGATGTAGATGTCGGCAATGGGTGCCAGGCCCATGCCGAGATCACCCAGCGTCATGCCCGTGGGTGCCAGGGTGGTCTGGGCAGCGGGGCTGGCACTGATTTTCTGGCCCAGGGCCTGCAGCACGATACCGGTGCTCTGGGTGGTTGCCACCCATGACAGCACGATGTCGGCACGCGACACGCCAGCAGCCGCGGCCGCAGCCTCCTGGGAATTGACCAGCTTGCGTACCGGCTCCAGTGCACAGGCTTGCTCGTCGGTCAGGCCATCATTCTGTGAATGACCATCCACGCACAGCGGCGCAGCGCCCTTGGTCAACGTGTAGGTGAGCGAGGCAACCGTCGCATTGCCATTGGCATCGGTGATGCCGTTGGTGAGCACGACCATGTAGCTGGTGCGCGGTTTCAGCGGGCTGGTCGGCACGATGGCCAGGGTCTTGCCATCGGCATCGGATGGTGCCATGGCCACGACGTAATCTTCCGGCGAGGACAGTTCCTCGGAGATGCCGGTGACACCGCCGGCCGGGCCACTGAGCGTCACTTCGTACACATGGATGCTCTGACCGGGAACGATCGACTCGACTTTCGGTGCCGACGAGAATGTGGTGCTCCACGGTGCCACGGTGCTGAAACCGTCCAGGGCATTGATTGCCACCTGCGGATCACCGTAGTCGGCCGGGTCCTCCACCGGAATATTGATGGTCAGATCCGTGGTCCCCGAGAACAGCAGATTGTTCGGGAACGGAATGACACTTTCCGCCGGGGCAAAATTGGCCACGATGGCGGGCGGCGGTGGAATCTGTGTCTGGATGCTGCTGGAACTGCTGCAAGCGGCCAGAAACAGGGCGGACACGAGAAGGGCGAACAGATGTCGAAGCTGCATGATTGAATTTCCTTGTACGCGGTGCGCTGTCCAGTGCCGCTATCTTAGGCAGTTGAAACGCATGTTTGCAATACGAGCCGTCCGTACCCGCGGCCTTGCGGGCGTCCGACGGCGACACGATCTGGAGCCTTGGTGGCAGGAACCATGTGAGCGGGGCACAGCCATTCTGAGAACGATTTTTCGACCAATTACGGTGAACATGGGTTGCCATTCAGCGGAAATCGGCAGGAAAACGAACCAAAAGGACGCGACCGCGAACGGTTGTGCTCCCGTAGCCCAGGCTCCTCGCCCCCAGCATAGCCGACAACGACGGACCAAGCATCATTTTCCGTGAACTTCAGGGCCTGCCCACGCTTCCAGAGTGGGCGCAAACGGCCGCGGATTGACGCCGAGCAGCGTTTGCATGCGGCTGTTGTCGGCGACCAGATCATCCTGCAAACGCGCCAGCATGGCCGCCCGCTGCGAGTACCGGCCGAATGGTCGCGCCAGCCGTGACAACAGTGCAGGCACGGGCATTCTCCGGACCTTTCCGGGCAGGCTCGCACGCACGCGGCGAAACATTTCAGCGGCTGCCAGGCGCTCGCCGCCGCCACACTCGATGCGCCATCCGGCGGCCTCCGGACGGTCGGCTGCCGCCACGGCGGCAGCGGCCACATCGTCGGCGTGCACCGGCTGACGCAAGCCTCGCGCACCCGGCATGGGCATCCATTGGCGCCGCAGTGCCGTCTTTGCCAGGGGTGTGAGGCTGCGATCCAGGCCAACACCCCAGATCAGGGTCGGTCGCAGGATGGTCCAGGGCACGGCGGCATTCTCGCATGCCCGCACCAGCCGATCCTCGGCTTGCTGCAAGCGCTCCGCCAATGCGCGTTCGTCGGCATTCGGCGAGGCCATCTTGCTCGACACACTCATGGAACTGAGGGCCACCACGCGATCGACCCGGGACGACCCGCCATCAACCAGCCATTGGCTGAACAGATCCAGCGGCCCCAGACTGAGGACCACGGGCGCGGCCACGGTCGACGGCACGGTTGCAGGCAGTTCGCCGACAAGCCAGGACAGGCCCGCGGAGCTGGCGTTTTCGCGCCGGCTGACGGCCAGCAGTGGCTGCCCCCGCTCACGGCAGCGCCGCAGAACGCAGCGACCAACCTGGCCACTGGCTCCGAACACCAGCCATGGGCCGGCCACGTCAGGCAGCGGCAACGCCGTCCACCGGCGCTTCGGGCGAGGTATTGGAGGTCATCACCAGCATGAAACTGTGCCGACGCACGCCGTCATGCTGCAACTGCAGTTCCACGCCGTGCTCGTCCAGGAAGGCGCGGACGTCCTCCGCGGCCGCCTTGAGTTTCTTGCCTTCGGGCGAGCCGTCGGCATATTCCGAAGCCCCGGAGAACTCGATCACGAGCTGGCCGGCCATATGCCGTGCCGAGAACATGGCGGGTGCGGATGACGAACTGCCTCGCATGCCCAGTTGCAGCAGCTCGATCAGGCACGGCGCCAGCCATGGTGCCGACGGTGCACCGGCCAGCTCACCCACTTCCACTGCCAGCTCGGGCCCGGCTGGATGCCGTGCCTGCGCAATGACCAGGATTGCCGACAAGAGTCGCGCCAGGTCATTGGACTGGCCGCCTGAAACCGTGCCGGTCACCAACCTCAATGCCGCGGCGAGAATGTCCCGTGGCTCCTCGTCATCCTGCTCCTCGTCGGCGCC
Organism: uncultured Rhodanobacteraceae bacterium; assembly: GCA_964583865.1. Taxonomy (GTDB): domain Bacteria; phylum Pseudomonadota; class Gammaproteobacteria; order Xanthomonadales; family Rhodanobacteraceae; genus DASSBG01. The sequence goes on along the minus strand of CAZOXZ010000006.1, from coordinate 24,760 downwards.
AAACAGCGGCGGCAGCAGCGTGCGCAGGTCGTTTTCCAACAGCTCGTTGCGGGCCTGGAACAGGCCGCGCCGGGAGGCCGTCACATGGCCCATGAGCTTCTCGAGGTCATCCTCATTCGCACCCGGCATCAGTTCCACCGGCTTCAGGCAACGTTGCACCGCCTTGTCGTAGGCGTCCACACGCTTGCCATAGTCATCGAGAATCTCGTCCATCTGCGTCATCGGGTCGTCCGCGCCAGCGCCTTGCCTGGCCACCAGCTTCGGCGCAACATCCGACAAGACTCGACCGAACACCGCCTCCAGCTTGCGCTTCTCGAGTTCTTCCTGCACGCCATGCAAGGCCGCCCTGGTCTGCTCCAGGCTTGCACGCACGGCTGTCAGCTGCTTGTTCAGGCGCCAGTACACGAAAACGGCGACCAGCAGGATTACAGCAGCCAAAATCCATCCAATCATCAGGCACCCCTCGTCCGTTGGTAGCCTGCATGATACCGGCACTTGTTCGGTAAAACAGTTCAATGTGCATTTCCGCCGTGTTCCGGGCCATCCTGCGCGCCTGTCGCCGGACCGGTACAACGCCTACAATGACCCTCGATTCGCCTGAAGTACGGACATGACCACGCGCAAGATCATCCATGTGGACATGGATGCCTTTTATGCGTCAGTAGAACAACGTGACAACCCCGAGCTGCGAGGCCGACCCGTGGTGGTCGCCTGGGAAGGTCGGCGCTCGGTGGTTTGTGCCGCGAGCTACGAGGCCAGGCCTTTCGGCGTCCATTCGGCCATGCCGGCCTTGCGCGCTCGACGCCTGTGCCCCGAGGCCGTCTTCGTGCCACCGGACTTTAGCCGCTACAAGGCCGTTTCGGCGCGTATCCACGCGATCTTTGCGCGCCATACCCAGCTGATCGAGCCATTGTCACTGGACGAAGCCTACCTGGACGTCACCGCCACCCTGTCCGGCCAGCCCTCGGCAACGACCTGCGCCAAAGTCATCCGTGCCGCAATCCATGCCGAAACCGGGCTGACCGCCTCGGCCGGTGTCGCGCCGAACAAGTTCCTGGCCAAGATCGCTTCGGACTGGAACAAGCCGGACGGCCAGTTCGTGGTGCCACCGCAGCGGGTCGAGCAATTCCTGCTGCCGCTGGATGTCGGCCTGATTCCCGGCGTCGGGAAGGTCATGCAACGCAAGCTGGCCGGCCTTGGCGTGCGCCGCGTCGGCGACCTGCGTCGTCTGCCCCGGGCGGAACTGGAACAACGCTTCGGCCGCTGGGGCTTGCGCCTGTACCAGTTGGCGCGCGGCATCGACGAGCGCCCCGTATCCGGCAAGCGCGAGGCCAGGCAAGTCTCATCGGAGACCACCTTTGCCAGTGACCTGCTGCTGGGCGAGCTGGAACCGGCCATCCGCGAGCTGGCTGGACGCAGTTGGGACAGTTGCGAGCGCAAGCGCCGCGAGCGCAGACCGCAACGCGTGCCACGCACGGTCGTGCTGAAACTGAAAACCGCTGATTTCCGCAATATCACCCGCAGCCTGACACCGGCACAACGCCCGCGCTCGGCCGCAGAGGTGGCCGATATCGCATGCGCCCTGCGTCAGCGCGTTGACCAGCCCGCCCGAACGCGCTATCGGCTGGTAGGCGTGGGTTTGTCGGGTTTTGTCGACGCCGAGCTGCACGACGCCATGCAGGCCGACCTGTTTGCCGATTCCGCAGACCGATAAGCCGCATCAGTCACGAAACGACGGCAACTTCAGATCCAGATGCAGTGACAGCAAACGCACCACCACACAAGCCACGATGGGAAGCCAGGTGCTCCACAAGTGCGGCCACGCCAGGGTCTCACCCAGAACGGCCAGTCCGGCGCCCATGAAGGCGACGGTGGCATACAACTCGCCCTGCTGCAGCACCAGCGAAACGCGATTCAGCAACACGTCGCGCACCATGCCGCCGCCGATCGCGGTGACCATCCCCAGGATGATGGCCACCTCGGCATTGTGGCCGAACATCAGGGCCTTGTGTGCACCATAAACCGCAAACAGCCCCAGACCCATGGCGTCGAACAGACGTACCGGATAAGTCAGGCGTTCCACCAGCCGGTAGGCCCACATGGTCAGCACCGCCGCGATGACCGCCGTCAACAGGTACCGCCAATCGGCCAGCCCGGCTGGCGGGATGGCGCCAATGCACACGTCGCGCACGATGCCGCCGCCACAGGCCGTGACATAGGCGACCGCAAGCACGCCGAAAACATCAAAACCTTCCCGACGCGCCGCCAGGGCACCACTGATGGCGAAGGCAAAGGTACCTGCCAGGTCGATCGAGTTGAACAGCAGCTGCTCGTTCATGGGATCTCAATCCGCCGGTTGCGCCGCAATGGATCAGCCGGCACGCAACCAGCGCCACAGTTCCTTCACGCCCGGCTTCTTGCCATACATCAGGATGCCGGTCCGGTAAATGCGTGCCGCCAGCCACACGCAGGCCAGCAAGGTCGCGACCGTCAAGGCCAGTGACAACAGCAACTGCAACCATGGCACGGCCGTCAGCGACCAGCGCACCGGCATGGTGAACGGCGACAGGAACGGCACGAAGGACAGGGTGGTGGACAGCGGGCCGGTCGGGTCGTTGGTCATCTTCATGATCGCCAGGAAGGCGACGAAGATCACCATGGTCACGGCCGTGGCGTACTGCTGCGTTTCCTGGATGGTGTTGCACATCGAGCCGATGGCAGCGTACAACGCGCCATACAACAGGAAGCCCAGCACGAAGTACAGCAGGAAGACCAGCAGCAAGCCATCCGGGAAACTCGGCACCGGCAGATTGCCGGCCGTTTCCGGACTGACACCGAACAGCATCAGGACCGGCGCGGCAAAGAGCGTCAACAACATCGCCGATCCGGCCCAGATTCCCATCTGCAACAAGCCCACCAGGCCCACGCCCAGCACCTTGCCCAGCAGCATCTGGAATGGCGTCAACGAGGAGGCCAGAACCTCCATGATGCGTGAGGTCTTTTCCTCGATCACCGAGGTCATGGTCTGCTGGCCATAGATGAGGATGGCCATGAACAGGATATAACCCATGGCGTAGGCGATGATCATGGACGCGGCACCGCTTTGGCCGGTGATCTTGCCCTGGCTGACCTTCACCGCACCCAGATGTACCGGTTGCATGGCTTTGGACACCATGTCCGGATCGATGCCGGAAGATGACAGCCGGATCGTGGCAAGCTCGTGCGACAACGACGAGCGCAAGGCCTGCATGGCGTTCATGGAACCGACGTTGTCAGCGTAGTAGCCCGCCTTGCCGGTATCGAGAATATCCTTGTGCAACACCAGCACGCCGTTGAGTTTGTCTTCGCCCTTGCTGTCGATTCGAGCCGCCAGCTTGTCACGCATGGCCTCGGGATCATCGACGGCGGCAAAGATTTCGAAGGCATAACGCGGCGTGTTGCCCTTGTCCGCATCCAGTTTCTCCGCACCCAACGCATCGCTGATCTGCTGGCCAATCTGCTGAGTTGAGGCATCGACGATGGCGATATGCGTGGTGCGGTCAGTGCCGCTCATCATCACCATGACCTCGGCCACCAACAGGCCGATCAGCAGCACCGGCAGCAGCAGGGTTGAAAGAATGAATGCCTTGGTGCGTACACGGGAGACGAACTCACGTCGTATCACCGCCAGGATCTTGTTCATGCCAGCTCCTCGATGCGACTGGCCATCTCGGCAGCACCGACCTTGGCCACGAAAATCGATTGCAACGACGGCTCGACCACCTCGAAACGGCTCAGGCCGACGCCGGCTTCCACCAACCGCTGCAGCAACACCTCGGCATCGACGCCGTCGGCCATCTCGATTTCGGCCGTGGCGCCGTAATCATCCAGCTCACCCACCACGGACCGGTCCTTCAAAATGGGCAACGCGGCGTCCTTGTCGTGACTGAAGCTCAGTGCCACGTGCCGGCCACCGAACGCCGCCTTCACCTCGCTGACGGCGCCGTCCACCACCTTCTTGCCGCGCGCCAGGATCACCACGCGGTCACACATGCGCTCGGCCTGCTCCATGACATGGGTGGAGAACAGGATCGTGCGCCCATTGGCCGCCAATTCCACCACCACATCACGCAAGGCCTGCGCGTTGACCGGGTCGAGGCCGGAAAATGGCTCATCCAGAATCACCAGCTCCGGCTCGTGCAGCAGCGCGCCGGCAAACTGCACTTTCTGCTGCATGCCCTTGGACAGATCCTCGACCTTCTTGTCCGCCCAGTCGTCGATGCCCAGGCGCTCCAGCCACGCGCGCGCGCGTTGGCGTGATTTCCGCCGCGTGATGCCGCGCGTCTCGCCCAGAAACACCAGATGCTCCAGCACCTTCATCTTCTTGTACAGGCCGCGCTCTTCCGGCAGATAACCGATGCGATGCGACAGGTCACGGCTGGACTGCACCTCACCCAGCACGGTAATGCGGCCCTCATCCGGCTCGATGATGTTCATGATCATGCGGATCAAGGTTGTCTTGCCGGCACCATTGGGGCCGAGCAAGCCGAAAATGCCACCCGCCGGCACCTGCAGTGACACATCATCGACGGCGATATGGCCGGAGAAGCGTTTGGTTGCATTCTCCACCAGCAGACTGGGCTGGGACATGGTTTGCACCTGCGGAAAACGGAGTTCGGCAAGGTAGCACGAAACTGCCGAGAGCCGGGAATCGGGAATCGGGAACCGGGAACCGGGAATCGGGAATTGTCGGGACACGGGACACGGCACCCGTCGGCCAGCCCGGGTTCGCGGCAATGGCTGCGTAGCCGGCATTTTGTGTTCGGTCGCCGGCAGGCCGGCTCCTACACGGGCACGGCAAGCTGGTCACATAACTTGTAGGAGCGAGCCTGCTCGCGACCAAAGAGCCGGGAATCGGGACCCGGGACCCGGGACCCAAAACACCGTCATTCCGGACGGCCGGCAGGCCGATCCGGAATCCAGTGCCTTCTCACCCACTCGGCCAGCACAGCTCAAAAGTCACTGGGTCCGGGTTCCGGTTGCAAAAAAGCCACAACCGGCCCCGGAGTGACGGGACACGGGGATCGTCGGGACACGGCACCCGGGACCAAGGGCCCGTCGGCCAGCCCGGGTTCGCGGCAATGGCTGCGTCGCTGGTCATTCACCGCGCAACCGCCGCGTCGGGTTCACGCTGCGCGTGATCCCGACCTACGACGGCGCATCACGGCACCCGTAGGTCGGGACCGGCGCAGCCGGACCCGACATGCCATTTCTACTTCTTCGGGATGTAAAGGTCGGTGACGGTACCCTCGAAGACCTCGGCGGCCATGGCCACGGACTCACCCAATGTCGGGTGCGGGTGGATGGTCAGGCCGATGTCGGCGGCTTCGCAGCCCATCTCGATGGCCAGGGCCACTTCGCTGATGAGGTCGCCGGCGTGCGGGCCGACGATGCCGCCGCCAATGACGCGGTTGCTGGCCTTGTCGAACACCAGTTTGGTGAAGCCTTCGGCGCGGTCCATGCCCAGCGCACGACCGGAAGCCGCCCACGGGAACTTGCCGACGCCGACATCGAGGCCTTCATCGGCCGCCTGGCGTTCGCTGACGCCGACCCAAGCCACCTCGGGATTGGTGAAGGCCACCGACGGAATGACGCGGGCATCGAACTGGCTTTTCTCGCCGGCACAGACCTCGGCCGCGACCTTGGCCTCGTGCGTGGCCTTGTGCGCCAACATGGGCTGGCCGACCAGGTCGCCGATGGCAAAGATGTGCTCGACGTTGGTGCGCATTTGCCGGTCGACAGCAATGAAGCCACGCTCATCGACCTCGACGCCGGCCTTGTCCGCACCGATGCTGTTGCCGTTGGGACGGCGGCCCACGGCCACCAGCACGCGATCGTACAGCTTGGCGTCAGGAATGGACGCGCCTTCGAACTCGACCTTGATGCCGTTCTTCTGCGCCTTGGCGGCGGTGACCTTGGTCTTCAGGTGGATGCCGGTCAGGCGCGACTTCAGCCGCTTGGCCAGGGGTGCCACCAGGTCCTTGTCCGCGCCCGGAATGAGCTGATCCATGAGCTCGACCACGGTGACCTCGCTGCCCAGCGCGGCGTACACGGTGGCCATTTCCAGGCCGATGATGCCGCCGCCGACGACCAACAGTTTCTTCGGGATGTCGGCCAGCGCCAGCGCGCCGGTGGAATCGATGATGCGTTCGTCATCCCAGGGGAACATGGGCAACTTCACCGACTCGCTGCCGGCTGCAATGATGGCCTTCTCGAAGGCGATCAGCGTGGTCTTGCCGTCGCCGTCGGTGACTTCCAGCTCCTGCGGCGAGACGAACCGGCCCGTGCCGTGTACGGTGCGCACCTTGCGCTTGCCGGCCATCATCTTCAGGCCGCCGGTAAGCTTGCCGACGACATCGTTCTTGAATCCACGCAAGGCATCCAGGTCAATCTCGGGCTTGCCGAAGCGCACGCCGTGAGCTGCCATGGCCTCGGCCTCATCGATCACTTCCGCGGAATGCAGCAGGGCCTTGGAGGGAATGCAGCCGACATTGAGGCACACGCCGCCCAGGGTGGCGTAGCGCTCGACCAGGACGGTGTCCTGGCCGAGGTCCGCGGCCCGGAAGGCGGCCGTATAGCCGCCCGGCCCGGAGCCCAGTACCAGCACCTGGCAGGTAACATCGGCCTTGCGACCGGTGGGACCGGCAGCAGAAGCCGCTGCCGCGGGTGCTTTTGCGGGTGCTTTTGCCGGCTCCTCCGCCGTGTCGGGCGCAGGTGCGGGCGCCGCTTCAGTTGCCGGAGCCGCCTCAGCCGGTGCGCCGGCCTCCACTTCGAGCGTGGCAATCACGGTTCCTTCGGAAACCTCGTCGCCCTCGGCCACGATCACCTCTTTCACCGTGCCGGCGGCAGGTGACGGCACTTCCATGGTGGCCTTGTCCGACTCCAGCGTCACCAGGCCTTGTTCCTTCGCCACGCTGTCGCCGGGCGCCACCATCACTTCAATCACCGGCGCCGAATCCATGCCGATGTCGGGAATCTTGACTTCGATCACGTCCGCCATTTCGGCCTCCTCAAACCAGTAGCCGGCGCAGGTCGCCCAGCAGGCGCGCCAGATGCGCGGTAAAGCGTGCAGCCAAGGCGCCGTCGATCACGCGATGGTCGTAACTGACCGACAACGGCAGCATCAGGCGCGGCTGGAAGGCCTCGCCATCCCACACCGGCGTCATGCGGCTGCGCGACACGCCCAGGATGGCCACCTCCGGCGCGTTGACGATGGGCGTGAACTTGGTGCCACCGATGCCACCCAGCGAGCTGATGGAAAAGCAGCCGCCGGTGATGTCGGCCTGACCCAACTTGCCCTCGCGCGCCTTGACCGAAACGGCGGCCAGCTCATGGGCCAGCTCCAACAAGCCTTTCTGGTCACAATCGCGGATGACCGGCACCACCAGGCCGTTGGGCGTGTCCACGGCAATGCCGATGTTGTAGTAGTGCTTCAGCACCAGCGTTTCGCCGTCGGCCTGCAGCGAGGAATTGAAACGTGGGTACGCCTGCAATGCCGCCACCGCAGCCTTGATCAGGAACACCAGCGGCGTGACCTTGACGTCCGGGTTTTCCTTGCCCAGGCGTTTGCGGAAGGCTTCCATGTCGGTGATATCGGCCTCGTCGTGCTGGGTGACGTGCGGGATCATGGCCCAGTTGCGCGCCAGGTTGCGTGCCGAAATCTTCTGGATGCGCGACAGCGACTGCTCCTCGACCTCGCCGAACTTGCTGAAGTCCACCTTTGGCCAGGGCAGCAAGTCCAGCCCGGTGCCACTGCCGACACCAGCCGAGACGGCCCGGCCACCACGGGCCATGACCTGCTTGACGTGGTTCTGCACGTCCACCCGCTGGATGCGTCCCTTGCGGCCGCTGCCTTCCACCTGGCTGATATCCACGCCCAGCTCGCGTGCAAAAGCGCGCACCGCGGGACTGGCATAAGGCGTCTTGTCGGGCATGACGACGCTGGCATCGAAGGGTACCGGCGGCGTGCCACGCTTGCCCGTGTCCGTCGGGCCGGGGGCTGCCGGCGGCGCCGCTGTTGCTGGCGCTGGCCGTGCCGCAGATTCCGGTGCTGATTCGGTTTCCGGCTCGGGTGTGGCTTGCGCTGGCTCCGCGGCCGCACTGGCAGGCGCGGGAGCGTCCGCCAACTCCGCCGCCGCAGCCACCTCGTCGCTGGCTTCGATCAAGGCGATCACATCGCCCTCGGCGACCTCGTCATCCTCGGCCACCTTCAGCTCACGCACCACCCCGGCAAACGGAGACGGCACATCCATGGTGGCCTTGTCGGACTCCAGCGTCACCAGGCCCTGTTCGGCCGCCACGGTTTCGCCTGCTGCCACCAGGATCTCGATCACGGGCACGCCGTCGGCACCGCCGATATCCGGCACCTTGACCTCTTTCAACTCGGACATGGGATCTCCTGCATTCGCGCGTCCGCACCGGCTGCGGACTCCAGCAGGCAATGATAGTGCCAGCTGCGACAAGACTAAAGCTGAGCCACATCAAAAAAATCGTCAGACCGGACCTACACGGTGTAATACATGACTTTTGGCCGACGAAAACGACCCTCAAAGCGGCTACCATCGACCCACGAATCCATCATCAGGTCTCTTGTCATGCTCACGATCCGCAATCTGGACAAAACCTACGACAACGGCGTGCACGCGCTCCGCGACGTGTCGCTGGACATCCCCACCGGCATGTTCGGCCTGCTGGGTCCCAACGGCGCTGGCAAGTCCTCGCTGATGCGGACCATTGCCACGCTGCAATCACCGGATTCGGGCACGATTACACTGGACGACATGGACCTTTTGGCCGACAAGCAGGCCACACGTCGCATCCTCGGCTATCTGCCGCAGGACTTTGGCGTCTACCCGAAAGTGCGCGTACAGGACATGCTGGATCACTACGCCACGCTGAAGGGCATCACGGCCCGGGGCGAGCGCAAGGATCTGGTTGAAGCCCTGCTCAGGCAGGTCAATCTCTGGAAAGTTCGCAAACAGAAGCTCGGCACGTTTTCCGGCGGCATGCGCCAGCGCTTCGGCATCGCCCAGGCCCTGATCGGCCAACCGAAACTGATGATCGTGGACGAGCCCACTGCCGGCCTCGACCCGGAAGAGCGCAACCGCTTTCTGAACCTTTTGGCCGAGATCAGCGAGAACGTGGTGGTGATTCTCTCCACGCACATCGTCGCCGACGTCACCGACCTGTGCCCGGCCATGGCCATGATCGGTCAGGGTGAGGTGCTGGCCACCGGCGCGCCGCAGGAGGCCATCGACGCGCTGGAAGGGCGCGTATGGCGGGCCACCATCGACAAGGATGCCATCGGTGACTACCAGCAGCGCATGACGGTGCTTTCCCGACGCATGAAAGCCGGCCGCACGGTGCTGCATGTGCTGGCCGATGATGCTCCGGAACCGGGCTTCGAGGCAGTCTCACCGGATCTGGAAGATGTCTACTTCGGGCAGTTGCTGCGCCAGGCCGAGCGCCGCGCCAGTGGCCGTGCCACGGCAAAGGCGGCCTGAGCCATGTGGTACGAAATCCTGCGCTTCGAACTGCGCCAGCGCCTGCGTTCGCCGGTCTTCTGGCTGGTGGCACTGGCATTCGCACTGATGGCCTTTGCCTTCGTCACCACCGATGCCGTGTCCATCGGCGGCGGCATGGGCAATGTGCATCGCAACGCACCGGTGGTCGTGATCCGCTTTCTGGGCGTGTTCACCGTCCTCGGCCTGTTCCTGGTGACGATGTTCATCGCCGGCGCCATCCTGCGTGATTTCAACCAGCACAGTGAGGAACTGGTTTTTGCCACGCCCATCACCAAGGCCAGTTACCTCGGCGGCCGCTTCGGCGCCGGCTTCCTTGCCGCGCTTGCCGTCATGGTGGCCATTGCCGTGGGCCTGCTGTTGGGCAGCTTCATGCCCTGGCTGGACGCCGCCCGGTTGGGGCCGACCAGCTTCGCTGCCTACGGCTGGGCCTTCGGCGTCATCGTCATTCCCGACCTGCTGCTGATGTCGGCCCTGCTGTTCCTGATTGCCTCGCTCAGCCGCTCGATGCTGGTGACCTACATCGGCCTGATCCTGTTCTTCGTACTGCAAAGCATCGCTGGCAGTCTGCTGGGTGACCTGCCACACCAGACCTTGGCCGCCTTGCTGGACCCCTTTGGCATGAGCGCGGTGCATCTGGCCACGCGCTATTGGTCGGTGGCCCAACAAAACACGCAAATTCCCGCACTGGAAGGCCTGTTGCTGGCCAATCGCGCCATCTGGCTGGGCGTGGCCCTGGTCCTGCTGGCATTGAACTGGCTGCTGTTCCGCACCAATCGTGAAGGTCTGCGCTGGCGCCGCAAGCACAAGAAAGCGGCCCCGATTCCGGCCGGACACATGCTTGCGCCCGCGAAGCTGGACCTGCCAAAAGTGCAGCAGCACCACAGCCTGAAGGCACACTGGATTCAGTTCTTTGCATCCACCCGCCGCTACGTGAAGAGCGTCCTGTTCGGCGCACCTTTCCTGATCCTGCTGTTGCTGGGCCTGGCCAACCTGACCGGCATCCTGATGCTGTCCGGCAAGATCATGGGCACGCCGGTGTACCCGGTCACGCAGATCATGGTCGGCAACATCATGAGCGCTTCATCGATGTTCTTGTGGATCATCATCATCTTCTATACCGGCGAGCTGGTCTGGCGTGAACGCAGCCTCGGTGCCAGCGAGGTCAGCGATGCCATGCCCTCACCCAACTGGGTGGCGCTGGCCTCCAAACTGGCCACTCTGGTAATGATCATCGCGGCCTACTTCCTGGTCTGCGCCCTGTTCACCATGGGCTGGCAGCTGGGCCACGGCTTCACCCACCTCGAGCCACTGCTGTACCTGAAGGGCCTGACGCTGACGGCCATCTCCATGGTGCTGGTGGCCGTATTGGCCGTTTTTCTGCAGGTGCTGGCCAACAACAAGTTTCTGGGTTACCTGCTGGTGATCCTGGCTCTGGGCTCGAAGTTGACGCTGGCCATGATGCACCTGGAGAGCAACCTCTACAGCTACGCCGGCGCGCCCGGCGTGCCCTATTCGGACATGAACGGCTTCGGCCATTTCTGGGTGGGCGCACTGTGGTTCTACGCCTATTGGGGCTGGTTCGCGCTGGCCTTGCTGGTGGCCACGGTCCTGCTGTGGGTACGCGGCACCGGCCAGACCTGGTCCGACCGCAAGCGCGAGGCAAAGCTTCGCTTCCGGCGCCCTGCCCGGCTCACGTTGGCCATTGCGCTTGTCGGCTTCGTGCTCACCGGCGGCTGGATCATCTACAACACCATGGTCCTCAACGAGTACCTGCCAAGCGACGAGGCCATGGCCCGCACCGCTCAGTACGAGAAGGACTATGCCAAGTTCGCTGACGTGCCGCAGCCGCGCATCACCGATATCAAGGCTGATGTGCAAATTTATCCGTATCAACGTCGGGTGCACGTCAAAGGCCATTACACCCTGGTCAACAAGAACGATGTGCCGGTCACCACCCTGCGCATGCGTCTGGATGCTCTGCGTGATGTCACCCACCTGACGCTGGACAAGCTGGACATGCCGGCGCACACGATCAAGCATCAGGACAAGGTGCAGGGCTTGACCGTCTACAAGCTCGACCAACCATTGATGCCGGGCGAATCGATGCCATTCAACTTCGAGATCACCTACGCACCGAAAGGTTTCACCAACGGCTCCGGCGAGAAGGCGCTGGTGCACAATGGCAGCTTCCTGCACAACACGGGCCTGTTCCCGCAGTTCGGCTACAACACCAATCGCCAGATCCGCAGCCGTTCCAAACGCCGCAAGTACGGCCTGGACCCGGACAAGCCGCTGGTCCCGCCGCTGAGCAATGATCCGGCCGCACGTGCCAACACCTACATCAGCCACGACTCGGACTGGATCGCCTTCCAGACCACCGTGTGCACGGCTGGCGACCAGCTGGCCATGGCACCGGGCCACCTGAAAAGAGAGTGGCAAACCGATTCGGGCCGCAACTGCTTCCACTACAAGATGGATGCGCCGATGCTGAACTTCTTCACCTACATGTCGGCGCGCTACAAGCTGAAACAGGTCAAGTGGAAAGGCGTCACCATCAGCGTGTACTACAACCCGGCGCACTACTGGAACGTGGACCGCATGATCAAGGCGGCCAAAAAGTCGCTGGACTACTACAACCGCCAGTACACCACCTACCAGTTCGACCAGTTGCGCATCCTCGAGGTACCCGACTATCACGCCTACGCGCAGTCCTTTGCCAACACGGTGGCCTTTTCCGAGGGCATCGGCTTCATTGCCGACCTCAGCGACAAGTCCAACCTCGACTATGTCACCCAGGTGACCGCCCACGAGATCGCACACCAGTGGTGGGCGCATCGCGTCATCGGCGCCGACATGCAGGGTGCGACCATGCTCAGCGAATCGCTGGCCGAGTACTCCTCGCTGATGGTCATGCAGGAGCTGTACGGCAAGGACAAGATGCACAAGTACCTGAAGTACGAGCTGGACAAGTACCTGCGCGGCCGCACCATGGAGACCAACCGCGAGCAGCCGCTGGCCAAGGTCGAGGGCCAGGGCTACATCCGCTACCGCAAGGGCGCGATGATCTTCTACGCATTGCAGGACTACGTCGGCGTGAACACCCTGGATGCCATGCTGAAGCAGTTTCTCATCGACAAGGGTTTCCAGAAACCGCCCTACACCAACAGCAACGAGTTCATGGCCGCGCTGAGCAACGCTGTCGGGCCACAATGGCAAAACGTGTTGCAGGACTGGTTCTGGAAGATCACCTTGTATGACAACCGGGTCACCAAGGCCACGGCCACGAAGGCAGCCGGCGGCGGCTGGGATGTGACCATGGAAGTCCATACCGGCAAGACCTGGGCCGACGGCGAAGGCAAGGAAACCGACGAGCCCTTCGACATACCGGTTGATATCGGCGTGTTCGGCCAGGCCGACAGCGGCAAGGAAGAAGACCGGCCCGTGCTGTACCTCAAGCGCCGCCACGTGACCGACGGCGACAGCAGCATCACCATCCACGTCGCAGAAAAACCGTTCGAGGTCGGTATCGACCCTTACAACAAGCTCATCGACCGCGTTTCCGGCGACAACCGCATGCAGGTCAGTTTTCCCTGAGAGACCGTGATTTGTCGGCGTCGAAGCCGGTCCGGAAGTGAGGCGCAATGCGCCAAGCGCCGATTCAGCGGTGGCCGCTCACCCCGGACCGCGAGCATCCTGCTCGCATCACAGTGGCATCAAACCATCCAGGCCAGGCCACTACGACGGCCATGAACGGCCGTTCATGCGCGCCGGTTAGCCTTCCTGATCAGCCGGAATCAATCGCTGGATGGCCTGCTCGACGTATTCTTCCAGTTCCTTGCCCGCCATTGGACTGCTGCCGAGGATGATGCTCATCTGCACGAAGCCCAGGTGCGCGCCGTAGGCCAGGCGCGCGCTGTTCATGGCCTGCCTGGGCGATTGACCGATGCGATGGTATGCGTCCGCCGCGATATCGAGATTCTCGCGCGTGGACCAAGCCATGAACTCACGGATGCGCGGATCGTCGATGGCGCGCAGCAAAGCTGCGTGGACACGTGGCGCCCACCACTCCGAGGTCACTTGACGGAAAAGCTGTCGAAGGCGCTCGTATGGCTGGTCTTCCAGAGGTGCCAGCACCGCTTGCAGCTCGATCTTGCTCTGCTCGTGCCACTGCTTCATGGCGGCATCGATGAGGTCGTCGCGATCGCGAAAATGCCAGTAGAAACTGCCCTTGGTCACGCCCAGTCCGGTCGCAAGGTTACTGATATTCACGCCCACGACGCCACCTTCGGCCATGGCTTCCAGAGCAGCCTTGACCCAGTCTGCGCGACTCAATCGACGCGACCGCTTGCCACGTTTAACCGCCATGACGACCCTTTATGCCAGCTTGGAATCCAGGAGCCTGAGCAGCAGAAACACAAGCGGCTGCGGCTGCGCCCTTTTGGCCCGATTTCCCGCCCATTTTCGTTAAATAACAACCAGTATTCGCCTCAAATGGTCGAAAAATCGCTCTCAAAATGGCTGTGCCTCGCTCACATGGTTCCTACCGCCCAGGCTCCTACAAGTCATCCACGGTAGACCGAACACTTGACCCGGGTCAAGGCGCGACCTGCACCATGGATCGTCGGCTCACACGATGCCACCATGCCATGCCCATGCCCGAAGATCATCAGAAGCTGTACACGAGGTTGGTTGTGAGCAACCGATCGGTGTTCTCGCTGCCGGGAAGCACGTCGCTGTTGTAGCGGACCTGGTGGCCGACCTTCAATGCCAGCTTGTCGCTCATCTGCACCACCAGACCGAAATCATTCTGCATGTAACGGCCGGTGCTGCCTGCTTCGACCAGAAACGTGTTCTGGATCGAGGTCACATCGTTGAACTGGTGGCTGAAGATCACGCGCCCACGACCGATCCAGTCGCTCTCGGCGGGTGGCGTGATGCGCACATCGACCGGCGGCGTCCCTTGCTGGACGACGATATCTGTCGGCTGGACTCGCTTGTAGCCGGGACCGACCTCGAAGCTGAGCTCGGACTTGGGGTTTTTCAATGCCACATAGCCATAGCCCACCGAGCCTGCGGCCTGCCAGCGGTAGCTGGCGAAATCATCGTGTTCGTAGCGAAATGCCCCGAGCACATAGGAACGCGGGCTGAGCTTGTAGCCGATCGAGCCGCCGGCCTCGATGCGATTGGCCGTCGCCGTGAAGACCTCGCTGCTTACTTCCTGGCCACCCACGACATGGCTGACCGTGACCTCGCCCTTGTTGCGCAAAGCCGCAATGTGGAAGGCATTTTTCCAGGTGTCGTCTTCTTTCTTGATGCCGATCTTGGCATTCAGGGTTTCCGAGCGGCTGTTGCCGTGAGTCATGGCGAAGCCGATCTCGCCGCTACCAGTCCAGCCCGTGTCGGCCGGCGCATCCTCGGCATGAACGGCCAGAGGCAGCAGCAGGACGGCCAGCAATAATGTCAATTTCATGCGCAAGATTTCCTCCGTTGTCCGTTGATTGCGCAACAACAAGGCGAGTCGCCACGTGTCCGTGACAATCGCGGGCGCCGACATGATACCCAATGCCGCCGGCAGCGGCATCAAGCGCCGGGGTGGAACGGCCAGAAAACGGGAATCAGGAACATCGAAAGCACGCAGAACAGGGCGATCAGCGGAATGCCGATCTTCATGAAGTCGGTAAAACGATACCCGCCGGCGTAGTACACCATGGTGTTGGTGGGATAGCCGACCGGCGTGGCAAACGAGGTGGCAGCGGCAAAGGCCACCGCCACGATAAACGGACGTGGATCGACCTGCATGGTGTGCGCCACCGAGATGGCAATGCCGCCCATCAGCACCACCGATGGATTATGGCCCATCATTTCCGTGAGGAGCGCCGTCAGCAGGTACACCATCAGCAATGCCGCCATGGGGCCGTGCTCGCCCACCAGGTCGAGGCCTCCTTGCACCAGGGCCGCCGACAAGCCGGTCTTGTCCATGGCGATGCCCAGCGGCAGGATGGCTCCCAGCATGATGATGATCTTCCAGTCGATGCCGGAATAAGCATCCTTGCGGCCGTAACAGCCGGTCAGGGCCATGGCCACCGCGCCGCACACGGCCGCCACCGGAATGGACAGGATGTGCAGGCCGGCGATGACGACGACCCCGATCATGATGCCGATGGCCGTCAGCGCGCGCCATGGCGTACGATGCTGTTCCTCGCGCTCGCTGAGGACCACCAGGCGATCATCGCCGCGCAGCCGCTTCAGGGAGTCTTCCTTGACCAGCATCAGCAGCACGTCGCCCACTTCCAGGCTGGCACGGCTCATCTTCTCGCGCAGCATGTGGCCGCGACGATGGATGGCCAGCACGACGGCATCGTAGCGCCAGCCAAAATCCAGGTTCTCCAGTGCCCGCCCCTCGATGCGGCTGCCCGGCGCAACCATCACCTCGGCCAGCAGGCGATGTTCGTTGCGCTCGTTGCGGGTACGTTCGCCGGAGGCGTCCTGCAAACCGGCACGCTTGCGGAAGTCGACGATCCGTTCCCACTCGCCGCGGATCAACAGGATGTCGCCCTCTTCCAGGGTTTGCGAACGTGGCGACCACATGTGGCGCTCGCCGCGCAGCAGCTCCAGCGGAAACACACCGTAGCGTTCGCCGAGATCCGCCTCGGCGATGGTGTGGCCGAGGATGGCCGAATCCGCCACCACCTTCAGTTCGGCCACGTACTTGCCGGCGGTCGATTCCATCGGCATGTCGGCGTCGGTTTGCTTGGGCAGCATCAACCGGCCAATCACCATCATGTAGATGATTCCTGCCACAGCCAGGATGGCGCCAAGATGCGTGAACTCGAACACCCCGAATCCCTCGAGACCGTGCTGCTGGGCAATGGAATCGGCCAGAAGGTTCGAGGATGTTCCCAGCAGCGTGCACACGCCGCCCATTTGCGCAGCATAGGCCATCGGCATCAACACCTGGCCCGGCGGCGTGTTGGTACGCTTGGAAACCCGCAGCACCAGCGGCAGAAACGTCGCCACCAGCGCCGTGTTCTTCACGAAGGCACCAATCGGCGCCGTGACCACCATGAACGCCAGGGTCAACACCCACGGCTTGCGGATTCGACTGAGCAGGCGCATCAACGGTTCCAGCGCGCCGGCGCGATCGATGCCGAGGCTGAGTGCGAACATCGCCGCCACGGTGACCGTGGCCTCGTTGCTGAACCCGGAGAGGCCTTCGGGCAAGGTGACGATGCCGAACACCAGCAACAGGCACAACACCAGCAACGCCACCAGGTCGATACGCAGCTTCTCGCTGGCGAACAGTCCCAGCGCAAAAATGATGATGCCGACCGTGGCCCACGCTTCCCAGCTCACGCGTGCTCTCCGACCGGGGACACGACGGGACGGTGGCGCGCATGCGACCACAACGGACACAGGAACTTCGGCTGGCTGCGTGACAACACCATGAACTTGATCCTCCCGAAGCACACGATGGTACCTGATCGCGCTCCACCAACGGCACAAATTTGACGGTGCAAGGCCCAAACATGGCAGCAATGCACTGATTCGATGTGTTTTTCAGCCAATTCCCCACGCGCCCGAAAGAGTCGCAACCCCGTTGACCAAAGGCAGCAGACACGACTCTCGCGCACATCCCGACGGCACCCCGGGCCAGTGACATGCACCAGCGGCGTGCGGGCGCGCTATGCTTGCCCCCATGGACCGCTACCAACGCATACTCACCCTGCACCGCACCCTGAAGCACGCACGTTATCCGGTGTCGGTGCAACAGCTCGAAGACGAGCTGGAATGCTCGCGCGCCACCGTGTATCGCGACGTGGCCCTGCTGCGCGACGCCCTGAATGCCCCGATCACCGGCGGTAACGAGGAACAGCCCGGTTTCATGTACGACCGCCAGCAACTGGAGTTGTACGAATTGCCAGGCCTGTGGCTGAACAGCGACGAGCTTGCCGCACTGGTGGCCCTGCATGCACTTCTGGGACGTAGCGACCCGGGCGTCCTGTCCGGTACGCTGGAGCCGATTCAGGCGCGCATCCGACAGCTGCTCAGCGAACAAGCCGGCATGGAGAACGTGCCGGTCGACCGCATCCGCGTCATCAACTGGGGCGCACGCACGCTGGACCAGCATGTCTTCCAGGTGGTGGCCGGTGCCGTCCTGCGACGCCGCAAGTTGCACTTCCACTACCGCGCCCGCACCAATAACCGCAGCAGCGAGCGCACCGTCTCGCCGCAGCGCCTGACCCACTACCGCGACAACTGGTACCTGGACGCCTGGGACGAGGGCCGCGAAGGCCTGCGCAGTTTTTCCGTGGACCGCATCGAGCGTATCCGACAGCTGGACGATACGGCACGTGACATCGACGTGGCCGACCTGGACGAGGCGTTGTCATCCAGCTTCGGCATTTTCGCCGGCACACCGCGCGATTGGGCCGTGATCCACTTTACCGACCACGCTGCCCGCTGGGTGGCCGACGAGCACTGGCACTCGCAACAGCAGGGCCGTTACCTGGCCGATGGCCGCTACGAGTTGCGAGTCCCCTATTCCAACTCGCGCGAGCTGTTGCGCGACATACTGAAGTACGGCCCGGATGCAGAAATCATCAAACCGGTGTCGCTGCGCGAAGAAATGCGCATCATGCTGCGCCTGGCCATCAGCGCCTACAACAAGAGCTCGCAGGAACCGGCATGACCGCAAGTACCAACCAGGAGGCAACCGGTCCGCAGGTTTCCCTGGCGCTGGGCTCCGGTGGCGCGCGTGGCTACGCCCACATCGGCGTCATCGAGGAGTTGGAAGCTCGCGGCTACCGCATCGCCTCGATTGCCGGAAGCTCCATGGGCGCATTGATCGGCGGCATTCACGCCCGCGGCAAGTTGGCCGAGTACCGCGACTGGGTGCTGCCGTTGCAACGCCGTGACGTGTTCCGCATGCTGGACTGGACGGTCTCCGGCGGCGGTTTCCTCAAGGGCAATCGCATCATCGAGGCCTTGCGCGAATTGATCGGAGACAGCCTCATCGAGGACCTGCCGATTCCATTCACGGCGGTGGCCGTGGACATCGACAGCCAACGCGAGATCTGGTTTTCCTCCGGGCCACTGTTCGACGCCATCCGCGCATCCATCGCCGTGCCGACCATCTTTCGCCCACACCACTACCAGGGACGAACGCTGGTCGATGGTGGCCTGCTGAACCCGTTGCCGGTCTCGCCCACGCTGCGCGACCGCACCGACTACATCATTGCCGTCAACGTCAACGCCGACGCCGACCCACGCCTGACGCCGCCGGAGGAAGCGGAGCATTCCGGCACCACAGCCCGCAACCTCATCGACCGGCTCCTGCCAAGCCATCGCGAAAGCGCAACCCCGGCTTCCAGTGGCTACCAGCGCAAGCTGGCGGAATTTCTGTCCGGCCTGCACCGCAAACCCGGCGGCCACCGCAACCCGGAACCGGAGCTTGGCCTGTTCGACCTGTTCGCGCGCTCGATGGACACCGTCCAGGAAACCATCACGCGCTTGAAGTTGGCCGCCCAGCCACCGGATCTGGAGATCCGCATACCGCGCAATGCCTGTGCCTTTTACGAGTTCCACCGTGCTACCGATCTGGTCGAACTGGGCCGGCAACGCGCCCGTGAGAGCCTCGACGCCTGGCAGCGACCAGTGACCTGACATCACCCCGCGAACAAGCGTTTGACCTTGCCCGCGCCTCGTCGTATGGTTGCAAACAGTTCTCATTGCCAGCCCGACAATGGGGACGTCGACCCGGAGTCTGTGGAAGATTTCCCGCCTCGGGGATTTTTCCACCATGATCGGGCCATGCCCAACCCGATCGGGAAAGCCGCAGCCAGTGGCTGCCTTCATGCGATCCCCGGCTGGGCGGCACCAACCGTGTGAGGGAACATGAAATGCGACTGCGTGCACCACAAAAGGCGCCGGCGATGACGTTCGAGGCCATCTATGGTGAGGAAGTCACCTTGGGCAAGCCCGGCAACCGCCGCACCCTGCTGTGCTTTTTCCGTGATCCCGCCTGCCCGTTCTGCAATTTCCGCGTCTATGAATTGACCGCACAGTATGATGAATGGCAAAAGCTGGGCCTGGACGTCATTGCCGTGTTCAGTGCCGAGCCGGATGAGGTCAAGCGCTTTGCCGCCAAGCAGCCGCGTCCCTTCCCGGTCATCGCCGATACCGACTCCAGTGCCTACGAACGCTACGGCATCGAGAGCTCCCGCTGGGGCAAGTACAAGGGCATCCTGACCCGCATCCCGACCCTGCTGAAGGGCCTGAAGATCGTCGGCCTCGCCGGCCTGAAAACCAGCAACCTGATGCCGGCCGACTTTCTCATCGACGAGGATGGCATGATCGCCGAGGCCTGGTATGGCGAGGATGCCGGTGACCGCATCCCGCTGGGACGTGTGCGCCTGTTTGCCGCACGTGGCACGCGGCACCGGGAAGAAGCAAAAACCGAAGCCGCTGCCTGACATTCGGCAGCGACAAGACAGCCTATCCGGTCGTCAAGCCGACAGCAAGTCCACCAGAAACCGCGCATTGCTGTGCTCACTGTCGCGGGCGGCATAGACCAGCGTCACGGTCTCGCTGGCCGCACGTTCGCGCAAGGCCGTGATGGCGGCCTGTGTTTCCTCACTGGCGTCCAGTTCGGCTCGATAACGTTGGCGAAACGCGTCCCAGCGTGCCGGGTCGTGGCCAAACCACTTGCGCAATTCGGTCGACGGTGCCAGGGCCTTGATCCAGTCGTCCAGGGCGGCCTTTTCCTTGCTCACGCCTCGCGGCCAGATGCGATCGACCAGGACACGATAGCCATCTTCCTTCGTCGGTGCCTCGTAGGCACGTTTCATCTTGATGCTCATGGCATGTACCTCCGGCACCATGATGCGCTTGCCGGCTGAATTTGTCATCCATGCGCCGATTCGGCTCGTACCGCATCGGAAATCCCCGGTGGCGGCACGCGGTCATCGGCCAGTTGCGGCGCAAAAGTGTGCGGTGATGCCATGCGCCAAAAGGCACGATAAACGGGATGCCGTGCACGGTCTTCCAGCAAAGCGCCCGGCGGCACCTGCTTGATCAAGGCAGATACCAACGACACCTTGTTCACGGAAATGCGCCGCACGATATGGTGCGGTCGGAACTGTGCCGGGTGAGTCAGCCCGGCAGCACCGGTGAGCTCGGCCAGGGCCAACAGCGTGTTGCGATGAAAGTGATACACCCGGCTGGCCTTGTCTTCCGGAACCAGGGCCCGCTGGCGCATGGGATCCTGCGTGGTCACTCCGGTGGGACACAAGCCGGTATGGCATTGCCGCGCCATGATGCAACCAAGCGCGAACATGAACCCCCGCGCCGAGTTGCACCAGTCCGCACCCAGAGCAAGTGTGCGCGCCATGTCGAATGCCGAAACGATCTTGCCGGCCGCACCGAGCTTGATCTTGTCGCGCAGATTCAGCCCGACCAGCGTGTTGTGTACCAGCAGCAGGCCCTCGTGCATCGGCGTTCCCAGGTGGTTGAGATACTCCACCGGCGCCGCACCGGTGCCACCCTCGGCCCCGTCGATGACGATAAAATCCGGGTGCTCGCCGGTCTCAAGCATGGCCTTGCAGATGGCAAAAAATTCCCACGGGTGACCAAGGCACATCTTGAAACCTACCGGCTTGCCACCGGACAACTGTCGCAGGCGCGCCAGGAATTGCACGAACTCGACAGGCGTGTCAAACGCGGAATGGCTGGGTGGCGAGACACAATCCACGCCCTCCGGCACGCCGCGTGCGGCCGCAATCTCGGCCGTCACCTTGGCACCCGGAAGCACGCCGCCGTGGCCGGGTTTGGCACCCTGGCTGAGCTTGATCTCGATCATGCGAACCTGGTCCAGTCGCGCGTTCTGGATGAACATGTCCTCGTTGAAGCTGCCGTCGTGGTTGCGACAACCAAAATAGCCGCTGCCAATCTCCCAGATCAGGTCGCCGCCATGACGCCGGTGGTAGCTGCTGATGCTGCCCTCGCCGGTGTCGTGCGCGAAATTGCCCATCTTCGCGCCCTTGTTCAACGCGAGGATGGCATTGGCTGACAGCGAACCGAAACTCATGGCCGAGATGTTGTACAAGGACAGCGAATACGGCTGCCGGCAACGCCCCTCGCCCACGGTCACGCGAAAATCGGCGTCCTCGATGTGCTCGGTGTGGATGGAATGGTTGATCCACTCGTAGTCATCGCCATAGACGTTCTTCAACGTACCAAAGGGCTTGACGTCCACGGTGTCCTTGGCCCGCTGGTACACCAGCGAACGCTGGTCACGCGAGAACGGTGCCTGTTCCGTATCCGACTCCAGGAAATACTGCCGGATCTCCGGCCGGATATGCTCGAAGAAGAAGCGAAAATGCCCCAGGATCGGATAATTTCGACGAATGGCACGCCGCGGCTGAAAAAAATCCAGCGCACCAACCAGCACCAACGATGCAAAAATGACCGCCAAAATAGTGCCCGTGATCGGAAAACCGGCACGCAGCAGCAGCGCCACGACCAGCCCCAGCGCACAGACCAGCCATGCCAAGTAACGCGACGACAACCACGATCCTGTTTTCACGATGTTTCTTCCTCCATTGTCACGACCATGCACGGCACGCTAACACAGGCGCTGGTTACGACATCCGGCCATCGCCCGGCGCATGCACCACGGCAAACTCGCGTGCTGACTCGCTCCAGGCCGGCGCGGCAGCAATCGCCGGCAACACATCCTCGGGACGCGCGGCCAGTTGCCACATCGCCACGTGCTCCGGATTCATGAAGCGCTCGTCGATGACATGCCCCAGGAAACCGTCCAGGGCAGTGTAATAACCACGCGTATCCAGCAGCACGATGGCCCCGAGATAACGCCCCAGACGTTTCAGCGTCATGGCCTCGAACAACTCCTCCAGCGTGCCGCAGCCGCCCGGCAGCGCCACCACGGCATCCGAACCGGCCAAAAGCCTGTGCTTGCGCTCGCGCATGGTGTCCACCAGCTCCAGCTTGGTGAGTCCTTGATGAGCCCATTCCAGCTCGGCCATGAAGTGCGGCATGATGCCGATGACTTCGCCACCGGCCGCCAGCGCGCCATCGGCCACCGCCCCCATCGAGCCGGCCGCGCCGCCGCCAAAGACCAGCGTGTGCCCGGATTCGGCCAGCAGACGCCCCAACTTGCCCGCCGCCTCGCGATACACCACGTCGGCCTGGCCGCTGGAAGCACAATAAACACAAATTCGCATGATGGGAGGCCCCGCAAAAGGCCGATTATAGGTGCCAGCCCGGCACAACCACGATGAGACTCCGGTTGCCCCGGCAAAACAGGCATAATCGGACGAACCGCATTGTCCACAAAAAGGAGGGCCGGCATGGCCAAGGCACACGTTGCTGCACACAAACCGATCGAAGTTCACCTGGAGCCCGGCAAGTACCGCTGGTGTTCTTGTGGCCGGTCTGCCACCCAGCCCTTCTGCGATGGCCCGGATGCCGAGTCGACGCTGTGCGATGGCAGCGGCAGGGATGCCGGCATCCGGCCCGTGCCTTTCCAGATCAACCAGCCGGGCGACGAATGGCTGTGCATGTGCAAGCAAACGCACACGGCCCCGTTTTGTGACGGCACCCACACGCAAGTGCCGAAGGACGCCACGGCACTGGAAAGCCGCCATTCCATCGAGCCGACAACGCCGTGGACGCCGAGCGAAGATGCTGCGCCGGCAGCGACAAAGGATGACGCCCCCGCAACGGACGATGCCGACAATGCCATGCCGGCACCGGTCAACACCGAGGAAGAGCCGACGCTGGAGTTCATCCACGAGCTGGCACGCAACGGCTTGTCCAAGGTCGGCCGTGACGGGCCCATCGCGGCCATGGGCGTGCCGCGCGATCGGTTGCCGCGCTGGGACGACATCCAGATCCTGACCGCACAATTGGCCACGCGGCCATTGGAGCATGACGCCGCCGTGGACACGGGCCTGGTGATCGGCCCCAATGCCCGCAAGCCATTGGCACTCGACATTCCCATCCTGGTCTCGGACATGAGCTTCGGCGCCCTGTCCGAGGAAGCCAAGACGGCGCTGGCGCAAGGCGCAGAGCTCGCCGGCACGGCCATTTTTTCCGGCGAAGGCGGCATGCTGCCCGAAGCACAACAAGCCTGCTCGCGCTACGGCTACGAGCTTGCCTCAGCCATGTTCGGCTGGGACGAGTCAATCCCCGGCAAGGTGCAATGCTTTCACTTCAAGGGCGGCCAGGCCGCCAAGACCGGCACCGGCGGCCACCTGCCGGGCGCCAAGGTCAGCGAGAAAATCGCGGCTGTGCGCAATCTGCCGGCGGGCGAGGACGCCATCTCGCCAGCTGCCTTTGCCAACCTGCGCACACCGGCCGACCTCAAGGCCTTCGCCGACCGCGTGCGCGAACTCTCCGGCGGCATCCCCGTGGGCTTCAAGCTCTCCGCGCAGCACATCGAGCGCGACATCGACTTCGCCCTCGAAGCCTCGGCCGACTACATCATTCTGGATGGCCGCGGCGGCGGCACGGGCGCTGCGCCGTTACTGTTCCGCGACAATATCTCGGTACCGACCATCCCGGCACTGGCGCGTGCCCGGCGACATCTGGACCGCGTGGAGCGTGGCGATGTCACCCTCATCGTCACCGGCGGCATCCGCACCCCGGCTGACTTCGTCAAGGCGCTGTGCCTGGGCGCCGACGGCATTGCCGTGGCCAACAGCGCCATGCAGGCCATCGGCTGCATCGCCGCGCGCATCTGCCACACCAACAACTGCCCGACCGGCATCACCACGCAGAAACTGGAGTTGCGCAATCGCCTGAAGGTGGGCGTGGCGGCCAAGCGCCTGGAGCGCTTTCTCACCGCATCCGCCAAGCTGATGCAGGTGATGGCCCGTGCCTGCGGCCATGCCCGCCTGGCCGATTTCAACATCGACGACCTGGTCACCTTCAAACGCGAGATGACCGAGCTGGCTGGCATCCCCTGGGCTGGCCTGCCGCTGCGGGAATGAGCTTCGATCCGTGAGAAACAACAAGGCCCGACCATGGCTGGCCGGGCCTGACAACACATTGCGCCGTAATCAAGCTCAACGTCGCATGGAGGCGAAGAACTCGTCGTTGGTCTTGGTGTTCTTCATCTTGTCGAGCATGAACTCGATGGCGGCCAGCTCGTCCATCGGATGCAGCAGCTTGCGCAG
>CAZOXZ010000005.1:0-38253 GCA_964583865.1 uncultured Rhodanobacteraceae bacterium | reverse complement strand
GCAACACGAGTTCCTGGCGCACGATCACCGCCACGCAGCCCAGCGCCGCACCGATGGACAACGAGCCGACATCGCCCATGAAGACTTGCGCCGGGTAGGTGTTGAACCACAAGAATCCCAGCCCGGCGCCGGCAATGGCGCCGGTGAAAATCGCCAGCTCACCCGCCCCTGGAATGGCCGGTATGCCAAGGTA
This sequence comes from uncultured Rhodanobacteraceae bacterium, assembly GCA_964583865.1. Taxonomy (GTDB): domain Bacteria; phylum Pseudomonadota; class Gammaproteobacteria; order Xanthomonadales; family Rhodanobacteraceae; genus DASSBG01. The sequence continues at coordinate 38,060 of CAZOXZ010000005.1, read as the reverse complement.
GGCCGAGAACACCGCATTGCCTGACAGGTAGGCAAACACACCCAGGGCGCCGGCCACGAACACGCTGGGCATGATGGCCAACCCGTCCAGGCCGTCGGTGAGGTTCACGGCATTGGAGAAGCCGACGATGATGAAGTAGCCGATGACCACGAACAGGGCGCCCAGCGGCAAGGCCACATCCTTGAACAGCGGCACGAACAAGGCCGTCTCTGCCGGCAGATCCGCCGTCAGGAACAGGAACAGGGCAGCGGCAAAGCCGAAGATCGACTGCAGCAGGTACTTCCAGCGCGACGCCAGGCCACGGCTGTCCTGGTAAACCAGCTTGCGGTAATCATCCAGGAAGCCAATGGCACCGAAGCAAGCGGTCACGGCCAGCACCACCCAGATGTAGCGATTGTGCAGGTCACCCCAGAGCAGGGTCGAGACCAGTACCGCGATGAGAATCAGCAGCCCGCCCATGGTGGGCGTGCCGGCCTTTTCGAGATGACTGCTGGGACCGTCCGCACGCACCACCTGCCCGGCCTTCATGGCGGTCAGCCGGCGAATCAGCGCCGGGCCGCAAAGCAGGCACACGACCAGCGCGGTCAGCGCGCCCAGGATGGCGCGGAACGTGATGTAGTGCACCACGTGAAAGGCGCTGATGTACACCTCGAGCCATTCGGCCAGTTCAAGCAGCATGACGGTCTCCCCATTGTGAATCGGCCCGCAGCAACGCCACGACACGCTCGGTGGCAGCCGAGCGCGAGCCCTTGACCAGGCAGTTGACGCCGGCGTGCAGCTCGGCAAGCACGGCCTCGGCCAGCTCGGCGATCGTGGCGAAATGCCGGGCGCCCGTGCCGAAGGCCTCGCTGGCCTGCCGGCTCAAGGCACCGGTGGTCCACAGGCGCTCGACGCCGCGCTCGCGGGCCATCTCGCCGCACCGGGCGTGCGCCCGCCCGGCAGCGGCGCCGAGCTCGGCCATGTCACCCAGCACCAGCCAGGCAGTGCCCGGCAATTGCAGCAGCACATCGATGGCGGCCGCCAGCGAGGCCGGATTGGCGTTGTAGCTGTCGTCGATGAGCCGCCAGCCGCCGGGCATGACATGCATTTCCTGACGTCCAGGCACGGCCTCAACGTCGGCCAGGCCGGTGGCGATGGTCTCCAGCGGGACCTCCAGCGCCAGCGCGATGGCAGTTGCCGCCAGGGCATTGGCGACGTTGTGCCGCCCCGGCAACGGCAAAACCACGTCGATCCCGGTCCCGGCGGCGCGCAGCTGGAAGCGGCTGCCATCCGGCCCAGCACGCAAGTTATCCAGGCCGACATCAACGTCGTCACCAAAGCCGAAACGCATGATCCGGCAATGCCCGGCCGCCTTGGCCATGAAACCGGCAAAGGCATCGTCGGCGTTGATGATGGCGGTACCGTTGCCGGGCAAGGCCGCGTACAAGGCCCGCTTGATCGTGGCCACTTGCTGCTCGTCGCCCATGCGCTCCAGGTGCGCCGGGCCGATGTTGTTCACCAGGCCCACGTCCGGACGGGCGATGGCCGCCAGCTCGGCGATGTCGCCGGGCTTGCCGGCACCCATCTCGAACACGGCATAACGGGTATCGCGCGGCATTGCCAGCACCGACAGCGGCAGGCCCAGCTCGTTGTTGAAGTTGCCGGCGCTGACATGGGTCGGACCGTGACAACGCAAAATCGCCGCCAACATGGTCTTCACCGTGGTCTTGCCGTTGGAGCCGGTAATGCCGACCACGGTAGCGTCACTCTTTCGGCGCACACCGGCGGCCCATGCCGCCAAGGCCTGCGCCGGGTCTGCCACCTCGAGCTGCGGCAGGTCCACATCGACATGGCGTGCCACCAGTGCCGCGGCGGCGCCGCGTGCGCGGGCATCGGCGAGATGATCGTGGCCGTCGCTGTGCGCGCCCGGCAGGGCCACGAACAAGTCGCCGGCGGCCAGCTTGCGGCTGTCGATGCCGACGCCGCTGACAGCAACATCGCTGCCGTGCAAGCTGCCGCCGGTGAAACCGGCAATCTCGCTCATGCGTGTGCTCAGCATGGGCCCGCCTCCCGCAGCACGCCGGCCGCCACCTCGAGATCATTGAACGGATGCTTGCCGAGCGCGTCTTCCTGGGTGGTCTCGTGGCCCTTGCCGGCCACCAACACCACATCGTCCGGACCCGCCATGCCGATGGCGTCGGCGATGGCCTGGCGTCGGTCGCGGATCACATGGGCGGCATCGGGCCGTGTCAGGCCAGCGCGAATTTCCTCGACGATGCCCGCGCCATCCTCGCTGCGTGGATTGTCGTCGGTGATGATGAACCGGTCCGCCAGGCGCTCGACGGCCCGACCCATGGCCGGCCGCTTGCCGCGGTCGCGGTCGCCGCCGGCACCGAAGACACAGATGAGCTGCCCGGCCGTGTGCGGTCGCAGGCTGGCCAGGGCTTCGGCCAGCGCGTCCGGCGTGTGCGCGTAGTCGATGACGACCAGAGGCTGGCTGCCACCGCCGCTGCGCTGCATGCGTCCCGGCACCGGCTGCAAACGCGGCAGCAGCGCAACAATGCGTTCGAAAGCCACGCCGCAGGCACCGAGGCAAGCCACCACGGCCAGAAGATTGAGTACGTTGAAGCGCCCCAGCAGGCGGCTGTGCACCGACGCCCGGCCCCAGGGCGTTGCCAGCTCGAAGCTGAAACCATCGGCGTGGCTCTCCAGCGCCGTCGCGGTGACATCGGCATCCGTGGACACCAGACCGAAACTGTAGCGAGCCAGGCTGCCCGGCATGGCAGCGGCCAATTGCCGGCCATGCGGGTCGTCCACGTTGCACACCGCCGCTTCCAGTGTCGGCCAGTCGAACAGCCGCCGCTTGGCAGCGAAATAGGCGTCCATGCTGCCGTGGTAGTCGAGATGATCGCGGCTGAGGTTGCTGAACACGGCCAGCTTGAACGGCACGGCATTCACCCGGCCCTGCACCAGGGCATGCGAGGACACTTCCATGGCGACGTTTTGCGCGCCGGCGTCGCGGAACGCGGCCAGCAGTGCCTGCACGTGGATGGCATCCGGCGTGGTGCGCTCGCCGGCCAGCAACCGGCCATCAACGCCGGCACCCAATGTGCCGATGCTGGCCGCGCGGCCGCCCAGCAACTGCCAGGCCTGCTGCAGCAACTGCACGATCGAAGTCTTGCCGTTGGTCCCGGTCACGCCGACGATATCCAGCGCACGCCCCGGATAGCCATGGAAACATGCCGCCAGCTCGCCCAGACGCTGGCCGAGGTCGTCGATCCACAGCGTCGGGCCGGCTTCCTCACAGCCGGATGGCATGGGCGCCTCGGCCAAAGTCACGCTGGCGCCGCGTCGATGGGCAGCGGCCGCAAACTCGATGCCGTGGTGCGCCAGCCCGCGCAGCGCCACGAAAGCCTCGCCACGACCGACACGGCGGGAATCCAGATCCAGCCCGGTGATGCTCAAATCGGTGGCATCGCCCTGGCAGGGCACATCGCGCAGCAGTTTGTCCAGACGCATGGCGTGACTCATGGCGAGGTGCCCTCCTCGTAGCCGGCCTGGCCGGGTTGGTAGTCGGGCGCCTCGCTGCCAACCGCAATCGGCTGGGCCGCTTTCGGACCGCCCACGTACCAGCGCTGGACGTTGTCCGGCGGCACATCGAGCAGACGCAAGGCATCGGCCATGACCTGGCTGAACAGCGGTGCGGCGACAACGCCGCCGTAGTAACTGCCAACGGTGGGATCATCGATGACAACCACGGCCACCAGGCGCGGGTCACTGGCAGGTGCCACGCCGACAAACGTGGACACGTAGCGATCGCTGTAACCGCCGCCGGCGGCAATATGCGAGGTGCCGGTCTTGCCCGCCACGCTGTAATTGGCAATAGCCGCGCGCAGGGCCGTGCCATCCGGGCTGACCACGGTCTCCAGCATGCGCATGATCTCGTCGGCCACGACCGGATCGAGAACGGCCTTGCCCTTGCCACTCTGGCCGCGCACGAATGTCGGCACGTGGATCACGCCGTCGTTGGCCAGCGCGGCGTAAGCGCGTGCCAGCTGCAAAGCGGTTGAACTGATGCCGTAGCCGTAGGCAATGGTGGCCTTGCGCAGCTCGGTCCACTTGTGCGGTGACGGCAACACGCCCGCGGCCTCGCCGGGGAAGCCACTGCCACTGCGTTGACCAAAGCCGAAACGCGACAGCATGCCGTACATGTGTCGGCTGTCCAGGGACATGGATATCTTCGCCGCACCGACGTTGCTGGACTTGGTCAGCACGCTGGTCAAATCCAGCAGGCCGTGGTTGTGCACGTCGTGGATGGTGTAGCCGGACAGGTACAACCAGCCCGGATTGGTGTCCACGGGCGTGTGCGGCAGCCATTTGCCGCTTTCCAGGGCCGTGGCAATGGTGAACGGTTTCATCACCGAGCCGGGCTCGATGAGATCGGTCACGGCGCGATTGCGGCGCTGCGCCGGCTTTGACCGCCCCACGGCATTGGGATTGAACGACGGCATGTTGACCATCGCCAGGACCTCGCCGTTGCGCACGTCGATGACCACGATCGAGCCGGCACGTGCAGCATGCGTGGTCACGGCATCCTTCAGGTCGCGCCAGGCCAGGTACTGCAGCCGCTGGTCGATGCTGAGGTACAAGTTCTTGCCCGGCTCGGCCTCGCGCACCATGGCCACGGCTTCAACCTCGTGTCCCAGCAGGTCACGGATGACCTTCTTGCGCCCTTCCTTGCCGGACAACCAGCCGTTGTAGGCCAGCTCGAGCCCGGACAGGCCCTGGTCGTCGATATTGGTCAGGCCGATGACATGCGCCATGACCGCGCCGGACGGGTAGTAGCGCTTGTACTCGCGACGCTTGTGAACACCGGGAATTCCGAGATCCAGGACCTTCTGTGCGGCCGCCGGACGCATGCGTCGGCGCAGGAACAGGAACTGGCGGTCGGCGTGCTGTTCCAGATCGGCCATCAACGCGTCGGCATCCACACCCAGCGCCGCCGCCAGTTTCGGAACGCAATCACGACCCTTGCACTTGTCGTCTTCGGCTGCCTTGCCGTCTTCGCCCGGCTCCCCCGGCTCGGGCTCGCGCAGCAACTGGCCCGGATTCACCCACAACGACGCCACTGGCGTGGACACCGCCAGCGGCACACCGTTGCGGTCAAAAATACTGCCACGCGACACCGGTACCGGCACCGTGCGCAGGAAGCGAGCCGCACCCTGCTGGCTGAGGAAATCATTGCGCAGCACCTGCAAGTCAAAGGCGCGCAGGCCGAGGCCGGTCGTCGCCAGCCCCAGGCAAACCAGCACCGTGACCACGCGCAGCGTGGTGTTCGGCCGGCGTTCCGACCGTGGCAAGGCATGATCGCGGCGCCGGCGGCTCATCGACGCAACAACCGGATGCGCGGCGCCGGCGGATCGATCATGCCGAACTGCTCGCGGGCGATGGTCTCGACACGGCCCGGCTCGGCCCAGGTTGCCTGTTCGATTTCCAGGCGCCCGAACTCGATACCCAGCGCATCACGTTGCTTTTGCAGCGCCGAAAGCTCCATGAACAACACCCGGTTGCGGTGGCGCGTCCACACCACCCCGAGCGCACTGGCCACCACCAACAGCACCAACAACACCACACCGAACTGCTTCACGCGTTCCATGGCAACACCTCCGCCACACGCAGCACTGCAGAACGGGCGCGCGGGTTGGCCGCGACCTCGGCGGCATCCGCCTTGCGCGCCTTGCTCGACACGCGCAAACGTGCCTTCGGTGCCGGCCCCGGCGGCAGGCGCCGACTGCCCGAAACCACACCCGAGTGCGAACGCATGAAACGCTTGACCAGGCGATCCTCCAGCGAATGAAAACTGATCACCACCAGGCGTCCACCCGGCTGCAGGCAATCCAGCGCTGCCGCAAGACCGCGCTCCAGCGCACCCAGCTCGTCGTTGACGTGGATGCGCAGCGCCTGGAAGCTGCGCGTGGCCGGATGCTTGCCCTTGCCATGCCAGCCGACAATGCCGACAACCAGGTCGGCCAGCTCGGCAGTGCGCCGGATCGGCTGCTCCTCACGCCGCGCCACAATGGCCCGGGCGATTGCCCGACTCCGGCGCTCCTCGCCATAACGCCACAGCACATCGGCGATCGCCTCGGCATCAGCCTCGGCCAGAAACGCCGCTGCGCTCATGCCCGCGGTCGGATCCATGCGCATGTCCAGCGGCGCGTCGGCTCGGAAACTGAAGCCGCGCTCAGCCTGATCCAGTTGCGGCGAAGACACGCCCAGATCGAACAACACACCGTCCAGCCCGGCCTGCACTTCCGGCCAAATCGCCATGTCGGCAAAATTGCCGTGCCGGATGGCCACGCGCGGGTCAGTGCCGAAACGCTCCTGCGCCACGGCCACGGCCTGGGGATCCTGGTCCAGCAGGAGCAGGCGACCCTCGGGCCCCAGCGCCCCGGCGATACCGGCGGCATGGCCGCCACGACCAAAGGTGGCGTCAAGGTAACGTCCGGCCGGATCGATCTGCAGCGCAGCAAGAACCGCGTCCCGCATGACCGGGATGTGTTTTGGCTGATTTTGCCGCATTGCTGCCATCCCGTTCATCACCCGCCGCGTCCTCAAAGCCTCAAATCGGCCATGTCCTCACTGATGTCCTCCTCGTGGATGGTCTGGCGAATCTTGTCCAGATGCGCCTGCTCGCTCCACAACTCGAACTTGTTGCCCATGCCCAGCAGTACCGCCCGTTTGTCGATCCCGGCCGCACTGCGCTGGCTGGCCGGCAGACGGACGCGGTGATTGCTGTCCGGCTCCAGGGGCGCTGCCGCGCCCACCAACTTCATCTGCAGGTTGCGGTGCACGGCCTTGACACTGCTGAGTGCGTTGACCTGATCGCGCACCTGCTCCCAATGCTCGCGCGGGAACAGCCACAGGCAGCCATGTTCGAAGGGGTTGTAGGTCGCCACCAACTGGTTGTCGCACGCATGCGCAAGCTGCTCGCGATACGCAGTTGGTATCGCAAGGCGGCCCTTGTCGTCGACGCTGATGGCGGTTTCACCCTGGAACATGCCAGTGAGTATCCCACGAATTCCCACGAATTCACACGGAAACCCACCTTAGCCATCAGTTTTGAGCATGTCAAGAACTTTTGCTTGCAGATCAAGGACAAAGCGACAGCGCACAAAGCCTCATCAACTTTGTGAAAAATACCTGCAAGTTATTTGAAAGCCGGGACTTTTATCTGATGATCCATGTGACCAATCGGGCCGGGAGCCTGGGCCGCACAAACACAGGCGGCTGCGGCTGCGCCCTTTTGATCCGATTCCCTGTCCATCTTCGTTGAACCTGATCAGCCTCGTATTTCAGCTCGTCATTCCCGCGAACGCGGGAGTCCAGCGCCGTCTGGTCTCCAGCAGCCACACTCTCCAACTTCAAGGCACTGGGTTTCCGCTGGAAGCATGCGGGAACGACGGCATGTTGCGGCTTCCTACCGAACCCGTCGCTGAGGAACAGGGCTAATCAGGTCGTTGAATACCAACCAGTATTCGCCTGAAATGGTCAGAAAATCGCTCTCGAAATGGCTGTGCCCCGCTCACATGGTTCCTGGCGTCCAGGCTCCTGAGTCGTCAATCGATGCCGCCGACCGTGCTTTCGCCAGCACCGACGCGGGACTGCACCGTGCGAATTGGCACACCAAAGTCCAGCCCCATGGCCTCCAACTTGTGCATCAAGCGAAAATTGATGCGTTGCTGGGCGTCGCAATAGACGCCATAGGCCGGGTCGAGCATGTAAAACACGAACTCCAGCCGGAACCCGGTATCACCGATGCCGAGAAAATGGCCACGATCCAGGCGCGTGCCATCCTCATCCTCGATGAAACCGCGCACCGCCTGCACCACCTCCTCGATCTGCTCGCTGGTCGCATCCAGCGACAGACTGAAGCCAAACACGATGCGGCGCTCATCGCGGCGCGACAGGTTATGGATCACCTGATCCAGGATCCAGGTGTTGGAGACCACCAGCTCCTCGCCGGACAAGGCCGTGATGCGCGTGGTCTTGATACCCACCCGCTTCACCGTCCCTAGCTCGCTGCCGAAGGTGATGAAATCGCCTGGCTCGAAAGGCTTGTCCAGGCCGATGGCGATGGAGGCGAAAATGTCGGCCAGCACCTTCTGTGCGGCAAAGGCAAAAGCCAGGCCGCCGATGCCCAGACTGGCGACGAAGGCGTTGATGTTGACCCCGGCGTTGGCCAGCAATACCAGCAGCAGGGTGACCCATATCACCAACTCGACCGCCCAGGTCAACAGACCGAAGATCACCGATCGGCTGCCGCGCGCCTGACTGTCGGCGGTAGTGGTGCCACGCAACAATGCCACGGCCAGCCGACTGACCCAGAAGGCCAGCTGGATGCCGATCAAGGCGCCGACGGCCCAGGACAGCCAACGATCCGTGCCGGGCGGGAACTTCAGGGCATGCAAACCAATGACAATGGCCAGCAACAACACGATCCAGTTGCGCGTGGCGGCCACGACCATGGCCGACAGGAACAGGGTTTTGCTGCTCGGGTGCCGCTCGCTGGCCTTGCGCAGGCGCGATCTGACGAAGGCCACGATCGCGGTGACGAGCAAGTAGCCAACCAGAGCACCGATACCGGTAAAAATCCAGGCCTGGAAGCTGTTGCCAAGCCATTCGCCATGCGGAAGAAAATCGAGCATCACCATCTCCGTTTTGTGCTGCCGCTGAAGTGCCGGCGAAAGTGGGGCAGCCACTGTGTCGCGCCACAAGGAACGCGGCACAGTGTAACCGCAGCACCGACGAGAAAAAACGAGCCGGCCTGTAAGCCGGGTTCTGTCCGCCCGCAGGCGGGGCAGCCATTCCTCTGGATCCACCGTCACCGGTGGATTCAAGCAACCTACCCGGGAACGACGCGGGCCGCGCCAATGTTCCCCTATTCGGTCTTGCTCCAGGTGGGGTTTGCCGTGCCGTGCGGCGTTGTCCCCGCACGCGGTGCGCTCTTGCCGCACCCTTTCACCCTTGCCACGCACGCCCAAGGCGCCGTTCGGCGGTCTGCTCTCTGTTGCACTTTCCGTCGGCTTGCGCCGCCCAGGCGTTACCTGGCACCCTGCCCTTTGGAGCCCGGACTTTCCTCGACACGCCACGCGTGCCGCGGCTGCCCGACCGGCTCGAGTGCCATGGTACTACAAGGCGGCCCGCATCCCACGGTTTCGAAGCACAACCAGACCACCGAAACTGAACAGTCACGAACTGTAACCTTCCACTCCGGAACTTTTCGCCACAAGGCCCGTCAAAGGGTCAGGACGTACGCAACGGCGTCCTGCTTCACTCACCTCCCTGAGTGGACCACGGGGTCGGATCCCTCCCCAGATCACGACCCAGCCCCGAGGACTCCTCCCCTGGTCCTCGGGGCATTTTTTTGCCGGCAGACAAGACCACCGCATGGTACCTTGACAGCGCCTTTGTTCACACAGGTTCGGTCATGCGTATCGTCGCCATCATTCTGGGCACTCTTCTCATCACCGCCGGCATCCTGGCGTTGACCGGCTACATCAGCTACCAAACGACCGACACCGCCTTCCAGGTCGGCGAGTTCGCGGTGCAGACAACCCACCGCGAAACGCCGCCACAATGGGCCGGCATCGCAGCCACGGCAGCCGGCGCCCTGCTGCTTCTGGGCGGCCTGCTCGCCCGGCGCAAGCGCTGACCGACCTCGATCGCCCCACGGACGGCTTACAATGCCCGGATGGATGTTTCCCACCTGCTCGATTCACTCAACGAGGCCCAACGCGAGGCCGTCGGTGCCGATCCGGGACATTATCTGGTGCTGGCCGGGGCGGGCTCGGGCAAGACCCGGGTCCTGACGCGGCGCATCGCCTGGCTGGCCGAGGTCGCCGGGGCGCCGCCATGGTCGATCCTGGCGGTCACCTTCACCAACAAGGCCGCCGGCGAGATGCGCGCTCGCCTGGCCGAGCTGATGCCTGGGCGCATGCACGGGCTCACCGTGGGCACGTTCCACGGCATCGCCCATCGCCTGCTGCGCCGCCATTACCGGGAGGCCGGCCTGCCCGAGGGTTTTCAGATCCTCGACACCGACGACCAGCGCCGCCTGGTGAAGCGCGTCATCACGGGGCTGGATCTGGATGAGTCGCGCCATCCGCACCGCCAGGCCACCTGGGCCATCAACGCCTGGAAGGACGAGGGCAAACGCGCCGAAGCGATCGAAGTCCGTGACAACCCGGCCCAGGCCACCATGGTGCGCATCTACCAGGCCTACGAGCAGGCCTGCCAGCGCGCCGGGCTGGTGGATTTTGCCGAGCTGCTGCTGCGCGCCCACGAGCTGTGGCTAAAACATCCCAGCCTGCTGGAGCATTATCAGCGCCGCTGGCGCTACCTGCTGGTGGACGAGTTCCAGGACACCAACGCCTTGCAATATGCCTGGCTGCGGGTACTGGCCGGAGACAGCGGCGAGCTGTTTGACGTTGGCGACGACGACCAGTCGATCAACGGTTGGCGTGGCGCACGGGTGGAGAACATGCAGCACATGCTGCGCGATTTTCCCGGCGCCGGAACCATCCGCCTGGAGCAGAACTACCGCTCCACCGGCACCATCCTGCGTGCCGCCAACAGCCTGATCGAGAACAACGGCGGCCGCCTGGGCAAGAACCTGTGGACCGACAGCGGCGAAGGCGACCGCATCGAGCTGTACACCGCCTGGGACGAACAGGACGAAGCCCGCTTTGTCATCGAACGCATCGTGCGCCACGTCGAGAGCGGCGGCAATTACAGCGACTGCGCCATCCTGTACCGTTCCAACGCGCAGTCACGCGCCTTCGAGGAGCAACTGATGCAGCGCGAGCTGCCGTACCGCGTCTACGGTGGGTTGCGCTACTTCGAGCGCGCCGAGGTCAAGGACGTGCTGGCCTACCTGCGCCTGACCGCCAATCGCGCCGACGATGCCGCCTTCGAGCGCTGCGTCAACACGCCGCCACGCGGCATCGGCCAACGCACCCTGGATGCGCTGCGCCGGCACGCGCGTGGTGCGGATTGCTCGATGTGGGATGCCGCGCGGGCCGAGGCCGGCGGCACGGAGCTGGCCGCGCGTGCACGCAATGCGCTCACCGGCTTCATCGATTTCGTCAACAACCTGGACGACGCCATCCATGCCTCCGGCGACGACGGCACAGCAGAACTGACCCTGGCCGAACAGGTCGGCCATGTGCTGGAGGCCAGCGAACTGCGCGACTATTACAGCCGTGACAGCCACCGCCACAGTGAAACTCGACTGGAGAATCTGGATGAGCTGGTGAATGTCGCCGAACGCTTCGAAATGAGCCCCGAGGACGAGGACGCCGAACTGCCCGAGCTGGCCGCCTTCCTGGCACACGCGGCACTGGAAGCGGGCGAGGGCCAGGGGCGCGACCCCACACGTTGCGTGCAATTGATGACATTGCATTCGGCCAAGGGTCTGGAGTTCCCGCTGGTGTTCCTGGTGGGCATGGAAGACGGCCTGTTCCCAAGCGACCGCTCCAGCAACGAGGAAGGACGGCTGGAAGAAGAGCGCCGCCTGGCCTACGTCGGCATCACGCGGGCTCGCCAGCAACTGGTGCTGTGCCATGCCGAGACCCGCCGCATCCACGGCAGCCAGGTGTTGGCACGGCCATCACGCTTTCTGGGCGAGCTGCCGGCCGCGCTGATCGACGAAGTGCGGCCACGCGCCGGCATCCGCCAACGACACCACGGCAGCACGCACGCCGCGGACAACTCGGGCTTCGAGCTGGGCCAGCACGTCAGCCACCCGGACTATGGCGACGGCACCATCGTCAACGCCGAAGGCCGCGGCGCCCACACCCGCGTGCAAGTGGCCTTTGAAGATCACGGCAGCAAATGGCTGGTACTGGCCTACGCGCAGTTGACCCGCTGTTGAGTTGCGGCATGACGTTCCCGCGCGCGTCCGCAGCAGCCCGGGTCCATCATTTCGGCACCGATTCCCGGCTCCCCGGCCCCATGCCCGCTCCGTCGCTGCGCTCCTTGAGCGGGCCTACAGCGTCCGGCCTCGCTTGACGTAGGCCGGATCAAGCGCGCAGCGCGGATCCGGCACCGATTCCCCATTCCCGGCTCGCGATTCCCGGCTCCCGGCCCTCTGGTCGCGCGCAGGCGCGCTCCTACGGGTTTTCTGGATGGCGCGTCGCGCACATGCAGGAGCCACCCTGCAGGCATTCGTCAACCCAGGCCGGCACGATTTCAGTGGCCGGGCCTGTACGGACCTCGTCGAAGAGGCGGCTGACGGCACTCCGGCGCAGGTTCAGCTCGACGGTACGTGCGCCATGGCCGGCCGCGACTTCGACGAAACCGGCTGCCGGGTAAACCTCGCCGGAGGTACCGATGGCAGCGAACAGGTCGCAATCGGCCAGGACGGCATCGATGGCATCCAGGTGCTGCGGCATCTCGCCGAACCAGACCACGTCCGGACGCAGGGCCGGCTCGCCGCAGCCCGGGCAAAGCGGCTCGTCGGCCAGATCATCCTGCCAGGCAAACCGCCCGCCACAGGCCTGACACAAGGCACTCAACAGCTTGCCGTGCATGTGCCAGACGCGCTGCGAGCCGGCGCGCTCGTGCAGGTCGTCGACGTTCTGCGTCACCACGGTGACCTCGCCCGGATGCTCGCGCTCCAGCCGGGCCAATGCGGCGTGCGCGGCGTTGGGCTCAACCGAGCACACCTGCCGCCGGCGTGCATCGTAGAACGCGTGCACCAGCGCGGGATTGCGGCCAAAGGCTTCGGGCGTGGCCAGTTCGCGAACATCGTGCTGGCGCCACAGGCCATCGCTGTCGCGGAAGGTCTTCACGCCTGATTCGGCGGAAATTCCGGCGCCGGTGAGGATCACGATGCGCATGCCACAGGTCCTTTCGTCACTTGCGTCGCCGACGCGCGCTGTCCTTGGCGTCGATGTCAAACAGCACATGCAAGGGCTTGGCGCCGCCGGCGTCGAGCTCGAACTCGATGCCGTCCTTGCTGGGCAGGCGGCTGGCAAGTTCACGGACTGGTGCTTCAGCAAGGCTTACCGTCCAGCCGTCGCTATCGCGCCGCCAGCCGTTGGCTTCGCCAAGGGTGAGGCGCTGGGCGCTGGCTGTGTCGTCGGGCCAACAGGTGCGATTGGCGAGGGTTTGCCCGGCCAAAAGGTCTTGCAGCTCGTCTTCGTTGATGCGCAGGCGCAGCTTCTGGCCTTGATGTTGCACTCTCATGTTCTGGCTTCCTGGAACCGGTCGGTGCCCTGTGGATGGCATGATCCATTATGCATGCCGGTGTCGGGTTTCGCCGTTGGCGAATCCCGACCTACGGTTGGGCTTCCTGGAATCGTTCCGGTGTGTTGCAGTCAACGAGCTGGGTTTCCGCGCCAGGCGGAAGGTCAATTTCCGCGGTGCCGACGGCCTGTTGCAAGGCCCGCAGCGAACGCTGGCGTGGTTCATCAGCCACCAGCACGGCAGCCAGTTGATCGCGCGTGGCCGCATCGAGGCGCAGGCGCATGGGCAGGATGCGATCGGCAAAGCGCAGGCAGCGGGCCTCGGGCAGGTTTTCGGCGAGCGTGCGCAACAACGCGGCGTCGAGCCGCGGCATGTCCACCGGGATCACCAACAGTTGCGCCTCGCCCGTGATGGCCCGGGCCATGCCGGCCAGGCCGCCCACCGGCCCCTTGCCGGGCACGGCATCGGGAATGGCGTCGTGGTCCTGGCGCGAGCCACTGACCAGCACGCGCTCGCAGCCCGCCTCGTCAAGCGCCGCCATCTGCCGCTCGATCAATGGCCGGCCCTGCCAGTCCAGCATGGCCTTGTCGCGGCCCATGCGGCTGGATTGGCCGCCGGCCAACACCACGCCGATGAGCGGCCGCGTTTCAGCCATGACCGTGGGCATGCTCGGCTTCGTGCTGCTCCTCGCACAGCGAGCAGCCCTCGCTCCAGGCGCTGTCGCCGTCGATGTAATGCTCCTGCTTCCACACCGGCGCCTCGTGCTTGACCGCCTCGGTAGCCATGCGGCAGGCACGAAAGGCCTCGTCGCGATGCGGCGTACCGGCTGCGATCAACATGGCAAAGTCGCCGATGGCGAGATCGCCGCGGGCATGGGCGATGTACAACTTCAGCGGTGCGCCGATCTCGCCCCGCACGCGCTGGTGGATGGCACGGAACGTCTCCAGCGCCAAGGGCTCGAAGGCGTCGTAGCTCAGCCCGGTGACCCTGCGGCCCAGGTTGTGGTCGCGCACGCGGCCGATGAAGGTCGCGATGCCGCCAAAGCGCGGATCCGAGACAAACGCCAGTGCCTCGGCCGGATCCAGTACCGCCTCGGCGCGATCCACCACGGCGATATGCAAATCGTCCATCTCAGCCTCCGCTCACCGGTGGCAACAGCGCCAGGCCCACGCCCTCGGGCACCTCGCGGTGATCGTGCAGGATCTCCGCGTCGGTGGCAAAGGCCGAGCGCGCCAGCAGGCTGCCCGACACCCCCGGCGCATGCTTGGCCAGATGCGCCACCAGTTTCTCGCGCAGGCTGCCCACCGTGCTGCCTGCCGGCAATTCCAGCTCCACGAAACCGGTCGCATCCGCTTCGCGCAGCGCGCCGTAAAGGGCGATGTGTACGTTCATTTGTCTACTCGGTTGCAGCCAGCGGAACACGTCAAACAAACCAATGATACTCGTGCAACTGCAGGCAAGAAACCAGGAGCCTGGGCGGTAGGAACCATGTGAGCGAGGCACAGCCATTTTGAGAACGATTTTTCGACCATTTGAGGCGAATACTGGCTGCTATTCAACGAAAATGGGCGGGAAATCGGGCCAAAAGGGCGCAGTCGCAGCCGCTTGTGTTTCTGCCGCCCAGGCTCCTGGCCTGCATTATTCATGAGGGTCGCGGATGATTGCGGAATTCGCAGCAAGCCACGCGAAGGGGCGAAGGAAAAGCGTAGCGGGGACTACGGTTTGACTGAGGACCGAGTGTGGCGCCGCGAGAAACCGCAAGCGCCGCGACAGAACGGCACGGAAACACGCTGTGAACGCTGACTTGACCGAAAAGCGGACAAACATTACTGAATCACAAACGTTTTCCAGCAAGTGCCGTTCGACCTTGTGAATAATTCAGGCTAGCTCAACGCTGCAGCGAAAACGGATTCAAAAACTGTCTGCCCCAGAGCAGCTTGCGCTCGACCGGTTCGAGCTCGCAGGCATCGCACACGGACGACCAATGCTGCTCGATGCTGGCAATCAACCGGTCGCAAATGCGCCGCGCCTGTGCGATGGACAGCTGGAAGTGGCGAGCCGCCGACAAACAGGTCCGCAGCTGGCTGAGATTGTTGCTGCCGTCGATGCGCATCGCCTGCGAAGCCTCGTTGCCGGTACGGCCCTGGGGGCAAATATCGTAGGCGGGCGTCAGGCGCAGGGTCTCGCCGTCCAGAAAAGCCGCGTGGTTGCGCGCATGGTCATCGGTGTTCCCGCAGAGGATGTTGAACACCAGGCGAGCGAACAATTCATGCAGCGTGTGGCGTGGCTCGGCAAAGCGGTGGCGGATGATCTCGGCCAGGGTTTCATAGCTGGCGTAGCGTGCAGTCATCTCGTCCAGTCCCTGCAGGGTAAGCGCGGAGAGCATGGCCTTGCGGCTCCAGCCATCGGTCCGCCGTTGCCGATCGAAGCGTTCGATCAACAACACATTCTTGCCGCCGGCCTGCGCCATCCTGACGCCGGCAACATCGAGGCCTGCCAAGGCCGCCAGCCGCATGGCAATGAACTCGGCTTTGACGACACTGTACAGGTCCGTGCTGGCAGAGAACTTGGCAATGTATTGCCGATCGCCATCTTGCAGCAGCGCCTTGGGCCGCGCGCCACCAATGGAGCTGCCGTGAAACAGGGCCTGATCCAGCGCCGGCGGCAGCGGCTTGCCCTGCTGCACCCGTTCCGCCACCTCGAGCAACATGGCCAAGGGTACATGGTCGGTTCCGCGTGGCGCGTAGTCGGTTGCCGAGCGCTGAAAATCCAACGCGCCGATGCGGTTCGACCCCGATTCGAGCAAATAGGTCAACTCATCAAGCCGTGCCGTGTCCACGTCACCGCCCTTGCGGCCCAGCAGCCGGTAGATGATGACACGACGCCCCCAGGCATCGGGCGCCGCGTCGCGGATGGCACCGTGCACAGCATGCCCATGCCGGGGCTCCAGCCGACCTTGTCGCAATGACAATGCCACCGGATCGATGGCCATGGCGGCGTCCCGCTGCAGGTAGCTTCGCCCGTAGTTGAACAGCAGGCGATCACCTTCCTGCCACACGCGACCGGCGACCACCGGTTGCGTGGCCCCGGGCAACCAGATCCAGACGAAAGCCTCGCGGTCAGAAGTCGTCACGCACACCACCGCGACGCTTGTGGACGGCCGCCGGCAACAGTGCGAGCCGCTGTTGCACAGCGTGTCGTTCGTGCTGCAGCCGCTCGTCATCCAGACCGAACAAGGGCACACCCAGCAGCGTGGCGACCTCAAACGCCACGCCGATTTCGCATTTGGGATCGCCCTGCTCGATACGCCGCAACATGCCACGCGAGACACCAACGCGCTCGGCGACCTCCTGTTGGGTCAGGCCCCGTTCCTTGCGCGCCGTTTGCAACAAGGCGCCAAACAACACATTGGCTTCACGCGTGGCGTGTGAATAACTGCGCGGGATGGACTTCGGCACGGGACACTCCAAAACGGATGGCTCCACGTCCCAGCATACGTCGGCCAGGCCCGTAACTCAAACAGAATGCGCCATACACAGACCATATTTGCCATTTATGCGCTTTATACGGTTCATTTTGCACGCATCGTGACCGGTCATGCCGGCGTGGCGTCGGAAATCCGCGGGCTCTCCAGATGCCCCATGCCGCGGGCCTCCACCAGGGTACCGGTGGCCAGTTGCTCGCTCCCCAGCGGCACGACAACCCAGGCGTTGGCGTCGGCGTAGGGGCGGATGCGGTAGGACTGCTGGCCCGGCAGGATGGTGGCGGCAAGCTGGCCGGCGGCATCAATGCCGACACGGGCCTTGAGGTGGTAGCGAAGCGTGGGCTTGCCTTGCCAGTCGTTGGCCAGCGGCAGATGCCAGGGCTGCTCGGGCGGCAGGCCCAGCATGGCGCGCAGGGCCGGTTCAACGAAAAAGCGCAGGCCGGCCGCGGTGGCAATGGGGTTGCCCGGCAGGCCGAAGAACAAGGTGCCGTCGGGCAGGCAGGCGAACAGCAAGGGCTTGCCGGGACGGATGGCGATCTTGTGGAAGATGACCTCGGCACCCAGCCGTTCCAGCGCCTGCGGCACGAAGTCGTAGCGCCCCATGGAAACCGCGCCGGTGGACAGCACCACGCGCGCGCCCGCATCATGCGCGCGCGCGAAGGCGACCAGAAAGGCATCCACATCATCACCAACCGTTTCGGCGTGCACCAACTCGGCACCGGCCAACGGCACACGGCTGGCGAGAAAGGGCCGGTTGGAGTTGCGGATCTGGCCGGAAGCCAGCGGCTGGGCCGGATCGTCCACCAACTCGCGCCCGGTGCTGAGCACGGCCACGCGCGGGCGACGGGCCACCTCGACTTCGGGCACACCCAGCCCGGCCAGCAGCATCAGTTGCTGCGGCGCCAGCACGGTACCGGCATTGAGGACGGTCTCGCCGGCAGGCACATCCGAGCCGGCGGCACGCACGTTTTGCTGCGGCGCCACCTCGGCCAGGATACGCACCCGCGGCGGATCGTCCAATTTTTCGGTGCGCTCAACGGGAATGACGCGATCCATGCCCTCGGGCAGGCGTGCGCCGGTCATGATGGCGACCGCGCCGGTGCCGCCGACGGTTGCTTCATCGCCGGCCGCCTGTTCGCCCAGAACCGGCCATACGGAGCTGGCCGGCAGGGTCTCGTCGCCTCCCGAAAAGGCAAAACCGTCCATCGCCGAGTTGTGGAAGGGCGGCAGGGATTCGCGTGCCACACAAGGCTGGGCCAGCACCCGCCCAAGGGCATCGGCTGGTGCCATCGCCTCGCTTCCAGAGGCCTGACACCGGGCCAGAATGCGTTGCAATGCCTCGTCCGGATGAAGCAACTTGCTCATGGGTGGCTCCCGTCGGCGACCATCGCCAGCGCATGCGCCAGGATGGGTTCGAGGATGTCCATGGCCTGGGCCACGGCGCGGCTGGAGCCCGGCAGGGCCATGATCAAGGTGCGACCGGCCAGCACCGCCTCGGCGTTGCTGAGCCAGGCCAGCATGGTGTGCTGGCTGGATTCGCTGCGGAACATCTCGCCCAGCCCCGGCAACTTGCGTTCGGCCACTTCGACCAGGGCCTCGGGCGTGCGATCACGCGAGCCGTAGCCGGTGCCGCCGGTGCACAGCACCAAGTCGGCGTTGATGGCCACCAGCTCGCGCAGGCGCGCGACCAGACGTTGCCGCTCGTCGGGCAACAGCTCGGCCGAGGCCACCTCCGCACCCAACGCGCGCAGGCGCTCGACCAGCAACGGCCCGGACTTGTCCTCGTAGTCGCCGCGGCTGGCGCGGTCGCTCAAAGTGATGACGGCGGCCGTGATGCCTTCAAGACGCGGCACCGAGCGTGGCTTGTAGCGCTCGCGCTCGGCCTCGCTCATGCCGTCCGGATGCAGCCACAAGCCCTTCTTGCCACCTTCCTTGAACAGCAGCCGCACGCCGCCCATGGCCAGCGCCGGCTCGACCGGCTTGGTGAGGTCGTACAGCGTCAGCAGCGCCGCGCTGGCCCCGGCCAGGGCCTCCATTTCCACGCCCGTGCGCGCCAGTGCCGCCGCTTCGCAGTACACGCGAATGGCACGGCGTTCGGGCACCGGCTCGCAGCGTACCTCGGCGTATTCCAGTCCCAGCGGATGGCATAGTGGAATGGTTTGCCAGGCATTCTTGGCGCCCTGCACGCCGGCAATCTCGGCCATGGCCATGGCGTCGCCCTTGGGCAGGCGCTTGTCGACAATGGCCTCGAAGGCGTCACCGGCCGCCAGTTCGCCCACGGCGACCGCGCGGCGGGAAGTGATGCGCTTGCCGCGCACATCGGCCATATGGAATTGGCTGCGGGATTTGTCTGTCATCAAAAACTCAAAGTAGTTGGCAGCGGAAGCGTGCATTCCACCACGGGTTCACGAATCGTTGGCAGCCGTACCTCAACGTCGGCGGGCAGCCCTGACCGCATCAACCAAATCGCTGGCCGACATGTCAGTTTCGATTCCCGGAACATCGAACGGTGAAGTTGGCTCACCTGTCGTGACATGCAGGGAGAACACTTCTTCGGCGGGGATGGTCGTCGTTTCACCACGTTCCAGCGCATCCAGACGACGCTCGATTTCTGCCGCCCAGGCCGCGTCCACATCCGCTGCGGGAGGGCGTACCGACTCCAGCAACTCTTCAGCCAAGCGTGCGCGCTCCTCCGGCGAAAGCTTCCGGGCTGAATCCTGTACTTTGCTGTATGTCGCACTCATGCGCCCAGTATAGGCCTTTGCTGGCTGCACTGATACGTCAACCAGAGCCCATCGAACTGCCGCAGCTCGGGCAGGCCGGGTTGCGCGCCAGGCGCAGCTCACGAAAACGCATCGCCAGCGCATCGAAGGTCAGCAGGCGCCCCGTGAGCGGCTCGCCGATACCGAGGATGAGCTTCAGCGTCTCGGTGGCCTGCAGCAGGCCCACCAGGCCCGGCAGCACGCCCAGCACGCCGGCCTCGCTGCAGTTGGGGGCATCGCCGGCCGCCGGTGGCTCAGGCACCAGGCAGCGGTAGCAGGGCGAGTCCTCGCGTCGTGGGTCGAACACACTCACCTGGCCGGTGAAGCGCTCCACGGCGCCGTAAACCATGGGGATGCCGAGCTTGAGGCTCGCCTCGGTCAGGGCGTAACGCGCCTTGAAGTTGTCGGCGCCGTCGAAGATGACATCGTGGCCGGCCAGCAGCGCCTCGGCGCTGCCGGTATCCAGCCTCTCGTTGCGCGCCTCGACGGTGACGCGCGGGTTCAGCGCGGCCAGCGTCATGCGGGCGGATTTGGTCTTGGCCATGCCCACGCGGGCATCGGCGTGGATCACCTGGCGGTGCAGGTTGGAACGATCCACACGATCATTGTCGATCAGGGTGATGTGGCCGACGCCGGCGCCGGCCAGGTACAGCGCCGCCGGTGCACCGAGTCCACCCGCGCCCAGCATTGCCACGCGCGCCTTGGCCAGCTTCGTCTGGCCTTGCGGGCCGATCTGCGGCAGGCGCAACTGGCGCGCATAGCGTTCGGCGGCATCGGCATCCAGCCCCTCGGCATGGCTGACCGGCAAGCCCTCAGCTTGCCAGCGTTTGAAGCCGCCGGCCACCGAGCGCACGTTGGCATAGCCCAGCTTTTGCAGGGCCTCGGCGGCCAGCAGCGAACGTCCGCCGCTGGCACACAGAGTGAGCATCTCGCGCTCGCGGACCGGTTCCAGCTGGCCGATCTTGAACTCCAGAAAACCACGTGAGATACCTTTGGCGCCCGCAGGCATGCCGGCAGCGCGCTCGCCATCGTCGCGCACGTCCAGCAGCAAGGCGCCCTGTGCCTGACGCGCCAAGGCCTCGGTTGGTGTCACTTCGTCGATGCGCCGGCGCAACTCGGCCAGCAGGTCAGTCGTCGTTGCCATGGCGACATGGTACAGCGGTTGTCTCTTGGTGCCCCACACCTCGTCGGGTTCGCGCTGCGCGCGCTCCCGACCTACAACCTCCCTGCTCCCCGCACCACAGCGTTACAATGGCGCACCCCGTTTGTTTCCGGCTCGAACCGGAGTTGCCATGGATACTCGCGACACATTGGGGCGGCCGCTGCGCGACCTGCGCATTTCGGTGGTCGACCGCTGCAATTTTCGCTGCGCCTACTGCATGCCGCGTGAGCTGTTTGGCGCCAACCACGCCTTCCTGCCGCGCGCCAGCCTGTTGAGCTACGAGGAAATCACGCGTTTGGCGACGTTGTTTGCCCGTCTGGGCGTGAGCAAGCTGCGCCTGACCGGTGGCGAGCCGTTGGTGCGCAAGGACCTGGAAGTGTTGATCGCCGAGTTGGCCGAGGTGCCCGGCATCGACGATATCAGCCTGACGACGAACGGTTCACTGCTGAGCGAGAAGAAGGCGAATGCCTTGGCCGAGGCCGGTCTGAAGCGCATCACGGTCAGCCTGGATGCGCTGGACGACGCCACTTTCAAGGCCATCAACGATGTCGGCTTCCCGGTCGCCCGCGTGCTGGCCGGCATCGACAATGCCGCCGCGGCCGGCATGGCGCCAGTGAAAGTCAACATGGTGGTCAAGCGCGGCATGAACGACGGCGAGATCGAAGCCATGGCCGGGCATTTTCGCGGCACGGGCCACATCCTGCGCTTCATCGAATTCATGGACGTGGGCAACTCCAACGGCTGGAAGATGGACGAGGTGGTCAGCGCCCGGGAGATTCTTGCGCGCATCGACGCCCGCTGGCCGCTGGAGCGGGTGCCGCCCAATTATCCGGGCGAAGTGGCCCGGCGCTGGCGCTACAAGGACGGCGGCGGCGAAATCGGCCTGATCGCCTCCATCACCCAGCCCTTCTGCGGCAGTTGCACGCGCGCGCGCCTGTCCGCCGAGGGCCAGCTCTACACCTGCCTGTTCGCGACCGGCGGCACCGACCTGCGCCAGCTCCTGCGCGACGGTGCCGACGACGACGAGATCCTGGGCCGCATCGCGGCCGTGTGGCATGGCCGCGCCGACCGCTATTCCGAACTGCGCACGCAGAACACACCCGGCGCAGGCAAGAAGATCGAGATGTCCTACATCGGCGGCTGAATGCTCACGGATCGGTCACCGGGCGACGCCGCAGACGCAGCTCCGGCTCGACGGAAGCAAACTCCCGCGGTCGGTGCGGCTGCAACCAGGCACGTCCGCGCAGGATGACGTGCCAGTACAGCCACGGCAGGACGTACTTCTTCAGCAGCCACCAGGCACGTCTTGGCACGCGCGGATCCAGTGGAAAACTGGGCGTGACCTTGCCGCCGTAGGTGAACTCGGCCAGCATCACCTTGCCCAGCTCCGTGGTCACCGGGCAGGCGGCATAACCGTCATACGCCTGGACCGGCTCGCGGTCGGCCAACGCGGCCAGGAGGTTGTCCGCCAGCACCGGCGCCTGCACCTTCACGGCGGCTGCCGTCTTGCTGTTGGGTGTGGAGGTGCAGTCACCCAGGCCGAAGATGGACGGCTGGCGTACGTGGCGCAGGCTGGCCTGGTCCACTTCCAGCCAGCCGCCGGCATTGGCCAGAGCCGCGTTGTTGCGAATGAAGGCCGGCGGTCGCTGCGGCGGCACCACATGCAAGAGATCGCAGTTCACCTCCTCCAGCGTGCGTGTGCCGGCGATATTCACGGCAAAAGTGGCCACACGGCGCGCGCCGTCGACGGCCACCAGTTCATGGCCGTAATGGATGGCCGCGTCGTGTGAGGCGAGCACCTTCTCCAGTGGTCCGGCATAGAACGGCACGCCGAAGATGGCCTGGCCCGCGGTATGGAAACTGACATCGGCGGCAACGCCGGTTCGGCGCCAGTAGTCGGCACTGAGGTAAACAGCTTTTTGCGGCGCCCCGGGGCACTTGATGGGCGTGCCCGGTTGGGTGAACACGGCACGCCCACCGGTAAAACCGCGCACCAGCTCCCAGGTGTAACGCGCCAGACCCGGCTGGTAATTGCTGGTCACGCCGTTGCGACCCAAGGTATCCTCCAAGCCCTCGATGGCGCCCCAGTCCAGCTCAACGCCGGCCGCCACCACCAGAAAGTGGTAAGCGATCCGACGGCCATCGTCCAGCGCGACTTCGCGTGCCTCGGCATCAACCGCGGCCACGCTGGCGACAACATGCTGCACGCCACGCGGCAGCAGCGAGGCCAGCTCGCGCCGCGTGCGTTCAATGCGATATTCGCCCGCACCAACCAGCGTCCAGGCGGGTTGGTAGTAATGGTATTTCGCCGGATCGATGACGGCGACGTCCAGGTCACATCGTGCCCGCCGCAGCCGTGATGCCACGGCCGTGCCACCGGCGCCGCCACCGATGATAAGCACGTCGTGCCGTGCCAAGGAAGATGATGCAGCCATGATGTTCCACCTCGATGAGCAATGAATGCGGCACGGTCATGCGTGCCATCTCCTCATTGAGGGTAGGTTTTGCCGGCAGGCAGGTGAAACGCCGAAGCGCCATGAGCTTATGGCCGAGGACCCGTGCCGCGGGCGTCAACTGCCTCTGTCGCGGCGCCTGGCCCAGCCCGGCCACAGGCGCTGCGCCAGCGTCGCGCTCACCGTGCCATCGCCAAGCATGGCGCGGGCAATGCCGCGGTGGCTGGGCAAAAGGCCGATACCGGCAATGATGTGAATGCCCAGCAACACGATCACGGCCCAGGCCGAGAAAATGTGCACACGGATGCTCCACATCAGCCACGTCCGCCCCAGTGGCGGCAGAAAATACAGGTACACACCCGTGGCGGCCGCCGTCACGAGGCTTGCCAGCAACAGCCCGAACACCAGGCGCTGGGCCGGATCGAAGCGGCCGTCGTGGTGCGGCACCTGCCCCTGCGGCTGCCACAAGCGCGGCAGGAAGCGCCACAGCCAGGCAATATCCGACGATCGCCAGTGCAGGCAGTCACGCAGCAGCCGCAGCACGCGCCGCGGCATCACCAGCAACAGCAACAGCATGGCCGCCGCAAAAGCCAGGCCCAGGCGGTTGTGCGTCAGGCGCGCCAGCTCATGGCCGCCCAACCAAGCCACGATCTCATGCGCCAGAACGCCGCCCAGGGCCAGTCCGCTCGCCAGCAACACCGCCATGACGACGATGTTCAGGCCGTGCAGCCAACGCACCAGCCGGCCGTGACGCAGCAGCCTCATTTGACCGTGAAAGTCACCGTCTTGGCCGGCATCAACGGCCGGTGCGTCGGCCCGGCGATGTTGACCCAGAGACTGTGCTTGCCGGGCGCAAGATCAAGCTCGATGACGTGGTTCTTGTAAATCGGCGTCGCTTCGCCGCCATCCACCGCGTAGTGCAGATGGTCCAGCCCTTCGCTGGGCTTGCCGATGGTCGTGCCTTCGACGGCGATCTTCAGCTTCACGGGACTGCTGACCACGGCGCCATCGGCCGGGCTGACGATGTGGAAATCGATCTCCGCGGCGCTCACCGTGGGCGACAACGCCACCCCGAACGCCAAACCCATGGCCAGGACAACGGCACCGAAAACGCGCCCGGAACCAGCCTGCAGATTCATGGCAACACTCCTTGAATGACAATCAATTGCAATCATTGTACGCCTGTTGCGACTCCACCTTGATCCATGGCAGGGAAATCCATCGCCCTGAAAGTTATAAGCTTGCGGGTTGAATCAGCAATTCCGGAGCACTGAGATGACAAGCACACCGGCGCAGCTGCTGGAGCAGCAGCATCGTGATATCGACAGCGGCATCCTCGGGATTCTCGAGGGCGATGGTGACACGGCGGCTTTGGGCAAGGCGCTGCGGCTGTTGCGCGAGCACATTTACCTTGAGGAGGAAGTGCTGTTCCCGCCGCTGGAGGAGGCCGGCCTGCAAATGCCGGTGTTCGTGATGAAACGCGAACACGGCGAGATGTGGCCGCTGATCGAGGTGCTGGAGGTTGCACTGGAGGCCGATCCGCCGATCTCGACGCTGAAAGGTCGCTGCCGGCGGCTGATGCAGCGCCTGAACGTGCACAATCCCAAGGAGGAGGAAGTGGTGTACACCTCGGCAGACAAGCTGCCCGAGGCCGCGGAGCTGCTGGCGGCGCTGGAAAACGCACGCATGCCCGAGGACTGGACCTGCGCCACCGCGCACAAGGGCCCGGAGCAGATGAACGACGCGCATTGGCCACGGTGATCGCCAGCCACGAGGGTTTCACTGCCCCGGAAGGGCGACGGCATGCGGCTGCGGGACCTGCCCGCCTTCGGTGCCGAACAGGCCGTCCATGCAGCGACGATAGGCCGCCATGCCTGCGGAGATGTCACCGTCGTCACCGGTGTCGTTGACGCACAGGCTGAGCTGGCGTTGCCAGATGCGTTCATGCACCTGTGTTTGCGTGGCCAGCGGCCGGTGTTGGAAGTCATCGCTGGTGAGGTAACTGCACTCGCCGTGACGCACTTCGCCCAGGCCCTGCGCCAGGCACCATTGCGGGTACAGTTGCACCAGCACATTCTGGTTTTCGCAATTGCGGAAGCGTTCGCGCCGGGTCGCGGCAAAAAGCCGTGGCTGGGCATCTTCCAACGCCCGCATCAGGCTCTTGCGGATACCACGCGGCCCATGGGCCACCAGCCAGTGCAGGCTGGACTCGAGACCATGGTCGCGCATCCAGCGCGCGGCTTGCGCCGCACCACAATGCTCGGAGGTGTGCCAGTCGGCCGGGTCGTCGGGGATGGGCATGTCGGTAACATGCACCACGCTGCCGCCGGCGTCAAAGAAATCATCCACGTCGGCCGGCCGCATCAGGCAGATGTCATCGTTGAAGTACACGAAGTGCTCGGCCAGGCCGGGAATCCGGTGCAAAGAGGCCTCGATGGCACGCGAGGAAAAGGTTGGCAGGAACGTCGCAGGCACGAAGTCGCGATGATCGACCAGCGTGACCTCGGGAAACCCGTCAAGGCAATCAGGGCTCTGGTTGTCCGTGACCAGCCAGATGTGGCGCGCCTGCGGCAGGAAACGCCGTAGCGACATCAGCAAAAAACGCAGCTCGCCGTTGTTGCGGTAACGCCCTTCGACATCGGCATACGGCGCATCGCCGCCACCGCATCGCCGCCGCCAGGTCTCGCGCCGTTGCCGCCAACGCGAGTCGGCGCCATCCACCCAAGCGATCACCACGTCCAGCGCCACGCCGCCGGTCACATCTGGATCCCCAAGGCGTCGCGCAAGCGCATGCGCCCGGCCGTGGTCGCCTCAAGGCCACGTTGACCCGGCACCCGTCGCACCCAGCCACGTTCGACCAGGCTCTCGGCCAGCATCCGCCCCAGGGCGCCACCGACATGGTATCGCCGCTCGCTCCAGTCCAGGCAGCGTTTGCCGGCCGGCACGGGACCAACGACAAGGCCGAGTTCGCGCAAGGCCGTTTCAGCGCAGGAAGTGAGCCGGCACACATCTCCGTCCGTTTCCAACCAGCCCTTGCGGCCAAGCGCGTCGTGCAAGGCGACGCCCAGACGACCGGCCGGATGACCGTGACACAAACGTGCAGCCGCCAGTTTCGGGTCACGGCAGGATCGTGGCGGCCTGAGCATGCCGTGATCGAGCGCTGCGGACAACGGCTGCGCCAGGGCGTAGTAGCGCGCTCGCCCCTGGCCATGCACCACCACATCGCCCTCACGGCATAGTGCGTCCAACTGCTGGCGCGCCGTGGCCGGGTCCATGCGCATCATCCAGGCCAGTTCCGAGCAGGGCCGACCGTCGACATCTTGCAATGCCGCCAGCAGGGCATGGGCCGACATGGCATCCATGGTCATCGCCTCAGAGTCTGTGAAAAAGTCCCCCGTCCTTGCGATTTTACCAGTCGCGGGGCCAGTACACGCCCGTCCCTCACCCCGCGAAGTCCACCCGTCTTCCTGCGTGGAGCGAGCGCAGCGAGCAAACCACCCGTCATCCTGCGTGAAGCGAGCGCAGCGAGCGGAATCGCAGGATCTCCCCGATGCTGCCCGGTGCATAGATTCTGCGACTCCGGGCTGGCGCCCTCCGCGCAGAATAACGGGGAATGGCCGTCATCCCGCGTGGAGTGAGCGTAGCGGGCAAACCAACCGTCATCCTGCGTGGAGTGAGCGTAGCGAGCGGAATCGCAGGATCTCCATCCTGACTTGCCGTTGACCAGATTCTGCGACTCCGGGCTGGCGCCCTCCGCGCAGAATGACAAGGGCTGGGCTGGGAGCCAGGGCGGCAGAAACACAAGCGGCTGCGGCTGCGCCCTTTTGGCCCGATTTCCCGCCCATTTTCGTTAAATAGCAACCAGTATTCGCCTCAAATGGTCGAAAAATCGTTCTCAAAATGGCTGTGCCTCGCTCACATGGTTCCTACCGCCCAGGCTCCTGGCATGCACCCCGAAATGGTCTCAAGACAGGACTTCGAGGCTGAAAAAGTCACAAGCTCTCACTCCGTGCCGGGTACCGTGGGCAAGCGCGGCTGGTAGTCGTACCAGGGCGCGCGCTGGTAGGTTTTCGGCGGGTTGGCTTCGAGCTGCTTCAGGGCCACGGCCACGGCACGTTCCAGTTGCGGATCGTGCCCGGCGCGCACCCTGGCCGGGTCCTGCCAAACCTCGATATCCGGGGCGACGCCGTGGTTTTCCACCGGGAAGGTGCCATCCAGGTCCTCGATGGCGTAGCGCGGCGCGGTGACGCGGCCACCATCCATCAGGCTGGGATAATCGTCTATGCCGACCAGCCCGCCCCAGGTGCGTTCACCGACAATGGTGCCGAGATCGGCCTTTCTGAACAGCCACGGCAAGGCATCGCCGCCGGAGCCGGCAAACTGGTTGATGACCATCACCTTGGGGCCGTAAATCTGCATCGGTGGCGCCACGGAGGTCTTGCGCTTGCCCCAGCGCGTCACGCCCAGACTGGTGGGCCGGCGCTGCAACTGCTGGATGATGTAGTCGGCGATGAGGCCACCGTGGTTGTAGCGCTCGTCGATGATGACGCCCTGCTTGTCCACCTGGGCAAAGTAGTAGCGGTTGAAGGCGGTGTAGCCGCCCCAGTACGTGTCCGGCAGGTGCAGGTAAGCCAGCTTGCCGTCGCTGAGCCTGTCCACCAGTTCGCGATTGTGTTCGACCCAGGCCGCCTGGCGCAGGCCGCGCTCGCTGGCGATGGTCTTGACGGTGATGACATGCGCGCCGGTCAGGGTCGGCTTGTTGTTCACCGTCAGGCGCACGGTCTTGCCGGCCAGGTTCTCGAAGGCGCGGTAAATGCTCTCCTCGGCATCGATCGGCTCGCCGTTGACGGCCAGCAGGTAGTCGCCGACCTCCACGTCCAGCCCGGGCTGGGCCAGCGGCGCGTAGTTGTCCGGATTCCAGGCACCGCCGTCGAAAATGCGCTTGATGCGGTAATGGCCGTTCTCAACGGCATAATCCGCGCCCAGCAGGCCCACCTTGACCTCGTCCATGGCCGGCTCGTAACCGCCGCGGATGAACATGTGGCCCACGGACATGTAGCTCAGCATCTCGCGGAACAGGAAGGTCAGGTCGCTGCGGCTGGCGATGCCCGGCAAATAATGCGCAAAGGTCTTTTCGGCCGCCTTGATATCCAGGCCATGGAAGTTGGGTGCGTAGAAGAACGCCCGCTGGATGCGCCAGGCCTCGTGGTACATCTCGGTCCAGGCCTCGTGCGGGCGGGTGAACACCTTGAGGTCGTCCACGGCCAGTTTCCTGGCGTCATCCGGCTTGCCGTCAGCGGCAATGAACCAGCCGTCGCCCTTGCGGTACAGCATGGCCTTGCCGTCGGCGCCCAGCTCGAACTGGCGCAGCTTGCGCAGCACGGTTTCGCTGTCGCGCTTGTCGAGGTCGAACTTCAGGACGTCCAGGCGGGCCGGCCCCGGATGCATCTGCACCACCGGCTGACGCGTCAGGTAGAGGATGCCGGGGCCGGCGGCGTACAGGCGGGCGTAGTTGGCCGCCTCCAACGGCAGCGGCATGATGCGGTCGCGGATGCCGGCCAGATCAACGCGCACTTCCGGCACATCGTCCCCGGCCTTGTCATCGGTCTTGTCATCCGGCGTGTTCTTGCCCTCTTCCATGCCGGGCTCGGGTGCCAGCGGCGAGGCCGTATCGATCGCCAGCGTCACGGCGTAGACATGGCGCGTCACCGGGCGCTGCATCGAGGACATGCTGAGCCAGCCGCCGGTCAGCCCGGTGGTGGTGCTGGCGGTGAAGTACAGGTACTTGCCCGAGGCATCGAAGACCGGCGAGCGGCAATCGCTCATGCCGTCGGTGAGGCGATGCAGCTTGCCCGTGGCCAGCGAATACAGCTCAATGGCATGCAGATTGTTGGGCAGGACCTCGGTGAAGGTCAGCCAGCGGCTGTCCGGCGACCAACTGGCATCACGCAGCGACAACGGCATATAGTTGCCGGTCTTCACCTTCACCGGCGCGGGTTTGGCCGCACCAAGGTCCACCAGCCACAGGTTCAGTTTCTGGTCGTAGAAAGCCAGCTTGCGGCTGTCCGGCGACCAGGCGATGGCGTAGTAAAAGGCGTCGTCCTGGCCCAGCGGAATGCGACGCGGCTCGCCCGAGCCGTCCTGGTTGACGATGTAGAGGTCATATTGGCCGGCCGCATCGGAAAAATACGCCACCGACTGGCCGTCCGGCGACCATGCCGGGTTGCGGTCCATGGCACCCGGGCTGCGCGTGAGGTTGATGGCACTGCCCTTGTCGGCCGGCACGCTGAGGATGTCGCCGTGGGCCTCGAACACGGCGCGCGCACCCGTGGGCGAGATGCCTGCGTGGCGCAGCTCGTCGCTGACATCCAGCCAGCGCGGCCGGCGCTGCGGCATGTCGCCGGACACGGTCACCGGCACGGCGCGGTCCTTGCCCGTGGCCGGATCGAAGATGTGCAACTGACCGAACTGTGAGTAGACGATGCCGCCGGGACCGGCCGCGGCCGAGGTGATGTCGAAGCCGTTGTTGTCGATGAGCTTGCGTGCCTTGCCGGCCGCGACATCCCAGGCGTACAGGGTGATGGCGCCGTCGCGGTCGGAAAGAAAATACACCGTGTCGCCGACCCACATCGGATGGCTGGCATTGGCGTTCATGTCCGGGATGCGCACCACGCTGGAATCGGCGAGGTCGGCCAGCCACACCTGGGTGTGCTGCCCGCCCTTGTAGTTCTTCCAGAAGGGTTCCCACTGAAAGCCGGGCACGTAGGCCAGGTGGCTGCCGTCCGGCGAATACGAACCGGTTTCAGCCGCTGGCAGGGGCAGTTTCTCGGGCAGGCCACCGATCAGGGCCACGGTGTAGAGCTGGTTGGGGTCGGCGAAACTGTAGCGATGCGAGCGGAACAGGATGCGCTTGCCATCCGGCGTCCAGCCGACGGCGACATCCGGCCCCGGATGCCAGGTCAGGCGCTGCGGCTGCCCACCCGTGGCCGGGACAACATAAACATCGGTGTTGTGGTCATACGTACCGGTGAAGACGATGCGCGAGCCGTCCGGCGAGAAAATGGGCCCGGACAACATATCCATGCCACGCGCCAGCACTTGGGCCTCGCCGCCTGCGCGCGGCACCGTCCACAGCTGGCCGCCGTACTCGAAGGCGATGTGCGTGGCTGACATGTCCGGGCTGCGCAGCAACAGCGGCGCCTCGGCGACGGCCACGCCGGAGCTGGCCAGAAATGCCAGCGTGATGATCCATTTCCACATGTCGGGCTCTCCCGGTTCGGCAACCGGTCAAGTCTACACCGCCAGCGAGTGTTTTACGGCGCGCGCTGCACCGTCTCGGGCCAGTCCGGCATCAGGGTGTGGATGGGCAGGCCGCGGCCCAAGCGACCGAACCAGCCACGCAGAATGCGGTCGTAACGGGCGAACAGGCGCGTCATGATCAAGGTGTTGGTCACCACGCGGTGCGACACCTTGACCTCGCTGCCGCTGGTGAAGCCCGGCGTGGCATGGATGCGCTGCAGGGTTTGCACGGCCAATGCCAGGGACTGCAAGCAAAAGCGCCGAATGCCCGGTTCGCGCCCGGAGATGATCAGCGTGTACTCCAGGCCGTTGCGCAGGTGGCTGTAGGCCGTGCCGATGAGCTTGGTGTAGCCGACACCGAAAGCCGGATGGTAATGCTCGCGACTGACCTCGCCCAGATTGACGCCCAGCGCCGCAAAGATGTTGCGTGGCAGCCAGCACACGCCACGGCGGTGGTCTTCCCAGAAATCCTTGAGGATGTTCACCATTTGCAGGCCCTGGCCGAACGAAAGGCCCAGCCGCATCAGGCGCTCGCGGTGCTTGGCAATGCCACTGGAATAGTCGCAGAACAACTCGGTCAGCATCTCGCCGACCACGCCGGCGACGAAGTAGCAATAGCGGTCCATGGCCGCCTGATTGCTGAGCCCGGCCACACTGGCATTGCGCTCGTACTGCGGCATGCCGCGGCACATCACTTCCAGGCAGCGCCCCAGGGCCGCGCGCTGGTTGGGATTGAAGGTGTGGGTGATGGCCACGACAACATCGGTGTTGCGCACCAGGTCCTTCTCGGCAGGCAATGCATCGCAGGCCAGCAACGGCACCAGCTCGCGGCCGAAAGCCGCGCCGTCAGCCCGGCCGTCGACCACCTCCAGCAGGCGCTCGTGGTAGTGCTCCTTTTGCGCCGGCGTCAGGGCCGACTCGTCCTCGATGGTGTCGGCGATGCGGCACAGCAAGTAGGCGTTGGTCACCACCGGACGCAGACCCTCGGGCAACTGCGGAATAGTCAACGCAAACGTTCGCGACACGCCCTCGAGAATATCGTCCTGATATCGCGGGCCATCGGTCCTGATGATGGGAGATGTTGTCGGATTCATGGGGCCTGGATGTTGCGTACGCATTGCTGGCAGAGTACAGCATACCGCGTCCACCGGAATCGTGGCAGTCCACGACGTATTGACCGATAGCCGCAGCTGGGTTGTACTGGCCACATTCCACCGATCAGGAACAAGCCATGACCACATCTGCCATCCGCGTTTCCGACGAGGTACTCTCGGCACTGGCCACCGGCGAGCCGGTGCTGGCACTGGAATCAACCATCTTCACCCACGGCCTGCCACGGCCGCGCAATATCGAGGTGGCCCGACGTGCCATCGAGGTAGCACGCGACAACGGTGCGGTGGCCGCCACCATCGGCGTGGTTGAAGGCGAGCCCGTGGTCGGCCTGACGCTGGAAGAAATTGAATTTCTGGCCAATGACGACAATGCCGTCAAGATCTCCGTGCGCGACCTGGCCACGGCGCGGCTGGACCGGAGCAACGGCGGCACCACGATCGCGGCCACCAGCTTCCTGGCGCACAAGGCCGGCGTCAAGGTGTTTTCCAGTGGCGGTCTGGGTGGCGTGCATCATGGCGCGACCGCCAGTTTTGATGAGTCCGCCGACATGTTCACTCTGGCCCACGTGCCCATCGTGCTGGTCAGCTCCGGCGCCAAGGCCATCCTCGACATCGGCGCCACGCTGGAGCGTTTCGAGACCTTGTCCATCCCGGTGCTGGGCTATCGCACCACCAAATATCCGGGTTTCTACGTCAGCGAGACGGACTTCGAGCTGCAACACACGGTGCAGCAGGCCTCGGACGTCGCCGAGGTGTACGACAACCAGCGCGACCTGGGACTCGACTCGGCCATTCTGGTGGCCAATCCGGTGCCCGAAGAAGACCAGCTCGATCCGGAAGATCTGAAAAAGGTGCTTGACGAGGCCTGGGCGGCCGCCGAGACGCAGGGCATCCACGGCCAGGACACCACGCCGTTTCTGCTGGATTACGTCCAGGAACACACCGAAGGCCGCAGCCTCGATGCCAACGTGGCGCTGTACTACAACAACATCAAGCTCGGCAGCATCATCGCCAGCGCGCTCGCCAACCGGGCCTGAGCCATGCTCGGCGTGCTGGGCGATTTGGTGCAGGACATCGTGGTGCGGCAGCTGGAGCCCATGCGCCACGCCAGCGATACACGCTCCACGATCGTCCACCGCCGTGGCGGCAGCGCGGCCAACGTGGCGGCCTTTGCCGCGCCGCGTCATCCGACGCGCTTTTTCGGCGCCGTTGGTGACGATCCCGCCGGCACCGCACTGGAACTGGAATTGCAGAGCCATGGCGTGGACACCTGCATCCAGCGCCACGGCGAGACCGGCACCATCGTGGTGCTGATCGACCCAAGCGGCGAACGCTCCATGTTCCCCTCGCGTGGCGCATCTGCCGACATCGGCCCGGTGCCGGATGCCGATCTTGCCGGCGTGGACCTGCTGCACTGCCCGGCCTATGCCCTGGCGGGCGGTCGCAGCGCCGACAGTGCCATGCACGCCATGCAGCACGTGCACGCCAATGGCGGGCGGGTGTCCATGGATGCCTCGTCGACGGGATTGATCCAGCACCTTGGTGTCGAGGCCTTCATGGCATGCCTGGCCAAGGCCCGGCCCGACTTTCTTTTCGCCGACCGGAACGAATGCGCCTTGCTCGGCCTGGACAAGGCCCGCCACCGCCTGCCCGGCACCACCGTCATCGCCCATGCCGGCGCCGAGCCGACCCGCATCATGCCGCCGGACGGCGAGGCATTTGAAGTACCCGTGGCGCCGGTGGACGACATCCGCGATGTCAGCGGCGCCGGCGATGCCTGCGCCGCGGGCTTCCTGGCCGCCTGGCTGAACAGCCCCGGCGACCTGCGGGCGGTCTGTGAAGCGGGACATCGACTGGCCGCACGCGTGCTGCAATGTGACGGGGCGCGCGAACCGGAAGCATAGACATGTCGCTACCGGCCCGATGCGCCCAGACGGGCCGCAGCGGCACGCCAGAGATTGCCCGGCAGCACGAAAACAAAATGTGCGGCAATGGCGGCACGCATGACAAGGCGCCAAAACCCGCGCCGCGCCAATGGATCGTGCTTGTCGAACCAGCGCCACATGCCGCGATGCTTGTGCCAGGCCACGAATAGTGGACGATGCCGGCTGGAGCTGCCCTTGTGATGAGTGACGCGCACGCTGCGGTCCAGCAACACGCGCTTGCCGGCATCGCGCACGCGCCGGCACAAGTCCAAGTCCTCGAAATGCAGGAAGAAGCCCTCGTCGAAGCCGTCCAGGGATTCAAACACCTCGCGGCGCACAAGCATCAGCGCACCGGAAACATTTTCGACTGCCAGCACGTCGGCATGCCCGCCCGTGGTGGTCACGCCTTCGCCATGCGCCAACCCGAAATGCGCCAGCACGCGCCGCAGTTCCGGATCACGCCGCTGCGAGGCGGCATCGACGATGCCGTCGTCATCGAGCATCAGGGCGCCGACCAGGCCGGCTTGCGAGTCGCCATGGGCGGTCTGCAGCAGCCGCGTCAGGTCGCCCGGTTGCAAGGTCACATCCGGGTTCAGAATCAGCAACCAGTCGCCCGTGGCCTCCCGCGCCGCCCGGTTGACGGCGGCACCAAAGCCCAGGTTGCGCTGGCTGCGCGTCACGTGCAGCCGTGGATCGTCCGCGTGCTTGCGGGCCACGGACTCGACCACGCCATCACGCGAGGCATTGTCGATGAGCCGCAGCTCGGCGACGTTGTCGTCGGCCAGCGCGGCCGCCACACACTCGGCCAGCACTGGCCCGCTGTCGGCGGCCACCACAATCACGGTGGTGCCGCCGTGGGTCACAACGAGGCGACCAGATTCTCGCCCTGCTCTGCCGCCCATTGCCACATGGCCGGCCAAGCACGCAGATCCTCGGCCAAGGCCGTCATGTCCTCGGCCAGGCGCTCGCCACAAGTCGTCGAGTCAATGTCCTCGGGCCAGTCCTCCAGCCGCGGCGGGACGCGCCCGTTCATGACCTTGGCATTGGCAGCAATCAGCTCGCGCACGTCTGCCTCCCAGAACACCGGCGCATTGCTGTAGCCCATCAGTTGTTTTTGCAGACGGGCAATGATGTCCGAGCGCTCGTAGTTGAGGTATTCGCGCAGATGCGCCACGCGGTCGGTCGCGCTGGCACCGGCGACGTCAGCAAAAATGTCGGCGGCAAAGGCCATGCGCTGGGCCGGATCGGCGGACAGGCTGCGGCCCATGTGGCTGTGCAAGGTCTCGTAGGCAAAGGTGTTGACATTGACACGCCAGGGCCGCTGGCCGATACGCGCCTTGAGGTCGCCCCGGCCCGCTTCCTGCACATGGCCGATGGTGCATGGCAACTGCAGGCCGGCACTGTCGGGATGGCAGAATCGCGCCAGCGTATTGAACAGGGCATCCTCGTTGCGTCCGGCGGCACGCGTACAGGGCAGCAACTCGCTGTTGTCCAGTGCGAACGGCGTCATGTAGCCCTGCTCGACCACGCGGGCCCCGGCGCAGGCATGCCACAGGTTCTGCGATTCCAGATTACGCAGGTAGGCCTCGCGATCACTGCACAGGCGCGCGCGGCTGACATCATCCAGCAGGAACAATTGCTGCGCGTCGGCCATGCCCGAACTGCCGCGCGTGCCATTGAACGTGGACAGCAGACGATGGCCCTCGACCAGGGCTCGCAGCTCGGTGAGGTTGTGACCGCGCAAGGCCTCGCGGTCCACCGCCCACGGGCTGTTGGCATCAATCTGGCCAAGGCCGTGGCCTGCCATGGCGAGGTGCGCGGCAAAGGGATCGCCATCCAGCGCCTCGCCGGCATCCAGCGCTGTTTGCGGATCCGGATAAAACCAGGCCGCTGGCGCCGACGCCGCACCAAACCCCACGCCGTCGGCAGCGTCCGTGCGTACCTTCAGGGGCAACTCGAAGTCCTCATCCAGCAGGAACAGGCGCCGGCCCGCCGTCAGCAACAGGGCCAGGTTCCAGGTGCGACCACCACCGAAACCCTGTGCCGACTGCTGCAGCAGGCGATCAATGGTGGCCTCGGACTCGGGCCGGGCCTTGCGCAGCTTGCGGGCGAGCTTGTCCTGCTGGGCGCGGCCGATGTAGTGCACCGGCGCGTCCTGTTTGGCGGCAAAGGCCCCGGCAAGTTCGGCGTTGCGTGCGGCATTGGCCTCGTCACGGGAATCATCCAGGATCATCACCGGCACGGTCTGGCCATGCTGCGATGCACTGGCGGCCATCGAATCCAGCAGCCGCTCCAGGCTGGCCGGTCGGTCACAGGCGCGGATGCAGGCCGCGGCCAGCGGCGCCGGCTGCAGGTCTGTCTTGCGCGCCTTGTCCAGCACCTCGTTCTCGGACAGCAGCAAGCCCTGGCGCTGCAGCAATTCCAGGCCCTGACGCACGCGCACATGATCGTTCAGACCCTGCACCTTGTTGACGACCGCGGAAATGTGCTCGTCCATGCTGCGGAAGGGCCGGCATTGGTCCATCGTCATCAGCACCTGCGTGGTCAGCACGCGGGCTTCATCGCCGCCGCGTGTCTGGAAGACCACTTCCTCGCCAGACAAGGGATAGGCCGAGCCTTCCACGGAGGCGAGCATGGTGGCGGATGGGTCGATTTTGGGGATGAAGGGCGGCGGCTGGATGGCCGAGCCGAGATTGAACTGGTATTCCACGAAAACTCCGGAATGGGGCGCCGCGCACGGCGCTATCGGTTCATGCCCGATGTGACGGGCGCGACAACGGGCGCAGGTGCGTCAGGAGCCGGCCTCCAGCTCCCGGATACGCTGTTCCAGCTCGGCAATGCGATGGCCAGCCTGGATGTTCTTGCGCACCTCGTGATTATAGTGGTCGTACACCGACTCGGCAGTGTCACCGAACAGATGCAGGCCCGGCAACGCCGGCAGCGGCTCGCGACTGCATGCGGCCAGAAAATACATCGGTGGATAAACGAGGCCATGGCGCAGCTCGCCGTCATCCTCGGCCACGGCCTCGGCCGGGCCATTGGTCTCGCTCAGGTCCCAGACAACCGACTGGAACAACAATTTCTGTCCCAGCAGGCGGACATGCGGGAACTCGGCCGCCAGCATGGTCTCGAATTCGTCGCGATACAGCTCGCGCACATGGTAGGGATTCTCGAAACCGGTGCGGTCGCTGTATTCAGCCTTGTCCGGCGAGGACACCAGCAAAATGCCGCCCGGCGCCAGCATGCGGGCAAAGCCGGCCAGCATCTGTTCCTGGGCTTCGACATGCTCCAGGGTCTCGAAACTGACGACAAGATCGAAAGCCTGGTCCGGCAAGTCGTCCAGCCGGGTGACATCGCCCTGACGAAAGCTGAGGTTTGCGCGGTCGGCATAGCGTCGGTTGGCATGCGCCACCGTCGTCTCGTCAATATCCACGCCGGTGACGCTGGCCGCGGTCTGCGCCAGCAAGGCGCTGCCATAGCCCTCGCCGCAGGCCGCATCCAGCACGCGCTTGCCCGCGGCAAAACCGCAGGCCCAGGCATAGCGATGCATGTGCTCGTACCAGATTTCGCGCACGCACTCGGGCGTGAAACGCTCGCCGGTGAATTCCAGTTCTTCGCTCATTGGTCAAGCTCGTCCTTTGGCTGGGGCGCTGCCGCTGCTTCGCCCCAGTGGTGCGGCAGGCGCACAACGCCTTGCTCGCGACTGGCACCGCGCACGGTCAGCTCGCGTTCCATGGTATCGAAAAGTCGCATGCCTTCGGGGTCGAAGACATGCACGCGCACAAGATACTGGCCCGGCAGCAGGCTCAGGGCCGGAAAGGTCACCGCGACGGCATAGCGATTGCCATCCTGGCGCTGCAACCCGACCTCGTCCATGTCGTTGCCGACGCCGTAGATGCCGCTGCCATCGCCACGCGCAAAGGACACCATGCACATCGGCTCGCGGCCCTCGTCCGAACGCAGCTCAGCGGTGATGGTGACATCATCGCCAACACCGATCTGCAACGGCACATCACGGCTGGCATGGCCGTTCAGCGCCATGGCCATCACGCCGAATTCGCCCTCGGCATGGTGCCGGGCGCCATTCTCGTCGGTGCCGGCCTGGCGGCGCTCGTTCCAGGCGAGATACGCCTGGGTGACATCGAAGACATCGCCCTGCATTCGCACCCGGCCCTCGTCCAGCCACATGGCGTGGTGGCAGAGCTTCTGGATGTGATACATGCTGTGCGAGACCAGCAGCAGTGTGCCGCCACCGTCAAGATAATTTTCGATCCAGCGCACGCATTTCTTCTGGAAGGCCTCATCGCCGACCGCCAGCACCTCGTCGGTAATCAGGAGGTCCGGCCTGGCGGCGGCGACCACGGCAAAACCCAGGCGCACCACCATGCCCGACGAATAATGCTTCACCGGCTCGTCGATGTAACTACCGATGTCGGCAAAGGCCAGAATGTCGTCCATGCGCGCGCGGGTTTCCTCGCCGGTCAGGCCATACAGCGCGGCCGCCATGGCGACGTTCTCGCGGCCCGTGTAATCGGTGTGGAAACCGGCACCCAGTTCCAGCAAGGCGCCCGTACGACCATGGACATCAACCGATCCACTGGTGGGATTGAGCACACCCGTGACCAACTTCAGCAAG
>CAZOXZ010000004.1:0-45566 GCA_964583865.1 uncultured Rhodanobacteraceae bacterium | reverse complement strand
TGCTGCCGCACCCCTCGGGGCCTTGGCCTAGTGGACATTTCGTCCAAGCGAGCCGCGCATTCTACAACGGATTTCCCTGTCGTCAACAGGTATTTTCAAAAAAGTTCATCTGACGTTGCTTTTCGCTGCTTGCACCCGCTCCGGCATAGACGGGAGCGGGCTTCACGAGGCACCTTGATGTCCGGAAGAAGCGAAGGATGTCGCGGCAAGAAACAAGATGGGGTCGCCCGGACGAGATTCAAGGCCGGGGCAACGCTGATCATTCTTGGGTCAGGCGTATCCGCGCGAAGTTGCGCTTGCCGATCTGCAGGACACCCTCGAATCCTGCCTGGAAGACACGCTGACCATCCTCGACGACCTCGCCGTCGATGCGTATGGCACGTTCCTTGAGCTTGCGATTGGCCTCGGAGTTGCTGGACGCCAGCCCGGCCGCCCTGAACAATGCCGCCAAACGCAGGCCTTCAGCCGGCACCGCAAGCTCCTTCAGGGGCAACTGCGAGGTGTCGCCCTGCCCGCGAACCACGGCATGCCAGCCGGCAACGGCCTTTTCGGCTGCTGCCTCGCCGTGGAAACGGACGGTGAGTTCACGCGCCAGTTTCAGTTTGGCGTCGCGCGGGTTGAGCTGGCCGGTGGCGACAGCGCGCTGCATGGCCTCGATGTCATCCAGGGACACATCGAAGCTCAGCAGCTCGAACCAGCGCCACATCAGCTCGTCACCGATCTTCATGGTCTTGGTCACCATGTTGATGGCCGGCTCGTCGATGCCGATGTAGTTGTCCAGCGACTTGGACATCTTGTTCACGCCGTCGATGCCTTCCAGCAACGGCATGGTGAGGACGACCTGCGGCGCCTGTCCATGGTGTTGCTGCAGGGCACGCCCCATCAGCAGGTTGAATTTCTGGTCGGTACCGCCCAGCTCGACATCGGCTTCGAGTGCCACCGAGTCATAGCCTTGCACCAGCGGGTACAGGAATTCGTGGATGGCGATGGGTTGCTCGGCACGGTAACGCTTCTCGAAGTCGTCGCGCTCCAGCATGCGCGCGACGGTGTGCTGCGAAGCCAGGCGGATCATGTCGGCCGCAGTCATCTTGCCGAACCATTCGTTGTTGAAGCGCAGTTCGGTGCGCTCGCGATCCAGCACCTTGTACACCTGCTCGGCATAGGTCTCGGCATTGGCTTTGACCTCATCCGGCGTCAGCGGCTTGCGCGTGGCGCTCTTGCCGGTCGGATCGCCGATCATGCCGGTGAAGTCACCGATGAGGAAGATCACCGTGTGCCCCAGATCCTGGAACTGGCGCATCTTGTTCAGCAACACGGTGTGACCCAGGTGCAGGTCGGGTGCGGTCGGGTCAAAGCCGGCCTTGATCCGCAATGACCGGCCTTCTTCCAGGCGCGTACGCAGATCTGCGTCCTTGATGATCTCGTCGGCACCCCGGCCGATCAGGCCCATCGCTTCGTCAATGCTGCTCATTGTGCTCCCATGGCGCTGGTCGTGGCTGCAACCACGGTTGCGGCGACGGACAAAGTTCAAGTCGACTCATCAGTTTAGCGTAAAGCCTTTGACTCCGGCAGGGTTTCTGCGGGCAAGGCATTGACGCTGCGCTTGCCACGCCGCTATCTTGTGAGGCTGAAGACGAAAAGCGACCGCGACAATGAACGAACCGCGCAAGGATACTCAGACGGTATCTCGTTGGCAGGCCGTGGCGGCCTATCACCTCAAGCATGACCGCCGCCTGTTGTGGTCGATCCTCACCATTCTGCTCGTTTCCGTGGCGGTCACGATCCTCCCCGCCCGGGCCGATGATCCGGGCCAACAAGACATCATGCTGACCTTGCCGTTGGCGATGCCGCCAGCCACGGCACAGCCTGCCAGCGAGACGCCACCGGTGGCGGCACAGTGGACTGTCGTCACGGTCGAGCCCGGCCAGACGTTGTCAGCCATCTTCTCCGACCTTGACCTCGGCTATGCGGCGCTCGACAAGGTCATGTCGGGTACCAAACACGCCGAAGCCCTGAAGACCCTGCATCCGGGCGACGAAATCGCATTCCAGACCGCCGCCGACGGCTCGCTGAAGGCACTGCGTTTCAATACCGAGCCGGCGACTCGTGTCGTCATCACGCTGGGCAACGACGATTCGCTGCACGAAACCGTCGTCCAGCGCCCGCTGGAGCGCCATACGCACGTCGCCGAGGCAAGTATCGAGTCCTCGCTGTTCGCGGCCGCCGCCGATGCCGGCATGAGCAGTGCCATGGTCATCAAGCTGGCCGACGTGTTCAAGTACGACATCGATTTCATCAAGGACTTGCGCAAGGGCGATCATTTCAGCGTCGTTTACGACGATGTCTGGAGCGACGGCGAACGACTGTACCCCGGCCGCATCATTGCCGCCGAGTTTGTCAACCGCGGCCATCGTTACACGGCCTATCGCTTCGAGAAGCCGGACGGCAGCGTGGCCTATTTCGACGAGGACGGCCGCCCGCTGCAAAAAGCCTTGATGCGCACGCCGGTGAAGTTCAGCCGAATTTCATCTCGCTTCAGCCGGCACCGCAAGCATCCTGTGCTGGGCTACACGCGCGCGCACGAAGGCGTGGACTATGCCGCGCCCACCGGCACGCCGATCCACGCGGCCGGTGACGGCGTGATCGCCGTTCGTGGGCGAGTCCGGGGCTACGGTCGCTTTATCCGCATCAAGCACAACAAGAAGTATTCCACCGCGTATGGCCACATGTCGCGTTTCGCGCCGGGGCTGCATGTGGGCAGCCATGTACGCCAGGGCCAGGTCATCGGCTATGTCGGCATGAGCGGCCTGGCCACCGGGCCACACCTGCACTACGAAGTGCGTGTCCACGGCAAGCCGGTGAACCCGTTGACCATCACCATGCCCAAGCCCAAGCCATTGCCGAAGGCACTGCTGGCCGATTTCAAGCTGGCGATTGCACCGATGGCCGAGCGCCTCGATACGATGGAAGACAATCGCAAGATTCTGCTTGCCAGCCTCGCCGATGGCCGTTCCGATGGCATCGGAACCAACTGAAAACGCCGGCCCTGACGCCACACCGGCATCCGTTTTCATCGGCTTGATGTCCGGGACCAGTGCCGATGCCGTCGATGCGGTCCTGGCGCGTTTCGACCCACGGCCAACGATCATTGCGCAACACGAACTCGCCCTGCCCGACAGGCTGCGTCAGCGTGTTCTGGCCCTGGCGCGGCAGGACGCTGCCGTTGCGCTGCGCGAACTGGGTGAACTTGACGGGCTGCTGGCCGATACGTTTGCCATGGCCTGCAAGCACCTTCTGGCTGCCGCCGGCGTAACGCCGTCACACGTGCGCGCCATCGGCAGCCATGGCCAGACCGTCGCCCACCATCCGGCCGCGCAGCCGCCATTCACCATGCAACTGGGCAACCCGGCACGCATCGCCGAAGCCACCGGCATCGATGTCGTCGCCGATTTCAGGGCTGCGGACATGGCTGCCGGCGGCCAGGGTGCGCCGTTGGTGCCAGCCTTTCATGCGGCCCTGTTTGCTGCACCGGATGAAACCCGCGTCATCCTCAACCTCGGCGGCATTGCCAACATCACCATCCTGCGGCGGGATGCGCCAGTCACCGGTTTCGACACCGGTCCTGCCAATGGGCTGATGGATGCCTGGATCGACCACCGCCTTGGCCAGCCCTGTGACCGCGACGGCCAATGGGCGGCCAGCGGCACGGTCAATGGCGAACTCCTCGCACGCTGTCTGGACGACCCCTTCTTCCGTCAGGCACCGCCAAAAAGCACCGGCCGCGAGCATTTCAATCTGGACTGGCTGCAAACCCGCCTGCCGGCGGCGACGATCGCCGATGTCGACATCCAGGCCTCGCTGCTGGCCCTGACTGTCAGCAGCGTGGTCGAAGCAATCCATGTCCATGCGCCGGACGCGCGGCGTGTCATTGCCTGCGGCGGCGGCGTACACAATTCGTTGCTGATGGCCGCCTTGCAGGGCGCATTGCAACCCATGGCGCTGGAAACGACGGCCCGGCATGGCGTCGATCCCGACAGCCTGGAGGCTCTGGCCTTTGCCTGGCTGGCGCGCCAGCACCTGCTGGGCTTGCCCGGCAACCTGCCGTACGTCACCGGCGCCCGTGGACCACGGGTGCTGGGTTCAATCTCTCCGGCATCAAGTGGGTTACCTGCCTGATAACAAGCCTGTCAAAGCATCAGTTCGTGCTGTTCGCTGATGACGACGGCTACAAACCCAGTTTCTGCCGCACCACCGGCTCCAGGCGTGTCAAACCGGCTTTTTTACCGAAGGCCAGCGCCTCTGCCGGGCTCATTCCGCCATGCCGCGCCGCGCCGATTGCCAGCAACGCACCGACCCGGTTGCCCGAAGCACAGTGCACCAGCACCCGACCCGGCGCACGCTCGATTTCCTGCCAGAGCTTGTCCGCATGGGCGGCATCAATGTCACCGGCACCGGCAACCGGCAGGTGGATGTAATGCATGCCGGCCGCGGCCACAGCGGCAGCTTCGTCGCGCCCGGCCATCTCGCCTGCCGTGCGCAGGTTGATGACGGTGGTCACACCGCGCTGGTGCAGCCCGGCCCATGCGGTTGCCGCAGGCTGGCCGGCGGTCAGCAAGTCAGCACGTGGGTGCATGAAATCATCGTCAGCATCGCCACCAACGGCACTGACCGACAACAACAGGCCCAGCACGAAGAAGGATGAAATCAGGACTCGCATGGCTCACTCCCGTGGAATTTGATGGCTTCCGGCCAACCTTGCACCAGCGCTGACTTGGATTATTCATGAGGGTCGCGGATGATTGCGGAATTCGCAGCAAGCCACGCGAAGGAGCGAAGGAAACGCGTAGCAGGGACTACGGTTTGACTGAGGACCAAGTGTGGCGCCGCGAGAAACCGCAAGCGCCGCGACAGAACAGCACGGATGCGCGCTGCGAATGCTGGCGTGCCCATGAAGTGAACTGAAACCGTTGACGTTGTAGGACTTTATCTGGAGTG
Source organism: uncultured Rhodanobacteraceae bacterium (assembly GCA_964583865.1). Taxonomy (GTDB): domain Bacteria; phylum Pseudomonadota; class Gammaproteobacteria; order Xanthomonadales; family Rhodanobacteraceae; genus DASSBG01. The sequence continues at coordinate 40,571 of CAZOXZ010000004.1, read as the reverse complement.
CCGTTCGACCTTGTGAACAATCCAGGCCAAGGCAGTCAGCCGCCCGCGCCTTCATCACCGGGTTTCCCGTGACTGGAAAAACTGCCATCCGGTGCATTGTCGAAGGCTTCCATCGCTTCCTGGAAGGCACGTGACTCCTCGGCATTCCAGGTGCCGGCCAGCTTGGCCACGTCGTGTGGATCGCGCTGCATGTCCATCCGTTCGGGCGGCGCACCACCCATGCCCAGGCCGAAACGCAGGGCATGCAGGATGACCTCGTTGATCGACCACTGACGCTCGCGCGCCAGTTCCTTGATCCGCTGGACCATGGCATCATCAATTTGACGGACGCGGATGTCCTGCATCGCAAAGCCACCTGAAGTCTCACGAAAAGGATGGGGGCGATCCCATTTTGACAGGTTTTGGCTTGCAAGACAGCCTCAGACCCGGTCCTCGCCCGCCAATGGCACCCGCGGCCCAAGCCATGCAAACAGCAGCAGAGCCGGAATGATGGCCAGCGTGGTGAACAGAAAATACTTGGCGTAACCCGGCATGGTGGCCTGCGACTCGGCCGAAAACCACAGCACCATGGAACCGGACACCATCCCCAGGACCTTGCCGGGCAAGGTCACCAGCGAGCTGAACAGGGCGTACTGCGTTGCCGTGTAGCGCTGGTTCACCAACGCGGAAAGGTAGGCAATGGCCACGGTGCCGAGAAAGCCGCCGGCCAGGTTTTCGCCGGAAATGACCAGAATGAAGGTATCCACGCCACCGGGGTGGTGCGCCAGAAAAACATATAACAGGTTGCTCACCGCGCCAATCAGCATGCCGACCCAAAGGGCGGGCTTGATGCCCCAACGCGCCACGGCGATGCCGCCCAGGAACGCCCCGGCAATGCCGATCCACACGCCATACACGTTGCTGACCATGCCAATTTCGGTCTTGCTGAAACCGGCCGCGAGATAAAACGGGCTGATCAGCCCTCCGCTCAGTGCCTGGTCGGAAATCTTGAACAGCAGCACAAAGGCCAGCAGGCCGACTCCGATCCAGCCCTTGAAACGGACGAAGAAATCCACGAACGGATTGACCACGCCATCGACCAGCTGCGCCAACCAGCCCTCGGCATGTTGACGCTGCACCTCAGGCTCGCGGATCAGCAAGGTGGTCACCACCGGCACCAGCATTACCAGCGCCATGATCAGGTACACCAGCGACCAGCTGATATGGTCGGCCAGGATCAACGCGGCGGCGCCGCTGATCATCAGCGCCAGCCGGTAGCCCAGCGTGTAGGTGGCCGCCAGGGAGGCCTGGGCTTCCGGTGGTGCGATCTCGATGCGGTAGGCATCGACCAGAATGTCTTGCGTGGCCCCGGCAAAGGCGGTGAAAAGAGCCGCCGGCACGAAAGCGTACACCCGATGCGGCGTCATCCATGCCATGACCAGCAGACCGGCGATGACGGCAAGCTGGGACAGCAGCAGCCAGCCGCGGCGCATGCCCAGCCAACCCAGGCCCGGGGCCGCCCAGCGATCAACCAGCGGCGCCCAGAAGAACTTCAGCGAGTAGAAGGTCACGGCGCCGGCCAGAAGGGTGATGCTGTCGATCTGGTAGCCGCTCTCGCGCAGCCACAAGGCCATCGTGCCGGCCACCAGCAGGATCGGCAGGCCGGATCCGAAGCCCAGAAACAGCATCGTCACCGCCGACGGCTGCGCCAGGTTGGCCCAGGTCTGGCGCCAGTTGCGTTTCATGAGGCGTAATCGACGATGTAGGGCGCGTGATCGGAAAACCGTTCGTCGCTGTACACCGAACAGGCACGGACACGCTCGCCCAACGCCGGGGTCAGCAACTGGTAGTCGATGCGCCAGCCGACGTTGTTCTCGCGCGCACGGCCGCGGTTGGACCACCAGGTGTAGCGCTCGGAGTCCGGCTCCAATACCCGCAGGCTGTCCAGCCAACCATGCTCCGGTGACGGCGTACCGTCACCGCAGTCATCGGCAATCAGGCCATTCAGCCAGGCCCGCTCGACCGGCAGGCAGCCCGAATTTTTCTGGTTGGATTTCCAGTTGCGGATATCACGCTCACTGCGCACGATGTTCCAGTCGCCGCAGACGATGTAGTCGCGGCCACTGGCAAGCCAGCCGTCCAGCACGCCGGCGAACCACTCCATGACATCCAGCTTGTACTGCTGCCGGTCATCGCGCGAGGAGCCGGATGGCAAGTACAGCGACACGACCGACAAGTTGCCGAACTGCGCCTCGAGGTAGCGCCCTTCACAATCGAAATCTTCCCGTCCCAGGGTGTCCAGCACGGCGTCCGGCTCGCGCCTGGCGTAGATGGCCACGCCGCTGTAGCCCTTCTTGCTGCGAGCATCGTGCAGATGCCGCGTGTAGCCGGCGGGATTGAACACCGCGTCCTCCAGCTGCTCGACGCGTGCCTTGGTCTCCTGGACACACAGCACATCGGTATCGCTGGCGGCAAACCAGTCAAAAAATCCCTTGCGTGCGGCCGCACGCAGGCCGTTGGCATTGAAGCTTATGACGCGCACGCAGGCTCCTCCAGTCGTGACTGCCGGCAGGGTACCCCATCTTGCGAACGTGTGTCGTATCATGCCGGCGACCAAGATGCAGGACGTCACCATGGAGCCGGATCGTCAACGTTTTCTGGATTTGTGCCTCGACGCCGGGGTACTGCGCTTTGGCGACTTCACGCTGAAGTCCGGCCGCCGCAGCCCCTATTTTTTCAATCTCGGCAAGATCTCGACCGGCAAAGGCCTCGCAGAACTGGGCACGGCCTATGCACGCGCCCTGGAACAGGCCGGGCTGGATTACGACATGCTGTTTGGCCCGGCCTACAAGGGCATCGCCCTGGCCGCGGCAACCAGCATCGGTCTGGCGGGCCTCGGCCGCGACGTGCCCTGGGCCTACAATCGCAAGGAAGCCAAGGACCATGGCGAAGGTGGCCATCTGGTGGGCGCACCGCTGGCAGGCCGCGTGGTGGTGGTGGATGACGTCATCACCGCCGGCACGGCAACCCGCGAAGCCCTCCAGCTGATTGTCGCCGGCGGTGGCACGCCTGCGGGCCTGCTGGTGGCCATGGATCGCGGCGAGCCCGGACCTTCGGGCAGGCTTTCAGCCGCTGCCGGCATCACCGCCGAATTCGGCATCCCGGTCATCGCCATCGCGCATGTGGATGACCTGCTTGAGCTGGTCGCCGGACGGGTAGACATGGCCGAACATCACGCCAGACTGCGCGAATGGCATGATACTTGCTTCGACAGTAACCCGTAGGGTCCCTGTTGATGGCAACGCACCGCCGCGCTGCCCGCTATACTCGGACTCGGACACCTGAGCCACGGAGTCACCCGGTGCGAACTGTCATATTTTCTGCATTGCTCATGCTGTTGCCCATCCAGGCCACGCTGGCCCAGGCGTCCAGTGGTCCGCAACAGCGCTACAGCTGGGTCGATGCCAAGGGACACAAGCACGTCAGTGACGAAATTCCGGCCGATGCCGTGAAATTCGGCTACGACGTCATCAATCGCTACGGCCGGGTCATCCGCCATGTCGACGGCGCCAAGACACCCGCCGAACTGGCTGCAGAGAAACGCCGCCAGGAAGTGCTGCGCCAGCAACGCGAGCAGGAGCGCCGCGATCGCACGTTGCTCAACACGTATCCGACCGCTGCCTCCCTGGCCAAATCACAGCAGGCACAGGAAGACATGATCGAGCAGCGCATCGATGCCACGCGCATCAACATGAAAAGTCAGTTGCGCAGTCTCGCCGATCTTCTCGACCACGCCGCCCAGCGCAAGCAGAGCGGGCAAACCGTGCCACAGTACCTCCAGGACAACATCGCCAAACAGCGCGACGTGATCCGCAAGCAGCGCGACTGGATCAGCAAGACCGAAAAAAAATTGGCTGACACACGCACAGAACACGCGGCCACGCTGGCGCACTACCGCGAGCTGAAGGGATTGCCGGCCAAACCCGCGGAAGCCAAGACTGTCGCCACGGACGACGGCACGGCAAGTGCGGAAGGCGGCTGAGCAACCAGCCCGGCGAACCCGGCCCCGGACGCCGGATCCGCGCTGCGCGCTTGATCCGGCCTACGTGAGGGGACGCCGCGACGGCACAGGCACGCGTGAAGGTCAGAAAGACACGTCCAGGTCCGGGTCGACGGCCAGCAACTGCTCGCGAAACACGCTCTTGATACGCTCCAGGGCGGCTTCGTCATCGGCTTCGAAGCGCAACACCAGCGTTGGCGTGGTGTTGGACGCGCGCACCAGGCCCCAGCCATCGGACCAGTCAACACGCACGCCGTCGATGGTGGTCAGGCGGGCATCGCCGAACTTCGCCTTCTTGCGAAACGCTTCGATGAAGGCATGGTTCTCGCCTTCCTCGGTGGCGATCTTCAGCTCCGGGGTAGATACGCCCTCGGGCAAGGTCGCAAAAATAGCCTCCGGCGTGCGTTCTTCCACATCCGCCGCCAGAATTTCCAGCAGGCGTGCGGCAGCATAGATGCCATCATCGAAGCCGTACCAGCGCTCCTTGAAGAAAAAGTGGCCGCTCATTTCCCCGGCCAGCGCAGCGCCGGTTTCCTTCATCTTGGCCTTGATCAGCGAATGGCCCGTCTGCCACATCAGCGGGCTGCCACCACTGCGCAAGATCAGCGATTGCAGGTGCCCGGTGCACTTCACGTCGTAAATGATGGTGGCTCCGGGTTCGCGTACCAATGTGTCCATGGCGAACAACATCAGCAGCCGGTCCGGGTAGATGATCTTGCCTTCCTTGGTGACCACGCCCAGCCGATCGCCATCGCCATCGAAGGCCACGCCAAGATCCGCATTCTGGTGTTGCACCATGGCGATGAGGTCTTCCAGGTTGGCCGGATCGGACGGGTCCGGATGATGATTCGGGAAGCTGCCGTCGACTTCATCGTACAAGGGAATCACTTCGCAGCCGATCTCCTCCAACACTTCCGGGCCGACGTCACCGGTGACACCATTGCCGCAGTCGACCACGACCCGCAACGGCTGCTGCAACTGCACGTCATCGGCGACGCGATCGAGGTAATCGCGGCTGATGTCCACTTCGCGCAGCTGGCCGTCGCCGTTGCGGAAACGCCCCGTGGCAATGCGTTGGGCCAATTGCTGGATGGCATCACCTGACAGCGTCTCGCCACCAAGCACGATCTTGAAACCGTTGTAGTCCGGTGGGTTGTGGCTTCCGGTGACCGCAACACCACTGCCCGTGCCAAGGTGATGACACGCGAAGTAGACCAGCGGCGTCGGCACCTGGCCAACGTCGACCACATCAATCCCGGTGCTGCGCAGGCCTTCGACCAATGCCTCGACCAGTTCGGGCCCGGACTTGCGACCATCGCGACCAACGGCAATCTCCTTCTGGCCGCGTTCCAGTGCCTCGCTGCCAATGGCCTTGCCGAGAGCCTGTGCCACATCGGCGTTCAAGGTCTTGCCGACAACGCCACGGATGTCATAGGCACGGAAGATGCTCGGGTCGACGGCTATGGCTGCTTCGGGATCGGGGCCAGGCTCCTCCGTCCGCCCTTCCTTCCGCTTGGAAGTGTCCAGCACCTGGGCAAACGTCGGCTGGGCCGTAACGCCGCCTTCGCGGCGCGCACGCACGCGTTCGGGGAGCTCGGACAGGTGCGCGGCAAACAACAGCGCCAGCGCACCCAGAAGCGCCAGCAAAGCCAACATCCATGGCAAGATCGGCAGGACATTGTCGGGGAACCAGACACCCGGAATGATGCGCGTGCCGGTCATCCACAGGCTGGAGTCGCTGATCGGCCTGGCCACGTCCACGGCATTGCGTTTCGAACGCCCCTGGCTGGCCAGTGACGGGGCACTCTTGCCCGGGCCGCTACGCACATCAATGCGGCCCGACGACGGATGCACATCGGTCGTCAAGGTACGCGAAATACTGCTGAAGGGCAGCGTCAGGGCAACAATGGCCACCGTCCGGCCGGCGCGCTCGATGGGCTGCACGATACTCAGGCGCAGGTGGCCATCCTGCTGACGGAAGCCGGAGACCTGCCGCTTGTTGCCACCCTGGGCGCGTGCCAGTTGCGCTGCGCGCTCGTAACCAAGCCCGCTCTGGCCATTCTGCAACAACACATCCGGCATGGCCGAGTACACCTCCACGTCGCGCGCCTCGGGAATCAGCTTGCGCAAGCGCTGGGCAGCACGCGCACGTGCCGCGGCGGAGTCCTGCACCACCACCGTTGAAAACTCGCCGTCCTCCAGTGCCAGCGACACCATTTCCAGACGGCCGGCCAATGATCGCTCGACCATCGGCAGCGCAGTGTCGACCGAAGCGGTAATCGAGCGCAATGCCGTGCGCGCTTCGTGCAGGCGATGAGCTTGCCAGACCATCAACAAGGCGACGACGAGCAACAGCAATGCCACCGGCTTGCGCCAGTGCCTGCCAAACCACACTTGCAGCTTGGCAGCATCGGAGCCACGTGGCGTGGCTTCCGGACGGCCTTCCGCCGTCACTGGCTCGATTGACGCGTGCTTCTCCGATGCACGGTCCGAAGGACTGTTGGTGCTAGTCATGGATGGCCGTCTACCCCTTCAATTCAGCAAATCTTACCCCACATCATCCGCCGGGACAGCAACAGGGCCGGTTTCGTGCCGGCGTGCTGCAGGCCGAACGGGCATCCGTGCCATCAGCCGGTCGAGCCAAAGCCACCCTCACCACGCTGGCTGCTGGCGGAAAACTCCTCGACAAGCTGCACATCCGGCCGCAACACCGGCACGAACAGCAACTGCGCAATGCGTTGTCCCGGCGTGATCTCGATGGCCGCCCCATCCGGGTTGCGATTCCAGGCACTGACAAAGATCTGTGCCTGGTAGTCAGCGTCGATCACGCCCGTGCCATTGCCCAGCACCAGGCCGCGCTTGTGGCCCAGCCCCGAACGCGGCAACACCAATGCACACATGTCGCCGGCATCCATGTGCAAGGCGAAGCCGGTCGGAATCAGGACCGCCGCCGCCTGTGGGGCCAGGTTCATGGGTGCGTCGATGCAGGCCCGCACGTCGAACCCGGCGGACAAGGCCGTCTGCACCTCGGGCAAACCCCACTGGTGCAGACGCGGGTCGAGAACCTTCATCTCGATCTTGTGCGCGGCGCTCATGACTTCTCCATGTCGGCACGGCTGGCCTTGAAGCGCTGGCCGATCTCCTCGACAAGCCGCACGGCAAGCCGTGGCTTGGATTGCCGAGGCAAGCTCGTGCCGCCACCGGGCCAATACAACTCCAGAGCGTTGTCCGGCCGGTCAAAGCCGAGTTCAGTGCCGACCAGATTGGCCGCAATCATGTCGCAGCCCTTGCGCTCCAGCTTGGCGCGGGCGTAAGCCTCCAGGTTGCCCGTCTCGGCGGCGAAACCGACCAGAAACGGCCGCGGCTCGCGCTGGCCCAGCGTCGCCAGGATGTCGCTGTTCTCGACCAGGTGAAGATCGAGACCGGTGGCCTCGCGAGACTTTTTCAGCTTCTGTGCGGCCCGTTCCGGCGCACGATAGTCGGCCACGGCCGCCGCCGCCACGACAATGTCGGCATGCGCTGCAGCATCCAGCACGGCCGTCAGCATTTGCGCCGCACTGCGCACATCCGTGCGCTGCGCGACACCGGCCGGCGTCGCCAGATTCACCGGGCCGGCCACCAGAGTCACTTCCGCACCCGCCTCGACCATGGCCGCTGCCACGGCAAAACCCATGCGCCCGGAACTGCGATTGCCGAGGAAGCGCACCGGATCAATGTCCTCGAAGGTCGGCCCGGCACTGACCACCACTTTGATGCCATGCAAATCGACATCCGGCTGCCCAGCCTCCAATGCCGCCAGGATCTGCTCGGGCTCCAGCATGCGCCCCGGACCGGACTCGCCTTCGGCCAACGGACCATCGGCCGGCCCGAGAATCCGCGCGCCACGCTCACGCAGCAAGGCCACATTGGCCTGCGTGGCCGGATGGCGCCACATGGATTGGTTCATGGCCGGCGCAAGCGTCAATGGTGCCTCGCTGACAAGACACATGGTCGTCAGCAGGTCATCCGCACGGCCTTGCGCCAGACGCGCCATGCAGTCGGCACTGGCGGGGGCAATGAGCACCAGCTCGGCCCAGCGCGCCAGCTCGATGTGGCCCATGCCCATGGCCGCATCGCTGTCCCAGATACTGGTATGGACCGGCTCACCGGACAGCGCCTGAAACGTGGTCGGCGTGACGAAATGCGTCGCACCCGGCGTCATCACCACGCGCACTTCATGACCGGCCGCACCCAGGGCACGGCAAAGGAAACATGCCTTGTAGGCGGCAATGCCACCGCTGACAGCCAATACGATTCGACTCATGTAGGCCCCGGACTACAAGCAGACAATGCCTTCACTGACAGGCATGAAGGCCATTGCCGGCAGACAACGACATCGCCGGAAGCCACACTGGAAGCCTGTCACGGAAGGACGAGAAATGATGAGTATAAGGGAATGGCCAACAACGGAACGCCCGCGCGAACGTTTGCTTGAGCGCGGCCCGGATGTTCTCAGCGATGCCGAACTGGTTGCCGTGCTGCTGGGCAGCGGCGGGCGCGGCCAGTCGGCCGTGGACCTTGCGCGCTCGTTGTTGATCACGGCGGGCGGGTTGGCTCGCTTGCTGGGCAGCGAAGTGGCACCGACGCCCGGCCTGGGCCCGGCCAAGCGTGCCCGTCTGATGGCCAGTTTCGAGCTGGCACGCCGCGCGCTGGCCGAGGAACTGAAGAACCTGCCCTCATTGGCCAGCCCCAGCGACAGCGGCCGCTTCATCAAAGCCCGGCTGGCGCACCTGCCGTACGAGGTCTTCGCCTGCCTGTATCTGGACAATCGCCACCGCGTGCTGGAGTTCGAGGAATTGTTCCGTGGCACCATCGACGGTGCCAGCGTGCATCCACGCGAGGTGGTCCGGGCCTGCCTGAAGCACAACGCCGCGGCGGTCATTTTTGCCCACAACCATCCCTCCGGCGTAGCCGAGCCCAGCAGCGCCGACCGCGCCATCACCCGCGAACTGCGCGAGGCACTGGCCCTGGTCGGCGTACGCGTGCTGGATCATCTGGTGGTTGGCGCCGGCCAGCCCACGTCCATGGCGGCGCGCGGGCTGATTTGACACCCGACAACTGGCAGACCGGCTCAGGCAGCACCGAAGAGGCTGTCCAGATCATCTTCGGTGAAGGCCAGGCGGTCGGCACCGCTACCAGCCAGCACCGCGTCGGCCAGTTCGGCCTTGCGCGCTTTCAGGGCCTCGATGCGCTCCTCGACGCTGTCGGTACACACAAGGCGATAGACAAACACCGGCTTGTCTTGGCCGATGCGGTGGGCGCGGTCGCTGGCCTGGGTCTCGGCGGCCGGATTCCACCATGGGTCGTAGTGGATGACGGTGTCGGCCGCAGTCAGGTTCAGACCGACGCCGCCGGCCTTGAGGCTCAGCAGAAACAGCGGCACCTTGCCATCCTGGAATGCCGCGACCGGGGCGGCGCGGTCACGCGTTTGCCCGGTGAGCTGGACATGGGCCATGCCTCGCCTGTCGAGTTCGGCGGCAATCAATCCCAACATCTCGGTGAACTGGCTGAACAGCAGGATACGCCGGCCCTCGGCAATCAACTCCGGCAACATGTCCATCAGCATGTCGAACTTGGCCGAGCGCACACTCTTGTTCACCGGCGTCTGCTTCAGCAGGCGTGGATCGCAGCAGGCCTGGCGCAGCTTCAGCAAGGCATCCAGGACGACGATGCCGCTACGCTCGATGCCCTGCTCGGCGATGGTCTCGCGCAAGTCCTCGTACAGCCCGGTTTCCAGGCGATCGTAGAGGCGGCGCTGCGGCTCATCCATGACCACGCGTCGCCGAATCCGGCTTTTCGGTGGCAGCTCACGCATCACCTCGGTCTTGGTGCGGCGCAGGATGAACGGTGCAATGCGACGCCGCAATTGTTCGCGTCGCGTTTCGTCATCGAACTTCTCGATCGGCAGCCGGTACTGCTCACGGAACACGCGCTCGTTGCCCAGCAGGCCGGGCACGGCAAGGTCGATCTGCGACCACAGCTCGCCAAGGTGGTTTTCCAGCGGCGTGCCGGTCAGGCAGATGCGGCGCGTGGCCTTGAGCTTGCGTGCAGCCCGTCGGGCCTGGGTGCGTGGATTCTTCACTTGCTGGGCCTCGTCCAGCACCAGCAACGACCAGGACTGCTTCTGGTACGCCTTGAAGTCGCGCGGCAGCAACGCATAGCTGGTCAACACCACGTCATGCTGGTCCAGTCTTTCCAGGTCGGCATGCCTTTGCGGGCCGTGCACCGTCAGCAAGGACAAGTCGGGCGCGTAACGCGTCGTTTCCATGGCCCAGTTCGGCAACAGGCTGGTCGGCGCCACCAGCAGCACCGGGTGCGGCAGTTTGCCGGCCTCGCGCAGCGCCAGGATGTGCGCCAATGTCTGCACCGTCTTGCCCAGGCCCATGTCGTCGGCCAGCACGCCGCCAAGCCCGGCCTCGGCCAGCACGTTCAACCAGTGCAGGCCGCGCTTCTGATAGGTCCGCAAGGTGCCGGCGAAACCCTCCGGTGTGGTCGGAATGGCCTTGCCCACGGCCTCGCGCAAGCGCCCGGCCAGGCCATGCAGGGCCGACGGTGCATCCAGCTCGACCCTACCCGGCAGGGCCGCCTCGATTTCTTCCAGGCGCCCGGCCTGCCCCCAGGGCAGACGCCATTGCTTCCGTGGCCGGCCCAGGTACTCGGCAATCGGGCCCAACAGCGGACGGACATCACGCAGCCGGATGGCGATGCGGCGACGATCATCCAGTGGCGCGTACCACAAGGCATCGGTCGGCTCATCGTCCGGGGTTTCGAGGCTGATCTGGCCATCGGCCACGGCGGCACTGATGGCGGGCAGGAGATTGGCACGCTTGCCAGCCACCGTGACGCCCATCTCCAGCGCAAAATCGCGCTTGCCGCGACCGGCACGGGCCTGTACATACCACTGAAAATTCTCGTCCACCAGTTCGAAAGGGAAACTGGGATCGTAGCCGACCTCGAAACCTTCCGGCTCCAGTCGCAGGCGCATGCCCAGCCAACGCGCCGGCGTATTGACCTCCAGCGCACCACTGTGGCCGGCGCCCGGAAACAGCCAGGCGCATTCAGGCAGCACCTCGGTCAAGGCCCATGGCAGGCCCTCGCAATCGACCGCAGACACCAGGCCGAGCTGCTCCAGGCGCTCGATGGCGGCCAGCTCGTCGGCGCGGTGACGGGTCACCTCGACCAGCGCACCCTCATGCAGGCGCAAGGTCGTTGCCTCGCGGCCATGGCCGGACAGGCGCACGCCGTCGTAGTCGAATGCCAGGCAGGCATAGGCCAGCGGCGGCATGCCGGCAACCTGGCGCACATGCCGACTCAAGGCATGCAGGGTCAGCTGGCATGCGGGCACGCAATCGATGATTGCCGGCGGCGGGAATGTCGCTGGTGACGGAATCACCTCGGCCAGGACGCTACCCGGCAGCCGGTCAGCCAGCGTCACCGCCTGCCCCGGAGTCAGTGCCGGCAACGTGCCGACGCCGACCAGCACCAGCAACGGGCCGTGCAACAAGCCCATGCCCGAGTCCTCCGGGTCGAGGTACCAAAACTTTCCGGCATGCACGATCTGGCGACTGCTGGCCAGGCGCGGCAACAGGGATTGACGGCCGTCGGCATGGACCTGCCACTGCCACGCGGGCCGGCGGGCCGGGCCATGCTGCAGCCAGAACCCGGCCGTGCCGCCAAGAAAACAACTGGCCACCGCCAGCATCCGCTCAACCAGGACGGCCGCGTCATCACCCTCGACATGGACGTAGGCACGTTTGCCGCGCACATCCCGCGGCAGCGCCAGCAAATCATCCAGCAAGGCACACTCGGCGTCGGACAAACCGGCCCTGTCCGGTTGTGAGGCATCGATGGCATCCACGGTCTCGATGTCACCATCCGGCGTGCGCCACAACCGGACAGGCACAACATCCAGCTTGCCGATCGGGGCGCGATTGCAGCGTACGTCCAGCAACAGGCCGAGGCTGGAAACCGCCTGCGGTGACAGCAAGACAGGCGCATCGTCGACGGCCGGCAACTGCGTACACCCGAGCAGATGCTCCCATGCGGCAGGCAATTCCTCACGGGGACACACGGCTACAGCAGAAGATGCTTCAGTACATGAATTTTGCCCGGCCGGTGTCGTGGCCATGCGCAAGCCTGTCAGTGGTCAGCGCGGATTGCGCCACCAGACAGCATAACCGCATCCGGATACTCGGGCTTCTGCTCACGCGCCATGATGGTCTTCAGCGCCTGCTGCGGCGTCATCTCGCCGGCCAGCACCAGGCGGACATGTCGCGAGATGGGCAGGTCCAGGTCGAATGGCTCGGCCAGGCGCGCCACTTCGTTGGCCGTGACCACGCTCTCGACCACCTGGCCGATCTCCGCCAGAGCCTCGTCCAGCGGCACGCCGCGCCCAAGTGCCAGGCCCAGGCGGCGGTTGCGCGACAAATCGCCGGTGCAGGTCAGCACCAGATCGCCAAGGCCGGAAAGGCCCATCAGGGTCTCCACCTGGACACCCAGCGCCAGACCCAGGCGCAACATTTCATTCATGCCGCGGGTGATCAGCCCGGCACGCGCATTGAGGCCCAGCTCCATGCCGTCGGCGACCCCGGTGGCCACCGCCAACACGTTCTTCATGGCGCCACCCAGCTCGGCACCGAGCATGTCGGTACCGGTGTAAGCGCGGAAGGTGGGCGAATGCAAGGCCTCGGCAATCTGTTGTGCAAAGGCGGCTTCACTGGAATTGACCGTCACGGCGGTTGGCTTGTTCAAGGCTACCTCGCGGGCAAACGAAGGCCCGGTCACCACCGCCATGCGGGTTTGTGGCAAGCGTTCGGCCACCACCTGGTGCAGGACGCGACCGGTGCCGGGCTCGAAGCCCTTGGTGGCCCAGGCCAAGCCGGCCGTCGGCGGCAAGTACGGCAACATCTTGTCCAGCTGACCGACAAAGGCCTTGCTGGGCACGGCAATCAGCGCCCAATCGACGTCGGCCAGCGCTTTTGCCAAGTCCGGCTCATAAGCCAGCGATTCCGGCAAGGGACAATCCGGCAAATAGCGCCGGTTGCGCCCTTCGGCCGCCATTTGCTGCAACATGACCGCATCACGCGCCCACAGGCGCGTGTGCGTGCCATTGCGTGCCAGCAGGGTTGCCAGCGCGGTCCCCCAGGAGCCGGCACCAAGGACCGCGACCGCCGCAGACGCCGCCATGACCGGTCAGGCGTTGGCTGCGGGGACCGCCCCGTCGCTGTCGGCACCTTCGGCTTGGCGACGCTTCTGCTCGGCATACAGCGCATCGAAGTTGATCGGCTGCAGCAGGAACGGCGGGAAACCACCATTGAGCACCATGTCGGAAATCACCTGGCGGGCGTACGGGAACAGCACATTCGGGCAATAGCTGCCCAGCACGGCATCCAGCGCATCCGGCTCGAAACCGTTGACACCAAAGATACCGGCCTGCTGGACCTCGGCGAGATACGCGGTGGAGTCGTTCACAGTGCACGTCACCGTCAAGGTCAACACGACTTCGTGCACACCCTCGGCGATCTTCGTCTGCTTCTGGCCCAGGTTCAGCTGCACCTGCGGCTGGGCCTGTTCCTGGAACACCTGTGGTGCATTCGGCACCTCGAACGATGCGTCCTTGATGTACACCTTCTGCAGGTTCAGTTGTGCCTGCTGCTGTTCGCTGGCGGGTGCGGCCTGGCCGTTGGTGGCCGGAGAATTGTCTGCCATGGATCTGCTCTCTGTGGAATTCGGGGTGGAAAAGACCGGGATTGTCGCATATCTCCCGGTCACTTGGTACCCATTCATGCACCAACTCCACAAAAAAGCTGTTGTGGCGGCACTGTATTTCTGCTATAAAGTGCGGCTCGCCTGCTGTTCCGGAGTTCATCCAGCTGCCCTGCTGCGCGATGCAAGGTAGCCCGACCGCGGCGCTTGCAGACGAGTTCCCGGCATCGCGCGGGCGGCCTCTCGCCCCGGGCCGTTGCTGTTCCGGCCAGTGGACAGCCCCATCAACAACATTGCGGAGCAGACCATGGCGCGTACATGCCAAGTCACAGGAAAGCGCGTGCGGACGGGCAACAACGTCTCGCATGCCATGAACGCCACCCGCCGTCGCTGGTTGCCAAACCTGCACGAACGGCGTTTCTGGGTTCCCGGCGAAAATCGCTGGGTCAAGCTGAAGGTATCCAGTCACGGATTGCGTATCATCGACAAGAAAGGCATCGAAGCGGTGCTGACCGAAATGCGCGCCCGCGGCGAAAAAGTCTGAGGAGAACTGAACCATGGCAGGCAAACGCGACAAGATCCGCCTGGTCTCATCGGCCGGCACCGGACATTTCTACACCACCGACAAGAACAAGCGGAACACCCCGGACAAGATGGAGATGAAGAAGTACGATCCGGTCATCCGCAAGCACGTGATCTACAAGGAAGCCAAGATCAAGTGACCCGCTGACGGAGTCAGCGGGTCATCCCGCGCGGCGCAAAGCGCCGTCGCGGGATCCAGTCGCTTCAAGATCACGAAAACCCGCCACCCGGCGGGTTTTTTCATGCGTGGCGTCGGTCCGGGCCGTCGGGAATCGGGAGACGAGACCCACGGGACAAGGCATCAGGTGTCGCCGGCGCACGCAACCGGCTTGCGCTTGCTGTCCTCGCCTGGTGGTGCATACGGCTGGCCGGGGTGCGGCATGCGGTCGGACATGGGCACCACATTACCGTTCAGGCGCCAATCGTAGATCACACTGAAGGCCAGCACGCGGCGCACGTAGGCGCGGGTCTCGTGATAGGGGATGGTATCGATGAAGACATCCGGTGGCAGTTGACGCCGTGCCTTGAGCCAGTCTTCCACCTTGCCGGCGCCGGCGTTGTAGGCCGCCGATGCCAGGAACGGCGAACTGCCGAAGCGAGCCGCCATGGCCGCCAGATACCAGCTGCCGTAGCGGATGTTGGTAGCGGCATCGAGCAGGCTGTGACTGCCCTTCCACGACTCACCCAGTTCGCGGGCGACATGCTTGCCGGTGGAAGGCAGCAGTTGCATCAGGCCCCAGGCATCGGCTCCGGAGCGGGCATCGCCAACCCAGGCGCTCTCGGCACGGATGATGGCGTAGACCCAGGCCGGGTCGAGCTTGTTGTTCGCTGCTTGGGTGACGACGGTCTGGCGCATTCCCAACGGGTAACGCTCGGCGTAGTAATGCATCGCCTTGCCGCTGGAAAAACGGAAGATGGCGCGGTCGTACCAATGGCGTCGCGTCGCCAGCACGGCCGCAGCGCGGCGCTGATCGGCATCGAGATCGCCCATGGCCGCATTCCACTCACGCCGTGCCTGCGCCAGCATGTGCAAGGCCTGCAATTCGAAAGCGCGATCCAGCGCCGGAACCTTCAGGAGCTCCGTGGCCTGCGCCGCGGTCAGCGTCAGCGGCAGCGGACAGATGCGGTAGGATTCGCCCAGCCAGTCGGCCGCGAGAAAGCCGTAATAAGTGGCCTGCCGGGCAAGCTGCGTGAAGATCTTGCGGGCTGCGTCATCCCTGTCCAGGGCTGCCAGCGTACGGGCACGCCA
The DNA here is from genome assembly GCA_964583865.1 of uncultured Rhodanobacteraceae bacterium. Lineage (GTDB taxonomy): Bacteria > Pseudomonadota > Gammaproteobacteria > Xanthomonadales > Rhodanobacteraceae > DASSBG01. The sequence goes on along the minus strand of CAZOXZ010000004.1, from coordinate 24,957 downwards.
GTAACGCCAGGCGGTATCGCGCTGCTGCTCGGCTGTCAGAGCATTCAGCGCGGCCTCGACCTTGTGCCAGTCGCCGGTCGACAGGGCCACGCGAACGCGCCACGCGCGCGTGGTGTCGGTCTGCGCGGCCGCGGGCAAATCGACGAGGTTCTGGAGCGAGTCGCTTTCGAAATCGGTCGCGTTGAACAGCGCCACGTCGGAAATGATGGCGTGGCGCTGATCCTGGCTGAACGCAAAGCGTGACTCCAGTTTCTGCCACGCGCTGACGGCCGCTTCGTCGTCGGCCACGGCCAGTTTCTGCAGGGCCAGCGCTACCGCCATGCGGGTGTGGGTGGAATCACGCCATTTTACGGCCTCGTGCACCGCTTTGCGTGGATTGCGATGCACCAGCGCCAGGCGGCGCGCGACAATGCCGTCGCCACGATCCATCCAGTGCGACAGCTTGTCGATGGTGCCGGGCCGGCCTTTGCGCGAGGCCGCTTCCACCCGCTGCCACAGGCGCGCCTGGGTCAACATGCCCTGCTTGTGCGCCCAGTCAACAACGGGATCGCAGGCGCTGGGCAGCGGCACCTTGGCCCAGATGGTGGCGAGGTCCTGTGCAAAATCCAGCTTCTGGCCTGCAGCCAGGCGCGCTCTGAGTTCGCCGCAAGCGAGGGCATAGCCCAGGCCGGGACGATACAGCCTGCGGAAATTGTCCCAGTCCTCGCGTGCCGCCAGCTGGTGCAGGAAGTCACGCCGCAGGTCGTGGGCCGGAATGCTGCCTGGATACTTCCCGAGGTAGGTCTCGACCCTGGCCTGGCTGACGGTACCGATGTCGGCCGTCATCGACGCGGCCGCCAGGTACGGGTACAAAGGGTAGTCCTCAAGCCCCTTGGCCAGCAGTTTCCAGTCATCGCCGCCCAGGCGCGCCGCGGCATAGGCGGCCGCAAACTGCACGCGTTGCTTCAAGCGCTCGCTGGACACCGTGCCGGTGGCGTCGGCCTGGTCGGCGGCCGTGACGGGCAAGGCCAGCAACAGGGCAAGGACAACGGGCAAGGCCCGGATCAGACGGGAAGGCAACATGGCGCGAGCAGGCAGTCAGGGCGTTTCAGTCTAACGTGCCTGAACCACGAGGGCGACCGTGTGCGCGGGTCGGGAACGTGAGGTCTGGCCTGCGGCGTTCATGTTGTGCAGCAAGCCACACGAAAGGGCGAAGAAAAGACGTGATGGTTGCCGGCCCACGCAAATGGGCGGCAAATCGCGCCAAAAGGGCGCAGCCGCAGCCGCTTGTGTTTCTGCCGCCCAGGCTCCTGGGCTCCAACGCCCAAGCTCACCTGCCGCTATCGAGCGCCAGCGGAATAGCGGTCAGGTGCAGCGCTCTGTTGGGCTAACTTACTTACAAGCGGGTACTTTTCCGGGTAGTCGATTGACTCCACTGCCAGGTCTATGTCGAGTTCCGGCCAGTAGAGATGGTTCTCTGTTGGTAACTCGACGGAATAGATGCTGGACACCTTCGCTTCACGAAACCAGGGGAAATGTTCAAACGACAGGAATCTCTCAGCATCCCGAATCAACATCCAGATACCGTTCGGGGTGATGTTGGTCACTTCAGCCGCTGTAGTGGCTTGTCCAAGCTTTACGGATTTCATCTTCGTGCTCCTCGACCTTTTCCTGGGCTGCCTTGATCTGATGCCGGCGCAAGCCAACGCTCATGGCAAGCTCAATCTTGGGTTCAAGCCAGAATTTTGCCTCGCCATCCGGCGCCTGTACGTGGACATGCATTCTGGGCTCCTCACGGGAAAAGAAGTAGAAACGGAACGGGCCTTATCGAAATACCGTGGGACTCATGCCCCAAGGATACCCGCATTTACATCACCTGCCCAACAGCCGCGATCTCCAACTTCAAGGCACTGGGAGCCTGGGCGGTAGGAACCATGTGAGCGAGGCACAGCCATTTTGAGAACGATTCTTCGACCATTTGAGGCGAATACTGGTTGCTATTTAACGAAAGTGAGCGGGAAATCGGGCCAAAATGGCATAGCCGTGGCCGCTTGCGTTTCTATCGCTCGGGCTCTTGGGGCGCGTTCGGTGCCAGCGCCTGCAAATGTTCCGGCAAACGAACCTCGGCAGCCAGCGGCAGGTGGTCCGAGCCGCCACGCGGCAAGGTCCAGAGGCGTTGGATTTCCAGGCCGTCCGTCGCCAGAATATGGTCAATGGCCCGGCTTGGGTCCCAGCTGGGGAAGGTTGCCTTGGGTTCGCGCGGTGGCCGCAGTCGGGTGCGTTGCAACAAGTGACGCACTTCCGGACTGTCGACATCGCAGTTGAGGTCACCCACGAGAATGGCAGCGCCATCGTCCTGCAACAGGTCGGCGATGAAATCCAGTTGTCGGCTGCGCGCCGGCGTGCCCAGTGACAGGTGCGCCACCAGAACGGTCAACTGGTGCGGTGGCTCGCCGTAGCGCGCCATCAGCACGCCACGGCCCGGGATGCGTCCGGGCAGGGCATGGTCGATGACTTCGACCGGGGCCAGTCGGCTGATGAGGCCGTTGGACGAGGCTGTCATGTGCGCCACGCGCCGGTTTGGCTGGTGGCGCCAAAATGGCATGCCGGCGGCCTGGGCGAGGTACTGCGTCTGGTTGACGAAGCCCGAGCGCAGGCTGCCGGCGTCTGTTTCCTGCAGACCGACGATGTCGAATTGCCGGATGACGGTAGCCAGGTCATCGAGATGACCCTGCTTCTCCGGCGTGGGCAGAACCTGGCGCAGGCTGCGGGTCACGTAATGGCGGTAGCGATCCACCCGTGCGCCGGCGAGAATGTTGCAGCTGAGGACGCGCAGCAGTGCCGGCTTGTCAGGCCCGCTGGCCGTCCGCGGTGCCTGGTCCGCATGCACCGGCATGGTCTCAATCCTTGCTTTGAGCCGCCAATTCCTTGTTCACCAGCCACAGGGTGAGATCGATCATGTCCTTGTAACCGCCGGCCATGGAGCCGACCACGCGGTACTTGCCGTTGACGATCAAGGTTGGCGTTCCGCGGATGCCGGCCTTTTGCTCCCACTCCACGTCACGCGTCAGCTCGTTGTTGATGACGAACGACTGCGCCGTGCTCATGAACTGGCCCGGATCGACGCCGAACTGGGCATAGAACTGGCTGAGGTCCTCGAGGGTGCGAATCGGCTTGTGGTCCCGGTGCAATGCATCGAACAAGGCCTGATGGGATTCGTCGGCAACGCCCATGGCCTTGGCCGTCAGGTAGGCGCGTGCGAAGGGTTCCCAGGCCTTGGAAAACACCGCCGGCTTGTACAGGAACACCACACCTTCCGGCAGGCTGGCCTTGAGCTTTTTGGCATATGGCTGGAAGTGCGCACAATGCGGGCAGGCGTAGGAAAACACCTCGACCACGTCGACCTTGCCATCGTCCCTGGTCGGCAAGGCCGGATCGATGACTTCGTAATGTTCGCCGGCAACCCACTTGGGCGCATCTGCGGCATGGGCAAGGCCGGCTACGGCAAACGCTGCAGCGGCGATCAACAGGGTAATCTTTCGCATCATGGGGTTTCTCCCGAGTCGGTGGCCGCTGCTTGCATCGCGCGGCGTTCCTTGTGGATCAACCACAGGGTCAGGTCGATCATCTTCTGATAACTGCCGGCACTGCGGGCGGTATAACGATACTTGCCGTCGATGACCAAGGTCGGCGTGCTGTTCACGCCCCAGTTCTTGATCATCTGGTCGGCGCGCTTCATCGCGGTGTCAATGGCAAAGGATTTCGAGGTCGCGACGAACTGGGCCGGATCAACACCGTAGCCGGCATAAAAGCCGGCAATATCCTCGATCGTGGGCCAGTTGTCCTTGGCCTTGGGCCGACCGGTCTTCATGTTGTAGGTGCCGATGGTGTTGCCTTCCTTCCAGATGGCCTCGAACATGGCGTTGTGGGCCTTGCGCGCCACGCCGAATGCCTGGGCGGTATAGAAGGCACGCTGGTACAGGGGGAAGTTCTCGTCCGGCCGGAAAGAGACTGGCAGGTGTTCCATGGTGGCCCAGGATGGCAATGCTGCCGTCAGCTTGCGCATCCATGGCTGGGCGCTGTTGCAGGCCGGGCAACCATAGGAGAACACTTCCACCACTTCCACCTTGTCCGAGACCGTCAAGCGTGCCTGCTGCGGCTCGAGGACAAAGTAGTTTTCGCCTTCCACCCAGGTCCCTTCGGGTACCCTGGCCGCCGCCGGAATCACGTCCGGGGCAGGATTGGCTGTCTCGCTGCTCGCTGCGGCATTGTCGGCCGTGGCTGGCGCATGCGCGATGTCTTCGGCTGGTTTGCCTTCACTGGCCGGCTCGCCGGTTGCCGCCATGCTACCCGGCTCAGCTTCGTCCGAGGCGCCACCAGCATCGCCGCGGGTCGTCGCCGCTGACGCATCCGCGTTGGTCGCAGCCGTGGTCGTTGGGCTCACTGCATCTGGCGCAGGAACGTTGCTGTCCGAACCGGCACTGCAGCCGACGACCAGCAAGGCCGCGACCACAAGGGGAAGAATCTTCATCATGATGTTTAATCCGTGCAAACAGTCAGATCAGGCCTGAACCGGATGTCAAGGCGCATCACCTGCCGTGGCCGGGTGCAAGCCCTCGATGTAGGTGGCCAGGGCGGCGATGTCGTCGCTGCTCAGGCGCTTGGCGATGCTGGGCATGATCTTCGAATGCGCATCATCGCCCCAGGTCGTGCCGTCTTTCCAGGCCTGCAGGACCGTCTGGACATAATCGGCATATTGGCCGGCCAGATGCGGATAGGGCGCACCGGCGTTGCCGCCACCCGCCGGGCCGTGGCACGCCATGCAAGCCGGAATACCGCGCTCGGGATCACCGCCGCGATACAGGGCTTCACCCGCCTGCACCAATGCTTCATCCGCCACGCCGTACTTGGGCGTCTGTTCGGCGTAGTAGGCACCGATGTCGTGCATGTCCTGCACGCTCAGCTGGCTGGCCATGCCGAACATGATGGCGCTCTCGCGCGCACGACTCTTGAACGCCTTTAGTTGATCAACAATGTAGCGTTCACTCTGCCCGGCGAGCCGTGGGTACATGGCGTTGGTGGAGTTGCCGTCCATGCCGTGGCAGGCGGCACAGACCAGGCCCGCCTTGGCCTTGCCGGCCTCGGCATCGCCTGGCTTCACCGGCACGTCTGCGGCAACGGTTGCCGTCGCAGCGCCGGTCGCCCCGGTTGCAGTGGTGGCCGCGTCGGCCGGCGTGCTCGACGAAGATGCTACCGGCGCGCTGGAAGCCGCTTGCGCCGGAACATCGCTCTGGGCGAACGCCGTAGTGCACAATAGGGCTGCGGCGATGGCAATGACAGGCCTGAAACTCATCGATTGGGTACTCCCGCAAAATGCAATGGCCGGGCATGCAGCGGCATGTCGGGCGAATACTGAATTATCCCTGTGCCATGATGACGGGTCAAACGTGACAAATCCATTCCAGAATGCCAGCTTTGTGCTGGCCGCCCACGATCTGCGGCAACTGCCGCCCGATCAAGGGGCCGAAATCGCCTTTGCCGGGCGCTCGAACGCTGGCAAATCCAGCGCATTGAACACCCTGGCCAACCGCCGCAGCCTGGCGCGCACTTCGCGCACGCCGGGGCGCACCCAGCAGCTGGTGGTCTTCGAGCTGGGCGACGGCAGACGGCTGGTGGACCTTCCGGGCTACGGCTACGCCAAGGCACCACGCGAACTGCGCCGGCACTGGGAAAAAGTCATCGAACGTTACCTGACCACGCGCCAGAGCCTGCGTGGACTGGTGCTGGTGATGGATAGTCGCCATCCGTTGAAGCCGGCCGACACGCAGTTGTTGCAGTTTTGCAGCGCCGTGAACCTGCCTTGCCTGTGCCTGCTGACCAAGGCCGACAAGCTGTCACGCAACGTCGCCAAGGCCACGCTGGACAAGACCCAGCGCGCACTGGACAGCTACGGCCAGGCATTCGACGCCCAGCTGTTTTCAGCGACGAGGAAGACCGGCGTGGACGTCGCTCGCACGGCGATCGCCGACATCCTGGAAATGGATTGACGGCCCGGCCTGAATCATTCACAAGGCCGAACGGCACTGATCAGGAAGCCATTGAAATGCCGCGTTTGTGGTGCAGTCCTTCCAGCGCGCGGCGCTACGACACGCAACCCATCCGGAAACACCGGCCCGGTGCTGATCCGGGCCGGTGCGGATGGCATGGTTTACCAGCACTTGCCGTTGGTTTGGTTGCTGCCGCTGAAGCTCGTGGCGCCCGTGTTGTCGATCGCCAAATTGCCGCAGGCATCGCCAGTTTGCGCACCCTGGGCCATGGCCTTGGCGTCGAACCTCTGACCGTCGCTTGGCACTGTCAAGGCCAGCTTGTAATAACCTTTTTCAGACTCGGCCGCTCCCGTATAACCAAGATTGGCTGTGTTGGATGTATACCTGTTGTGCGTGGAGTAATAGCGCTCCTGGGCCGCGGCCACGTGATTCAACAGATTCTGGCCATCGGCTCGGCGCGCCCGGTCGGCGTACCGTGCATAGCTCGGGAGGGCGATGGCGGCCAGGATGGCGACGATCGCCACGACGATCATCAGCTCGATCAGGGTGAAGCCTCGCATACGTTTGATCATCTCGTATCCCTCAGTTTGATGGCTTGAGTATGGACCAGGAGCGACGACGCCACACCGGATAGCTCACTTCAGGACTGGGACCAGCACCCGGCCCTGGAGAACCGGGGCCGCTGCCGCCCCCGGTATCGTATTGCACCGGTACCATGATCGATCCGCCACCCAACGCTTCGATGATCGGAACCGTACCACTGGTTGCCGCCTGCGTGATACGCCCGCCAACGAGGAAGGCGTTGGTGCCACCAGGTGTTACCGGCTCGCTGCCGGTCGAGCCACCGCCGTTGGAGGCATCCAGAAACATCTGGGCGCCCTTCAACGTGGGATCACAGGCGTTGCTCATGTTGGGGATCAGGCTCTGGGCGGCCACGGTGTTGGTCAGGAAGATGGCACCCGGAGAGACCACGACGCGCTCGCCGTCGATCACATCGAAGTCCACGTACCAGCCATCCGCGGAACCAATCTGGAAGCCATTGCTGGACGGGTCGGTAATCGTGCGTGCCGTGCCACCGGCCAACGGGCCGGTGCCCGCGGTTTCGGCAAGGTCGCGCGGCAGCAGATCGCTGCGATCAAGTGCAGCCGGTGATGTGCGATCCTCGTGGATTGCATACAACGACTGGGTAGTCGTGGTCGAGTTGTCGCCCGCACCGAGATACTTGCCGGTGCCGAAGACCACCATGAACCCGCCCGCTTCAGGGAACAGGCGTGGCTTTGCGGTAATGGGCTGGATGCCCGGATTCGGTGTGCCGGTCACGGCACCGCCCTTGAACGCCAACGTGACCTGCCAGTTGGACGGATTGGGGTCAGTCAGGTCGAAACGCCACAAGTTGCCACGCAGATCGCCGGCAAAGGCCACATCGGCAATCTGGTCGCTGCCATAGTCACCCATGACTACCGAACCCAGGCCATAGCTCGGCGTGCCCTGCGGCGTCTTCAACTCGGCAATCACGTCGCCGGAATTGACATTGATGACGAACAGGGAGCTGTACGGGTCGCCGCTGCCGTAGCGTGGCGCCTGGCTCGCGATGGCTTCGCACAACGGCTTGGCGGCACTTTCCGGCTCGTTGGTGGGCACGTCCGGCTGCGTGCAGTCGGGGAAGTAGCCATTCGGCGCCAACACGACCCAGTCGCCATTCGCCTCGCCGCCATTGGCAATGCGCCCGATGGCAAGCTGCGGCACGGTGTAACCAAGGTCGCTGGCCTTGCAGCTGCCCTCGTTGGAAACGCACCCGGAAAGAGCCATGTCCGCATCGAATTCCCACATGACATCGGTCTGGGAGAACGTTTTGGGTTTGGTGATGTCAAGCGCGTAGACACCGCGCCCGCCCAGCCCGACACCGCCAACCAAAACCGTGCGCCAGGTGCTCTTGGCATCCGAATACACGTCCATGGTGACCGGCGTGGCATCTACCGTCGGGCGATACTTGAAACTTTTTTCGGTCAGGTTGCCCAGGTTCCGGTAGACCGCGCGCGGAATGAAGGCCCAGCGCTCCACGCCGCCGCCACTCGGGAAGTTGCAGGTGATACTGGCGGGGTTGGAGAAGTCACACACAGGCGCGGGCGAAGCGAACGCATGCAGCATGCCGTCGTTGGCGGCCACGTACACCGTCCCTTCTCGCGTACGGTTGCTGGCCTGGAAGTCATAGTAGCCGCTGCCGCTGCTGGCGGCGGTTTCTTCCGGACTGCCGGCGGGCCACTTGTGGTCCTCGAAGCCGGTACGCGGGAAGGAGACATACACAGGATCGGACTTCATGATGGCGCCCAGGATATGGGCACGATCACGGAAGGTCGTGCCTTCCAGCGTCGTGTCCCCGCGAATGAAATCGATGCGGTTGACCAAGGTGTCATTGCTGTCGGCAGGATCAAGCGCCGGTGACAGCAGCCCCGTCTTTTGCGCACAATCGAAGGAGGTCGTGGCACTGAAGACCGCGCCGCTGGCGAACTTGCCGCCGGAACTGATCGGCCAGGCGCTGCAGTCCACACTGGTGTCGTGATACACGGCAGTGAAGATCTTGCGGCTCAGGTAGCTCATGGCATCCAGCTGAGCTCCGGCATCCCACTTGGTGGCGCCGGTGTTGGTTTGCACGGCCTCCAGGGTCCCGGTCCAGTCTCCAGTGCTGTATCCGGTGGTAAAACCGAGCGCACCCAGAACGGCCACCGTGGAGTTGCTGGAACTGATGGGCGATACCACGTTGCGCGCACTGATCTGTGCAATGGCCTTGGCGAAACTGTCGGCCAGCTCCTGCGGACTACGCGCACTGAAGAAGTCGCCATGCCCATTGACGCCGGCGTGGGCCAGGTCGGCAATATTCTCGACATCGTTACTACCGGGCTGCGGCCAGCTGAAACTGCCCATGCCGGCTGGCTGCACTCCTGTACGGGCCCACTGGAAGACCTTGTCCATGTCAACCACCGGGCCGCCATCGTACTCCACCGGCTCGAAACCGAGGCCCACTGTGAAGGTGGTCATGTGCTGCCACGTTGCCGGATCCTCGGGTGTGGCCGGCACATCATCGGTGATACCCGGTTGCAAGTCAGTTTCCCAGTATTTCCACGCCACGTCGGCCAGGGTGTTGGAGTAGGCATCCTGAAATGGCTGCCCCTTGCCACTGTCCTGGTTGCCGACACTGGGTGAGGAGCCGTTCCAGAAACCGTCCGTCATGAAAATGGCATACGACGAGCGACACGCCAGCTTGGTGCTGTTGCTGCCAGCGGGATCGAAGCCCGGATCGCCCGGCATCATCTCCCAGGGCTGGCTCTGGGACTTGTAATATTCGCCGATTCCCTTCAATGACAACCGGAGGGGCGTGTTCCCGCTCGCATAGTCAGCAAGCAGCCATTTCCACAATTCATGTCGCCGGCTACTGGTATCCGAGGCTTCTCCGAAAGGCTTCACCATCGCCAAGCGGTTGTAAGAGTGGCCGCCACCTGATGACTTGTTGTTGAAGGTGTAATACGGGTTTGGAATGTCGCCACGGGCCTTGGCGTTGATGGAGGCGAAACCGACACGGTAATTGGGGCTCAAGGTATCAAATGCCCGCATGATGCCACTTTTGGTCAGCAGCATGCGCGTGTGGTAATACGCAAACCAGTTGGCGATATTGGTGCCGACGCGCACGCCGGGAGGTGCCGCGGCTCCGGAGGTGTCATCCGCGTCCACGCAGTTGCTGTAGGACGCACAGGAGTGGCCGGATGGCACTACGTAATGCACTGTCTGACTGCTGTTGACTGGCCCCGTGGCAAACCGGAACGTTTTTCCATAGTGGCCGTAATACTTGATTGTTTCGGTATATTCCGTGAGGTTCTTGTGGTTCGTCCCGACGAAACCGTCCACCGGCACGCTGGTGATATCGGTGTAACTGGTATAGCTGCTGCCATCCGCCTTCGGCGGCGGTGGGTACAACTGCGTGGGATCGTAATAGATCATGTTGTTGTTCGAATTGATCAGGTATGTCTGCGTGTTGTAGGACAGATAATTCCAGTCCGGCATGTACGTGCGATCCATGGACCCGGAGTCGTCCACCATCAGGACAATATTGGGTGGCACGGCGGTGGTGTTTTGTGGCGGTGCCGCACTCAACTCGACGCAACCCTTGCCATTGGCTTCGGTGCAGGTGACCTGGGCATGTGCTGACCCGACGGTGACAGCAGCAAACATGCCCAGAGCCAGTGCCATCAAGGCCGGCGCGATGGAGAGCACGAACGGATCTATGGAGGTTGATTTTGACATGACGTGGCCTCGACTCAGTTCTGGGTGAGGGCGTTGAACGTGCTTTGCATGATCACGACGCTCTTATCATTGGCGCCCGTGGCGCGGGCGGTGATGCGATAGGCATGCATGGCGGCGGGGCTGCCGGCAGCCGCAGTGCTGCCCTGGTTGTACTCTTCCATGGGCGGGGCGCCCGGTGCCGTCACTTCACCCATGTCCTCGATGATGTAACGCGGGTTTCCTGCCAAGGCGGCCGTTTCCATGGTGCCGCTGGGACTGGTGTAGCCGCTGCCGGCCGGTCCCTTGTACTCCATGCCCAAGGTGCCGCCTTGCCAACGCGGCTTGTTGCGAAAGTCATACACGAGCCCACCGGAAGCGTACAAGTTGCTGGCAGGATCATACTGGACACAGCCGTCGGCGCTGAGGCCGCTGCGGCCGCACAACATCATCTGGTCCGGATTTTTGGTAAACGACCACAGCTGCCACTCAGCAGCACGCAAGGCGGTGTTGGCACTGAAGTGCGCCAGCTGCGCGTTGCGCAGGTTGCCGGCCATGCGTAGTTGCAACAATGAGCTGGAGGACGCCGACAGGGCCAGAATGGTGAGCAACACCAGGAAAATCAGCGCCACCACCAGAACCGCGCCGCGCTGGTTGCGTGGGGGCTTTGTCAACGAAGGAGTCGGGCAAATGGGAAGATTCATGATTGTCATCACGGGTTGTAGTTGCGGATGGCCACCAGGCTGGTGAATTCACGTCGCAGCAGTGCCTTGGAAAAACCCTGATCGGCAAAGGGTTTGATGACGTGGCTGGCAGGCACGGTCGGCGTGAGAATGTTGTCTGCCGTGTAGGTGTAGGAGCGCTCATCGTCGGTCAATCGCGCCAAGGGCTTCTGGCCATCGGCCAGCAGGCTCACCTCGATGCTTTTCACCGCACGCCAGAGACAACCGGTGCGGTTGCCCGGAGCCGCTTCAGGTTTGGGCTGGCCATACGGGCAGTTGGCCGCATTTGAATTGTTCTCGATTTCCTGGGCTGTCAGGAAGTGCGTCTGGCCATCGCCCATCATCACCCCGTAGCGGAAGTCGAGGCGCTCGATACCGCGGACCAGTTCCTGCTCATCCATGTCTTTCGTGGGCGTTTCAGGTCCAATACTGACACGACGAATCAATGCACCAGTCTTGTGGCCATTGCCTGCATCAACCACTTTCAGATAGTAAGTAACGGTCCGGTAAGCTCTGTTGAAATCAAACACGCGCAGGCCCGAGGCCATGGGCTGGGCGAGATTGCCGGTTGCCGTCAAGGTGTTGCTGCCCTGGCCATTAACGGCAAACACCTGGGACCCGGAGCAGTCGGCCAGCATGGCCAGATCTCCGTCGAATTCGGTGACGAGTGGCTCGCCAGCGAGGGGATTGAGGTTGATCTGTACCGTCCCACCGCTCTCGGTAACCGTGCTACCGCTCGGCTCGCCCAGACTCCAACCCATGTTCGGGTCGAGATAGCGCAGAGTCAGGACATCAGCCCCGACGACACGATCATCAACCGCCGTTCCCATGGCAGGAACAACTGGCGTGAAACTGAAAGCAGACGGATCCATCGGTGTGCAGCTGGACACATCGCAGTCATAGCCGCGCATAGACAGGAAGGAAGGGATGGCGTAAGGCTGGACTGGTGCTGCCGGATAGCCACTCGCGCCCCAGGGCGTGGTGACATCATCCAGTACTTTCAACAAGTCAGCGCCGTTCGCATAGACCAAAGGAGCTCTCAGGTTGTCGATGTAGGGCGAATCGGCCAGCGCCGGGTTGGCCTGGACCGCGGAGCCACCGGTGCTGTTGCAGAACTGGGCGTTGGCCATGCTGATATCGGCTTTCAGGCGCGACATGGCAAACCGGCCGGTCTCCTGGATGGCCGCCATCTGGTTCTGGGCCTTGTTGCTGGCCGACGTGGACAGAAATACGGTGAGGACACCTGCGGTCACCATCAGTCCCAGGACCATCGCGATCATCAGCTCGATCAGCGTGAAGCCCTGTTGGTGCATGGTTCGGTCTTGATGCATCATCACGGCTGGAACTCCCATGCAAAGGTTTCCGGTGCGGCCTGGCGGTTGTTCGTGCCGCCAACGCCACGGTCATACCAGACGATCGTCATCTGGCAGGTGCCGCCATACGGCGGGCGCTTGGCCATGTCGTCCGTGCTGGGCACAAAGCCGACATCCGTGTTGTCGCAACGAATGGTGGCAAGCGGACTGACGCCAGCCTGATAGGGCAGCAATGTCGTGAGCTGGCTGCTCCAGATGCCGGCATCGTGCTGGGCCAGTTGAGCCGCGGTGCATCCGGAGGCGCAACTCGGACCGGCGGCGGCGGGGTAGGTACCGTTGTAATCGCCATTCCAGACGCCCATGGGGTTGGCACTCATGCGATCGGCCATGTTGTGAGCCAGATAACTGACCTGGGTGCGCAGATAGGCGCCATGGTTGGCGCTGGTGGCCATGACCAGCAGGCTGGCGATGCCAATCAGGCCGATGCTGAAAATCAGCAAGGCGATCAGCACCTCGATCAGCGAGATGCCACGTTGTTTTTGCTTGCGGGATCGAATCATCATGGCGTCAACAATTATCGACAGAGTAAACGGCACCCGAAGGTTCCAATTCAACAAACAGCGGATCACTGGCATTCGTCGTGTCCTTGACTGTAAAGCAGACACCTGTCCCTCCATCGACGGATCCTTGGGAATTAAATTTCACACCGCTGGCGGTGGTGACGATCTTGTAACGATCCGCAAGCGATTCGTGCACCCGGATCGCCGTGCTGCTGCTTGCCGGCAGGACCTTCCAGCCATCATCCCAATCGCCACTGCTGGAAGCGGTGACCGCCACGACAGCCCCACGGGTAACGGCTTCACTGCGGGCATAACGCAAGGTACCGATCAAATCGTTGTGCGCGCCACGCAGGTTGGTCCGGCTGATGACGGTTTTGAAACTGGGCACGGCCAAGGTCAGCAACACGGCCGCAATGGCGATGGTGATCATCAGCTCGAGCAATGTGAAACCATGCAGCCGCCGCGGTGGCAAGTGTTGTGGCTGACAGGTGTCGACAGGTTTTTGACCTGACGGGTTCATGGGCATTTCCCCTTTTGTCCTGAGGCTTACTGTAGCCACGACCGGGGTGCAAGGCGTGATTGCCCCGACAAGCGGGTCTGATCTGCCGACAAGCGGCTCTCCAGTGCGATTGAGGCCGTGCCGATCTATGGCATCATGCCTGACACCATCCGCTTGCGCACCTTGTCTGCTGCATGCCCCGCGAAATCGCCATTGTCGAAGATGAACCCCTGATCCGCGCCAACTATGTGGAGGCGCTGAATCGTCTGGGCTACGCCACGCGTGGCTATGCGAGCCGCCGCCAGGCCAGCGAAGCCTTTGCCGCGCGCCTGCCGGACCTGGTGATCATCGACGTGGGCCTGGGTGACGAGCCGGAGGGCGGCTTTGACCTGTGCCGCGAGTTGCGCGCACGCTCGGCGAGCTTGCCGCTGATCTTCCTCACGGCGCGCGATTCGGATTTTGACGAGATCTCCGGCCTGCGTCTGGGCGCCGACGATTACCTCTCCAAGAGCACCAGCCTGCATCAGTTGGCGGCACGCATCGCGGCGCTGTTCCGGCGCATCGACTCGCTGGCCGGGCCCGGCAGCACGGAGGCGGCCATCGAGCGCGGCCTACTGACGCTGGAAGCCGAACGCATGCAGGCCGCCTGGCGCGGCCAAGTGGTGCCGTTGACGGTGACCGAGTTCTGGATGATCCACGCGCTGGCACAGTATCCCGGCCACGTGAAAAGCCGCGAGCAGTTGATGCAGGCAGCCGAGCTGGTGGTGGACCCGGCCACGGTGACGTCGCACATCAAGCGCATGCGCAAGAAGTTCCTCGCCATCGACCCCGAGTTCGCCGCCATTGACACGGTGCACGGCGCCGGATACCGGTGGCTGGCGTGAGCCGCGGGGCTGCCTGGTGAGCCTGCAACACAAGTTGTTGCTGGTGTCCGTGGCAACCCTGTTGCTGCCGGTCGCCGGCTGGCTGTACCTGCGACAAATGGACGTGGTGTTGCGCCAATCGCAGCAGCAAGCGCTGATCGCCTCGGCCGGCATGCTGGCGCGCACGGTCCGCACACGCGCACAACTGCCAACCACGCCGGTATGGCATGTGCAGCGCTCCATCCTGCCGCTGGTCGTGGACGGCTACGCCGAAGACTGGCAACACATGCTGGCCTGGGCCGCACCAACGCCGGGCGATGGCAAGCTGTCACTGGCCGAGCACGCCGGTCGCTTGTACCTGCTGTTGCAAGTGGCCGACAGCAGCAACAACCGGCTGACGCTGGATGGCGGCAGCGAGCATGCCGATCACGTGGACTTGTGGCTGGGCATGCGTGGCGCACGTTGCCATTACCGTTTTGCCGCGGCGGCTCCGGGCCTGGTCGACGCCGTGAACGACAATCCACCGGACGACCATTGCCCGCAGACATTGCAAGGCCAGTGGCAGGCCGATGGCAGCGGCTACCAGCTGGAAACGGAGCTGCCGGCGACGGCGTTGGGCTACCTCGGTGTGCGCGCGGTCGACGTGGGCGCCGGCACGCCTGCGCCGACGGCCGCATGGCGCCCGCTGCAACGCTACTGGCAAGGCTTGGCCGAGCAGCTGGCAACGCTGCTCCCCGAAGGCGAGCGCGTCCGCCTGGTGGACAAGCACGGCTGGGTGATCGCCAAGGCCGGCGGGCTGGTGCATGGCGAAGGACAGGATGCACCCGGCTGGCTGTCCATGGCGGCTTACCGCCATTTCGTGGCACACGGCATGCACGGCTCGGCCAGCCTGGATCGCGACACGCCGCGCCTGGACGCGGTGGAAGTCTGGCAGGCCTTGTCCGGAATTTCCGCGACCAGCTGGCGCAGCTCGGTCGCCATGGGCCGCGTGACCCTGGCGGCCACCGTGCCATTGCCGGGCGCCGGCGAGCCCGCCGGCGCAATCGTGCTGGAACAATCGGCACGGGCCATGCCGCTGCTGAACCATCGCGGCCTGCTGTGGTTGCTGCTGGGAAGCCTGGCCTTGCTGTTGCTGGCAGGCGTTCTGTTGGCCGGCTTTGCCCTGCGCCTGGGCAGGCGCCTGCGCCGGCTGCACCGGGCCGTGCATCGCGCCGCCGCCCGACCTGTTGCCGACCTGGATGACACCAGCTTGCCAGGCACCACGGAGAACGATGAACTGGGCGATCTGGCCCGCGGGCACGAGCAGTTGCTGCGCGCCGTGAGCGGCTACACCGGCTACCTGCGCACGCTGGCATCGCGGCTGTCGCATGAACTGAACACGCCGCTGGCCATCGTGCAGTCCTCGCTGGACAACCTGGACCAGGGCGCGGTTCCGGCGGATCAGCAGGTCTACCTGGAGCGGGCCCGCGAAGGCAGCCGGCGGCTCGCGGAGCTGGTGCGTGCCATGGGTGCGGCCACGCGCATCGAACATGCGGTGCGCCAGGCCGAGGCCGAGGATTTCAACCTTGGCCTGCTGGTCGCCGGTTGCGCCGAGGGCTACCGCCTGCTGGCCGGCAAGCGGGACTTCCAGGTGGACATTCCCGACCCGCCACCGCAACTGCACGGCGCCCCGGATCTTGTTGCCCAGGCGCTGGACAAGCTGTTCGCCAATGCGTTGTCGTTCACGCCCGAGGACGGCTGGATTCGGCTGAGCCTCGAGGCCACCGACGAGGGCGCATTGCTGGAACTGGCCAACCAGGGCCCGGCCCTGCCCGAGGAAGATGGCGTGGGCCTGTTCGACTCGCTGGTCAGCCATCGGGCCACGGATGGCAAGGGCACGCACCTTGGTCTGGGCCTTTACATCGCCCGCATGATCGCCCTGCAGCACCAGGGCCACATCAGCGCGGTCAACCTGCTGGACGGCGTGTGCTTCCGCCTGTTGCTGAAAGGCATGCCGCGGCGCCCGGTGGCCAGCATTGGAGATGACGAACGCGGCACGGCACGTGACGACTGACAGGCTCATGGCGGACGGCGATACGCTACCATGGCGTGTTCCGATGCGCTGGTTGTCGCTGCCAATGCCGTTTCCCTCCACTATCTCGCCCGCCCGCTCCCGGCCTGCCGCGGACACCTCACCATGACAGCCCACCTGCACGAATACTGGGAAGTGACCAAGCCGCGCATCGTGGCGTTGCTGGTCTTTTGTGCCTTGATCGGCATGTTCCTGGCCGTGCCCGGCCTGCCGCCCTGGCGCGCGCTGGTGTTCGGCACGCTGGGCATCTGGCTGGCTTCGGCGGCGGCGGCGGCCTACAACCATCTCATCGACCGGCGCATCGACAAGATCATGGCACGCACGCGTCGTCGGCCGCTGGCGCGCGAGAAACTGAAACCGTGGCAGGTATTCACCTTCGCCACGGTGCTGGCCGTGGCCTCGATGCTGGTCCTGGCGTTGTGGGTGAACCTGCTCACGGCCGTACTGACCTTCGCCGGCCTGATCGGTTACGCCTTGATGTACACGGCCTTTCTGAAACGCGCCACCTCGCAGAACATCGTCATCGGCGGCATCGCCGGCGCCATTCCGCCGGTGCTGGGCTGGACGGCGGCCACCGGCCAGCTGCACCCGCATGCCTGGCTGCTGTGCCTGATCATCTTCGTGTGGACGCCGCCGCATTTCTGGGCCCTGGCGATTTTCCGCCGCAACGAATATGCCAAGGCCGACATACCCATGCTGCCGGTGACCCACGGCGTGCGCTTCACGGCCTGGAACGTGCTGTTCTACACCATCCTGTTGCTGCTGGTGACCATCCTGCCCTACCTCACCGGCATGAGCGGCCTGCTGTACCTGGCCGGCGCACTGGTGCTGGGCATCGCCTTCCTGTACTACGCCGTACGTCTGCTGAACCCACCGGACGAGCGCTTTGCCATGCGCATGTTCGGCTATTCGATCACCTACCTGATCGCGCTGTTCGCGCTGCTGCTGCTGGATCACTGGCTGGCCGTGCCGGTGATCCATCCGGTGATGGCCTGAGGAACTGGCAAGTGACAGGCAAGCGGCCATGAACCTGATGCACTGGCTGGTGCCATGGGAGCCATCCGTGCTGGTGGTGGTGTGCGTGCTCACCGCGGCAATCCTGTACCTGCGCGGCATGCGCCGTTCGCGCGTGGCCTCTTGGCCGCGGCAACTGGCCTGGTGGCTGGGCCTGGCCATCATCTACGTCGGCCTGCACACACACTTGGATTACTACGCCGAACACCAGTTCTTCATTCATCGACTGCAGCACATGGGCCTGCACCACATGGGCCCGTTCCTGATCATGCTGGCACGCCCCGGCCCGGTGCTGCGCCGCGGCCTGCCGTTGGCCTTCCGCGCGCGCATCATGCGCCCGCTGCTGGCCTGGCCACCGGTGCGCCTGGCGCTGGACATCCTGTTCCAGCCGCTGATCGCCTCGGTGTTGTTCGTCGGCCTGATCTACCTGTGGCTGATACCGTCGATCCATTTCGTCGCCATGCTGGATGTCGTCTGGTACAAGGTCATGAACTATTCCATGACCGTGGACGGCCTGCTGTTCTGGTGGCTGGTGCTGGACCGGCGACCACACCCGCCGGCGCGGCGGGCACCCGGCACGCGCATTTTGACGGCGCTGGCCGTCATTCCGCCGCAGATTGCCATCGGCGCCTACATCACCTTCGCCGGTCACGACCTGTTCTCGGTGTACGACGTCTGCGGCCGTGTCCTGCTGGATGTCAGCGCGGCCACCGACCAGTACATCGGCGGCCTGATTCTGTGGGTTCCAAGTTCGATGATGAGCGTGGTGGCCGCACTGGTGGCCTTCCACAGCTGGATCGACCTCGACCGGCGCGGACGGTTGAGAAAGCGCGGAAACCGGCGTTCCGGTGCCCGACAACCCGGACCGGCATGATCGCCGCGTAGTCGCGTACATCAGACTGGCACGGGCGCGACGTGCTCCGTTCGGGGTGACGATGTATCGAGATCCCGGATCCCTGTTCCCCATTCCCGATTTCCCGGCACAATGCCTGCTCCGTCGCTACGCTCCTTGAGCAGGCCTACGGCGTGCACATGGCCTGGCGTAGGCCGGATCAAGCGCGTCAGCGCGGATTCGGCGTCGATTCCCGGATCCCTGTTCCCCATTCCCGATTCCCGTTTTACAACCCGGTGGCGTTGGCTGGCCGCAGCTTGAAGGCCACGTCGAGGCTGTGACCATCGGCAAAATGCAGGGTCAGCACGATGGTCTGGCCGATTTCGACAGGTTGTTGCCGGTCCATCAGCATCAGGTGGTAGCCGCCGGGGACGAAGCTCACCGTGTCGTGCGCCGGGATGGTTACGCCATCCAGTTCCTGCATGTGGCTCATGCCGTGGTCGTGCATGGACTGGTGCAGCATGATGTGGCCGAATTCCACGCTGGTGACCGACAACAACTGCTGCGCGTCATCGCTGACGTTTTCCAGGGTCATGTAGCCGCCGGCGGGCAGGTCGCCGGGCAGGAGCCGGATCCAGGCATCGTGGACCTCGATGATGGGCGCACTGCTGGTGGCCAGGACCATGCCCGGAACCAGCAGGGCCAGGGACAGCAGACCGGCAAGCAGGTGTTTCATGAAGTGGACTCCAGCAGTTGACGAACATCATGGGTGATACCTTCCACATCCCCGGTGGACGTGGTCAGCAGGCGCGCGCGGCCTTTGGTGTCGAAAATGAACACGGCCGAGCTGTGAGCGACCTCGTAGCGGCCCTTGTCGTCCGGCGGGTCGGCATCAAAGGCCACGCGATAGGCCTTGGTCAGGGCGCGCACCTGGCGCATGGAACCGGTGACGCCGATGGCGCGCGGATCAAAGGCCTGAACGTATTGGTGCAGCACCTCGGGTGTGTCGCGCGTCGGATCGACGCTGACAAAGACAATGCGCACCTTGTCGGCGTCGGAGCCCAGGCGGCGCATCACCGAATGCAAGTGGGTCATGGTCAACGGGCACACGTCGGGACAATGCGTGTAGCCGAAATACATCAACACCACCTTGCCGCGCAAATCCTCCGCACTGACCGGCTGGCCGTTGTCGCCGGTGAGCTGGAAGGTCAGGTCGGGCAGGTGGCCGGTGACGTCGTTGAGGCGCCACTGGACGGCGGACTGGCTGCAGGCGGCCAGCAACAGCAGCAGGGCGGACAAAGTGACGGCACGAACACGGGAAAGGCGCATGGTGAGGTTCACGAACACGGACCGGCCCATTGTAGAGCGTGCCGGCGCGCGCAGCTGAACAATGCCCCGGTCGGCAGCATCAGACATCGTTGCCGGCCTTGCGCGCCAGGAGTTGCCGCAATTCATCCGCCGCCGCTGCATCCAGGCTGCCATCGGCCTGCGCCGCGCTGAGCTCGGCGATGCGCCGCGTCATGGCCTGGCGCTTGAGCGAACGCACGCCATCCAGAAATTCGGCGCGCAGGCCTTCGCCCGGAATCAGGGGCTCGGCGGTAACCAGGAGGTGCAGTGCCTCGCTGTGGCGGTGGCCATCAAAATGCTGCAGCAGCATGGCGGTGGTCATGTCCTCACGGGTGCGCGCCGTGGCCAGAATCTCCCGCAGCAGCTGCGAGCCGGGCAACTGCAACAGTGCCAGGGCCTCGTCGAGATCCGCTTCACGCGCCAGCTGCGGCTGGTGCAGCAGCAAGGTGATGACGTTTCGGACCAGCGAAGCGCGGCGTTGTACCGGACGCCGTGGTGCATGCCTGGCCGGCGTCGGCCCGAGGCTGGCCGTCGCGCCGGTGCGACGCTCCAGCTCGCCGGTCATGAGTTCGCGAAAACTGCCTTGCGGCAATTTTTCCAGCAGCGGCCGCGCCTGGCTGGCCAGCCGCGCACGGCCGTCGAGGCTGCTGAGGTCGATGTCGGCTTCGAGTCGCGCAAACAGATATTCCGACAGCGGCACGGCATGATCCAGCCGCTGACGGAAACCGTCGGTGCCCTCGCGCCGCACCACGTCGTCCGGGTCCTGGCCTTCGGGCAGGAACAGGAACCAGGCTTGGCGGCCGTCGCTGAGCTGACCAAGAATGTTTTCGAGCGCACGCCAGGCGGCTTCGCGGCCGGCGCGGTCGCCATCAAAGGCAAAAACAACGTCGCCGGCCGTGCGGAACAGGCGCTCGGCGTGTTCGGCCGTGGTCGAGGTGCCCAGGGTTGCCACGGCGACGGGCAGGCCGGCCTGGTGCAGGGCAATGGCATCCATGTAGCCCTCGACCACGACGATGCGCTCGATGTGCCGGCTGGCCTGCTTCACCTGCCACAGGCCGAACAGCTCGCGGCCCTTGTGAAAAATGGGCGTTTCCGGCGAGTTGAGATACTTGGGGCCATCGCCTTGCAGCAGCCGGCCACCAAAGGCGATGACGCGGCCTCGACGATCGCGGATGGGAATCATCAGTCGGCGTCGGAAACGTTCGTAAAGGCCGCGGTCATTCTCCGACAGCATGCCGGCGCGCAGCAACATCTGGCGACGCTCAGGCGTGGTGCCGAATCGCGGCAACAGGCTGTTGCCGCCGGCCCAGCCGAGGTCGAAGGCGCGACGGGCCGGCTCGTCCAGTCCGCGTTGGTCGCAATATTCGAGGGCGGCACGATTGTCGGCCAATGCCTGGCAATAATGCGCGGCCACGTCTTCCATCAGGGCATACAGATCGCGGCTGCTGCGCACCGGCCCGGCGCCGGCCTCGTGCGGCACCTCCAGGCCAAGGTCACTGGCCAGCTCCTCGATGGCATCGGGAAACTCCAGATGTTCGTATTCCATGAGGAAACTGATGGCGCTGCCGTGCGCACCGCAGCCGAAGCAGTGATAGAACTGCTTTTGCGGGCTGACCGTGAACGACGGCGTCTTCTCGTCGTGGAACGGGCAGCAGGCGGTCCATTCGTGGCCCGCCTTTTTCAAAGGCACGCGGCGCTCGATGACGGCGACGATATCGACGCGCGCCAGGAGGTCGTCAATGAAGGTTTGCGGAATCAGGCCGGCCATCAGGCGGCCAGTTTACCCGACCCGTCAATCGAAGCTGTCCTGGAAAATGATGTCCGGCGGATTGTCCAGGCACGCGGGCTGATGAAAATTGCGGTAGGCAAGGAAGGCATTGATGCTGCAGCCGGAGAACTCGCTTGGAAGGTTCCCGAAGTTCAGGCCCGACGCCATGATGTAGCCGTTGGCGGGGCACGAGTTCCCGTCGCAGTCATGCGATGCGCCCTGGTTGTGGCCCATTTCATGCGCCAGGATGGCGCCGCCGGCCGCGGTGCTGAAAGTCAACTGGTCCACGCCGGTGCCGCCGGCCACGGTGCCATCGCGGAATACATAACCGGGATTGCACACGGTGGTGACATAGCCCGGTTGTGCCACCCCGACAAACGCCAAGCCTACCGTAGATCCATTGAAGTTCTTGCCACTGAGCAGGTGCGCCAGGCCGTTGAAGGGCACGCCACCACTTTTCACATACACGGAAAACTGGTCCAGCAATGTGTTGGCAGAGGTGGAAGTCACGCCCGCGTTTCCGGCCGGCAGCTTCTGCAGGGCGTACAGGTACACCTGTGTGTTCACCTGCGCCTGGTAAAATCCGTCGACGATGTTCAGCACCGCCACGGCTATGCTCTCGGCTTGCGCACCGTGATGATTCTGGAACTCGGTATCCAGCACCAGCGATACGCCAAGGTAGTACTGCGTGCCGGTGGTTGTGTCGGCGGACCTGGCCGATCCGGACCCAGGCGACGCCAGGGTTGCTCCCGGTGGCAACATGGGTACCTCCCGGCCGGCATGGTCCACGTGATCCAGGCCGCTGATGTCACTCATGGCGAAGACCAGCGTGCCACCGGCATCCACGCCCAGCGACTTGGCCAGTTGCGGATGCTGGCGTGCCGGATCCATCAACCACAGCTTGCCACCGACCTCGATGGCGCCCACCCAGGCACCGTCGATGCGGGTCATGCGTACCCAACTGTCCGGCTTGCCGGCGACGCGGCCACGATAAACCTGCGTGCGGCCTGCGCGGATGGCGGCCACCTTGCCTGCGGCCTGCGCCTGGAACGAGGCCGCCGGCTGCAGCAGCACCGTCAGCGGGCCATCCGGCGTGGACACCGTCCAGGCTGACAGTTGCCCGCCGGCACCAGTCACCGAAGCCGGCATGGCCGCCGTGTGAATCTGACCGGGCACGGCCGTTTGCAGCACGGGAGTTGCCGCAACACCTGCCACGGGCAGCAGCAACAGGAACAAAAAGCCAGTCAGCTTCCGGATCATGGCAATCCCCTTTGGTAGGAGATTTCATTGTGGTCGGCCGGGATTCCCCTGCTGTGACCAGATGCACAGTTTGCCGGCAATCAGGCATCGGCCAGCCAGTGGGCGGCGTCCAGCGCGTAGTAGCTGAGGATGGCATCGGCACCGGCCCGCTTGATGCCGGTCAATGCCTCCAGCACGCAACTGCGCTCATCCAGCCAGCCGTTGGCACTGGCCGCCTTCAACATGGCGTACTCGCCGGATACCTGGTAGGCGAAAGTGGGCATGCCGAAATGGTCCTTCACGCGTCGCAGCACGTCCAGATACGGCAGGGCGGGCTTGACCATCACCATGTCCGCGCCTTCGTCGATGTCCAGAGCCACCTCGCGCAGGGCCTCGTCGCTGTTGCCAGGGTCCATCTGGTAGGTGCGCTTGTCGGCCTTGCCCAGGGCACTGGCCGAGCCCACGGCATCGCGGAAAGGCCCGTAAAAATGCGAGGCATACTTGGCGGCATAGGACAGGATCAGGGTTTCCTCGTGACCGGCTTCGTCCAGCGCCCGACGTATGGCGCCGATGCGCCCATCCATCATGTCCGAGGGCGCCACCACGTCGATACCGGCCTCGGCCTGGGCCACGGCCATGCGCACCAGGGCCGCGACGGTCGGGTCATTCATCACGTAGCCCGTGCCGTCCACCAGGCCGTCCTGGCCGTTGCGGGTGTAGGGGTCAAGCGCCACGTCACCGATGAGGCCGAGCTGCGGATGTGCTGCCTTGATGGCACAAGCCGTGCGATGCAGCAAATTGTCCGGATTCCAGGCCTCACGGGCATCCTCGCTGCGCAAGCTGTCCGGCGGGGCGGGGAACAAGGCCAGAGCAGGGATGCCGACAGCCACGCAACACCCGGCCAATTTCACCATCAGGTCCGGCGACAGGCGCTCGATGCCAGGCATCGACGGCACCGCCTCACGTCGGTTCGTGCCCTCGCAGACGAAGCCGACCATGATGAGGTCGGCAGCGGTCAAGGTGGTCTCGCGCATCAGGCGACGGGAAAAGGCATGCCGGCGCATGCGGCGCATGCGGGTGACGGGGTAGCTCATGGGCACATGGTTTCGCCGAAAACGGCCATTGTACGCCAGCGTGCCACCCGTCCGAGGGCCGGGCGCAGAAAAAGAAAGCCCGAAAGCCGCGGAGCCTTCGGGCCAAACCGGCAAAGCCGGAAGGAGGATCGCAGCTGGCGGATGTCCTTGTTGCTTGACATCCAATTCCAGCGGGATTCAGTGTACCTGCATCACATTGTTAATGCAACACTTTAAACCTAACACGGCAAGCGATTGTTTTGTCGCGTTATTTTGCGCGAAGTGATTCAAGTTTTTGCTGGTGCTGCTGCCTGGCATCCAGTGACCAGTCATTGCCGAACAGCGCCGGCACCCAGGAACCGTAGGTCGGGTTGGGCAGCATGAACCAGCGCGTGCCAAACCAGTCCATGTGCGGCGCGACCGCCATCTTGCGCGTGGCAGAGTCGGCCTTTGGCAAAGACATGAAGTCTCCGATCTGGTCGCCAAACATCATCAACACGCGGTAATCACGCGCCACCAGCTGGCGCCGGCAGGTCTTGTTCGTGCCCACCTGCTGGCAACCGTCCACCTTGGCTCCCAGCCCCAGGAAGGCCTCGGGCCCGGACACGGGGAAGCCGACGGCCTGCAGGTTGGCCAGCGTGGCCTCGTCCAGCGCCTGATCACGGTTGGAAATGTAAAAGACCTGTACGCCATGGTCTGCTGCATAGTTGGTGAATTCCAGCGCGCCCGGCAAGGCACGCGCCGCCTCCTCGCGCACCCAGTCGGCCCAGGTGTCGTCGCTGTAGCTCGCGCCGGTGCGGATCAGGCGCACCTGGTAGGGCGAGTTGTCCAGCACGGTTTCGTCAATGTCCAGGATCACCGCCGGCGGCAGCCCGTGGAAGTCGTTGTTGCGCTCGGCCGGAACCAGGGCATCCCGGTCCGGATCGTCCAGCGCGGCTTGCAGTTGCAGGCGTGCATCGCGGTAGGTCTGCACGAAGATGGCATCGTGCGCGACCGAATTTTGCACCCAGGCAGTAGCATCAAGACCATCGGCGGCATAATTGCGTGGCGTCGCTACGGCAACGGCCAGTGGCGTGGTGGCTTCCGTGGCCGGACGCGTATCCGGCGAGCTGGCACAGCCGGCCAGCAGCGCAAACAACACGCCGGCAAACACGAGACGAAAAGGCATGGACAGTCTCCACAAAAGGAACATCATCACAGTGTAGCCGCCGGCACCGGCCGATGCATCCGCTGCGAATGTCAGAAGCTGGCCTCATGCGGCTCGGCGGCAAAGCCCAGGCTGAGGCTGCCGGGACCGATATTGACCATGCCGGTGATGCTCCTCACGCGCACGAGTCTCTGCACGCGGGTCTCGCGGC
>CAZOXZ010000003.1:0-47924 GCA_964583865.1 uncultured Rhodanobacteraceae bacterium | reverse complement strand
AATCGGGCCAAAAGGGCGCAGCCGCAGCCGCTTGTGTTTCTGCCGCCCAAGCTCCGAGGAGCAGGCCTGTTCTGGGTTGCTGTCAGGTGCGATTGTCGCTGAACCTGCCCTGCGCGCGTTGCCAATCGGCATGTGATGGCTGAAACTGACGTGCCAGGGCGATGAACTCGGCCGGTGTCAGTGCCTCGGCCCGCAGCGACGGGTCGATGCCGGCCGCCTCGATGTGCTCGCGTGGCATGAGGCGTTTCAATGCGTTCGCCAGGGTCTTGCGGCGCTGGCTGAAGGCGGCACGCACGACGTCGGCCAGCAGTTTGCCATCCACGTCCGGTTGCTCGGCTTCGGGGCGTGGCGTCAGCCGGATGAGGGCCGAGTCGACCTTGGGTGGCGGCCGGAATGCCTGCGGCCCGACTTCCAGCAACAAGTCGGCGCGACAGGCCAATTGCACCATCACGCTGATGCGCCCGTAGGTCTTGCTGCCCGGCCCGGCGACAATGCGCTCGGCCATTTCCTTTTGCAACAGGAAGGTCATGTCGTGGATTGCCGGGCGGTGGGCCAGACAATGAAAAAGGATGGGGCTGGAGATGTTGTAGGGCAGGTTGCCGACCATGCGCAACGGTCCGTCCAGGCGCGCGGCCAGCTCGTCGAGATCCACTTTCAGCACGCTGGCCCGGATCAGCTCCAGCTCGCCGTGGCTCGTGGCACGCTCGGCCAGAACCGGGACGAGGTCGCGATCAAGCTCGATGGCAAGCAACTTGCCGGCAGCGTCCAGCAGTGGCAGGGTCAGCGCGCCCGGGCCGGGGCCGATCTCCACCAGTCGGTCGCTGGGCTGTGGCGCGATGGCATGAACGATGTCGGCCAGCACGTGCTGGTCAACGAGGAAGTGCTGTCCGAGCTGTTTCTTGGGTCGGCTGTTCATGCCTGCTGCCGGTTGGCCGCCAGGCGCATGGCCCAGCGGGTCGCGGCCAGCATGCTGGCCGAATTGGCGCGGTTCGCCCCCGCGATCTCCAGGGCTGTGCCATGGTCCACCGATGTGCGCACGAAAGGCAGGCCCAGCGTGGTGTTGATGGCCGAATCGAAGGCCTCGGCTTTCAGCACCGGCAGCGCCTGGTCGTGGTACATCGCCAGTACGGCATCGTAGCGTTCGCGCCAGGCGGGAATGAAGGCGGTGTCAGCTGGCAGCGGCCCGTGCAGCGTCATGCCTTCGGTACGCAGTCGTTCCAGCAGCGGCGCGATGACTTGCTGCTCCTCGTGTCCCAGGTGGCCGCCTTCGCCGGCGTGCGGATTCAACCCGAGCACGGCAATACGCGGTTGCGTGATGCCGAAGCTGCGTTCCAGGTCGCCATGCAGGATACGCAGGCAGCGCTCGATACTGGCGGCGGTAATGGCTGCCGGGACATGCGCCAGCGGCATGTGGGTGGTCACCATGGCGACCTTCAGTCGGTCGCTCATCAACAGCATCACGACATCGCAGCCGGCCCGTCGCGCCAGCCATTCGGTGTGCCCGGTGAATGCCTGTCCGGCATCGTTGATGATGCCCTTGTGCAGCGGCGCCGTGACCATGCCGTGGAAGTCGCCGTGAAGGCAGCCATCGACGGCGCCATCCAGCGTGGCAAGGACGAAGGGCGCGTTGGCGACATCCAGGTGGCCGGGTTTCTCTACGGTCGGCAGGGGCACCGGCCGCAGTCGCAGAGCGCCGGGCGAGCGGTGTTCCAGCGGTGAGCCGTCATCGATGCTCAGTTCGATTGTTGTGCCGGCACGCCGGGCAGCACGCTGCAGCAGGCAGGCATCCCCGAATACAACCAGGTCGGCTTGCAGCGTGCTTTGTGCCAGCGCGACGATGACTTCCGGGCCGATACCGGCCGGCTCACCCGGCGTGATCGCCAGTCGTGGCAGCGGCCCGTCGTGCCCTGCGGCCATGTTGTTGTCAGGAAGCCTTGTTGCTGTCGTCGTCACTGCCGGGGATGCGGCTGTCGACGTAGGCTTCGGCACGCAACTGGCGCAGGTAATTCTCGTACACGTCCCGGGATTTGCGGTTTTCGATGGCCAGTCGGGCCTTGTCGCGGCGCGTCTCGACGGTGCGGTCTTCCTCGCGCTCGCCCAGTCGCTGGATGATGTGCCAGGCGCCGGCGGCCTTGAACGGCTCGGAGACTTCGCCGTCCTTGAGCACCTGAATATGCCTGGCCACGGCACTGCCCCAGCCTTCCAGCGGGAACCAGCCCATGTCGCCGCCCTGGCTGGCGGTGGTGTCGTCATCCGACTCGGACTGGGCCACCGCAGCGAACTCCGAGCGACCATCGACAATCGCCTTGCGCAGATTGGTGATCTTGGCCTTGGCCTGGGCATCGGTCGTCAGGGCATCGATGGCGATGGACAGGTGCCGGGCATGGTATTCGGTCACCATGACGGGCTTGGAAGTGCGCTTTTCCAGCAGCTTGAAGATGTGGAATCCGGCCGGGTCGCGCAGCGCCGGGGTGACATCGCCAGGCTGCATTTCGGCCAGAACCTGGGCAAAGTTGGGTGTCAGCTCGCTGAGACTGTGCCAGCCGAGGTCGCCACCCTTGAGGGCGTCCTGGGACTCGGACCAGCGCATTGCCGCGGCGGTGAAGTCCATGCCGGATGCCAGTGCCTGCTCCACCTGCGCGGCTTTTTGCTGGGCCATGCCGATATCGTTCGGGCCGGCACCTTGCGGGATCTTGATGGTGATTTGGGCCAAGTGTACCTCGCCGGCCTGGAACGCCGGGCTGTCCAGCAGGTTGTCGATCTCCGAATCGGTCACGCGTACCTGTTGTTGCAGGATCTGTTGGCGCAGCTTGGTAACCAGCAGCTGTTCGGCCAGCTGCTGCTGGAAACTGCGCACCGTAATGCCGCGGCTGGCCAGGGCCTCGGTCAATTGCTGCGTGGTGAGGTTGTTTTGCTGTGCCACGCCTTCCATCGAGCGTCGCACTTCGTCCTGGCTGACGCGGATGCCCATGTCCCGGGCGCGCTGCACCTGCAGTTTTTGCAGGATCAGGCGATCCAGAACCTGATGCTGCAGCGTGTTGGGCGGCGGCAGCTTCTGCGGTTCGTCGGCGAACTCTTCCTTGACCGTATCGACGGCTTCCTCGAGCTCGCTTTGCAGGATGATGTCATCCTCCACCACGGCGGCGATGCCATCCAGATGGTGGGTCTGGTACTGCGGCAGCAATTGTGCGTGGCCCGTTGTCGGCAGTCCGAGAAGGACAGCCAGGGCAACCAGGCCCGATGCGACAAGTGATTTCATGGTCAGTGGAGGTCCATGCCGTGGTTTGCGGAATCCGCGGCGGACCGGTGATGATGGCTACGGCTCGCCTGGCGGTTGGATCAGTTGTGCACCGCGGGCAGGGTGTCGTCAAACCCGGCAGCGCGATAGCCAAGGATAGCATGGCGCAACAGCGTGTCGGTACGGCGCCCGACGCTGCCCAGGCCCTTGAACTCGACCTGCAACATGATCGTGTTGTCGATTTCGCCGGCGCTGTTGCGCACATAATGCCGCGCCACCAGACGCACGGCGAGGCAGCAACTGTTGTATTCCACGCCGGCCAGGGCGCCCAGGGTACGATCCTCGTCCAGGTCGTAGTTCCAGCGCGCCACCAGGTTCCACTGGTCCGACAGCGGCAGCAGCGCCGACACGTTGGTCTGCTCGAGATAACCGCGGCGATAGCGGTAGCCGAGGTTGAGGATGCCGTTGCGCCACAGTTGGCGCTGCACGGTGACCGTGGACAGGTCGGTGCGGTCCGTATTCGGGTTCCATTGTTGCGCCAGGTCAAGGCGCCAGCGTTCCGACAACCGTGCCCCGAAGTGTGCCACATAGGCTGAGCCGGCCCAGTCGGTACCGGCGCCACCACGCAAGGTGACGCGCTGCGGTTCGAAATAGCGAATCTGGCCGATACCCGCCGACAGCCGCTCGATGCCGCTGTCGTCCAACAGCCGCGTGGTCAGGGCCAGGGTGAGGTTGTTGGCGTTCATTTGCCGGTCCGGGCCGGAAAAGCGATTGGGCACGAACAATTGCCAGTAGTCGAAGGTCTGCCGGCTGGTGTCGAAGATGGGGATGTTGCTCTGGTCGCGATACGGCACGCGCAGGTAATACAGGCGCGGCTCCAGGGTCTGCGTGTAGTTGTCGCCGAACCAGTGCGCATCGCGCTCGAACACCAGGCCGGCGTCAAGGCTGGCAATCGGCGTGTGCCGCGATGGCGAGTTGTTGTCGTTGCGGTCGAGGTCGTACTCGGTGGCGCGCCAGGCCAGGCGCGGCTGCAGGTGCCACCATGGGCCTTGCCAGTGCCAGGTCAGCCAAGGTTGCAGGTCCAGGCGGCGTCCGTCCAGCCCCTGATCCTTGCGGAAGCTGACGAATTCCGCATCCAGGCCGTATTCGAAGTAACGCCCGGCGCTCCAGTGGCCGTTGAACAGCATGCGCGGCAGGCGCTTGTAAGGTTCCTGGGAATCGGAAAGGTCCGGGTCGGTAATCTGGTAGGCATCGGCGCTGACCGAGGCACGCCAGCCGTGGCCACGGCCCACCAATGCGATGTCCGAATGCAACAGGTGCGTGGCGTTGCCGTACAGGCTGCTGCCCAGATCCTCGAAATAGGCCTTGTCCGAGACGTGGTTGATGTTGACGTTGAAGCGCCAGCTGCCGACAAGTGCGGTGGTGGAGCGCGCGCGCCAGAGGCTGCGCGAGTCGTCGGCGATGCGGTCATGGGCCAGCCAGTCCGCGCGGATGCTGCCGCGGCTGCGTTGACCGAGGTAGCGGAACTCCGCGCCCAGCATGAAGCCGCGGCGCCCCAGCAGCCGCGGGTACAGCGTGGCATCGTAATTGGGCACCAGATTGAGGTAGAACGGCAGCGTCAGGTCGAAACCGCGGGATTCGCTGTAGCCAATGGTGGGGTACAGAAAACCCGTGTGGCGTGCGTCGGTGGTGGGAAAGCGCAGCCAGGGCAGCCACAGCACCGGCACCTCGCCGATGCGCATGGTGACGTTGTGTGCGTAGCCGACCTCCTTTTCCTGGTCCAGGTCCACGCGCCCGGCCCGCAACTCCCATTGCCGTTGCTGCGGGCTGCAGGTGCTGTAGCCGATTTGTTCGAGGCGGCTGTGCTGCTCGTCCAGCAGTTCCACCCGATCGGCGTGACCGTTGCCGCGTGAACCCAGCAACCGGAAGCGGATGTCCTTCGCCGTGCCCGTGCCCAGCTGGCTGTTGCCCTGCATGGCCGGGCTGCGCAGCAGCAAGTGGCTGTTCTGAAAACGGATGTTGTCGGTGGCCGTAAAGTCACCCGAGGCTTGTTGCCAGGTCACATGGCCGGCTTGCAGCAACTGGTCGCCGCGCCGCAGCCAGACGTTGCCGTCCAGCGTGTAGTGCAGGCCGTCCTTGCTGTCGACGTTGTTGCTCAGGATCTCCGTTGCCGCGCTGTCTCCGGCCACCGGTGACAAGGCCACGCGGTCGGCGTACAGCGGGAATGCGCCACAACGATCCGCCACCGAATCGGTACAGTAGTCGCCTGCTGCGTTACACGCCGGCGTCGCGGCCAGCAGCGGATTGGCCATGCCCGCCAGCGCCACGCAAGTGGCCAGTGCCAGAGTATGGCGTCGAAGATGACAACAGGCTTGCACGCGCACACGATCCTTGGAGCAGCAAAGAGCGCAAGTTAGCAGAAAGCAGCGCCTGGCGGCAGTAGTGCCGGTCCCGATCCCCGGCACAATTGCCCGTTCCGTCGCTGCGCTGCTTGAGCGGGCCTACGGTGTGCGGTCGGATTGCTGTAGGCCGGATCAAGCGCGCAGCGCGGATCCGGCGGCGAGATTCCCGGCTCCCGGCTCCCGGCTCCCGGCTCCCGGCTCCCGGCTCTCGGCTCCCGATTCCCGTCCTCGCGTGCAGACACGCTCCTGCAGGTGTCGCGGATGGCTTAGCGGCGCCGTGGCCGTGGGACCTTGACGTGGTCCCACATGACCTCGTCGTGGCCGGTACCGCGTGCCAGCACCCGCGCCATGACGAACAGCAGGTCGGACAGGCGATTGAGGTAGCGCTGGACCTGCGGGCGGACGTCTTCGGTCCGGGTCAGCGCAATCACGCGGCGCTCGGCACGGCGGCAGACGGTGCGCGCCAGATGGCAGGCGGCCGAGGCGCGACTGCCGCCGGGCATGATGAATTCCTTCAGCCGTGGCAGATCCGCATTGAGCGCGTCCAGCACTTCTTCCAGCCAGGTGATGTCGTCGTCGTGGATCAGTTCCATGCCGGGTACGCACAATTCGCCGCCCAGATCGAACAGCTTCTGCTGGATGTGATCCAGCGGCGCACGCACGTCGTCTGGTACATCGTCCTCGGCCAGTACCAGACCCAGGCAGCAGTTCAGTTCGTCGGTGGTGCCGTAAGTATCGACGCGGATCGAGTCCTTGCCGACGCGGGTGCCATCACCCAGGCCAGTGCTGCCGTCGTCACCGGTGCGGGTGTAGACCTTGGAAACGCGGTTGCCCATGAAGATGCCTCAGGCGGCGTGGGCCGGCCGGATGTCGAGGCCGGGGAAGCGGTGCGTCAACAGGGCGAAACCGCCAAACAGCACCGCACTCCACAGCAAGGTGCCGGGCAGGGTGCCGAACTGGTAGAACGGCAAGGCCGCCGCATAGCAGGCGATCAGGCCGTCGCCGGTCAGCGGATACATGCCCGAGCTCAGCCAGACGGCGAAATTGGTCACGAGGTAAAACCCGGTGGCGCCACCGATGGCCGTCAGGGCCACGCGCAACACGCCCAGGCGACCACGCAACACGCCCATGCCGAGAACCACCGCGGCGGCCAGGCAAAGGTAGGTAACCCACATCATGCCGTACAGGCCGATGACGAGATCGGCCAGAAACATGATGACCAGCGGCACGGCAAGCGCCAGCCGGCGGTCACGGAAACAAGCGCCGCCGAAAAGCGCCACGGCGATCACCGGCGAGAAGTTCCATGGCAGGATGCCGGGGAAGAAATGCATCAACAGGCGGATGCCGATGGCGCCGGCGATGATGCCGATCAACACCAGCATGCGTGGTGAAAAGGTTGTGTCATCGTGACGGGAATGCCGGGGATCATTCATGGCTTGCCACCTTGTGTGTACTGGAACGCCTTTGCATTCACATAGCATACTTCAAACAGGCCGTTGCCGTAGTTGATCTGGCTCACCGTGGCTGGCCTGGCGGCGATGGCACCGCTGTTGGCCGGCGGCAATTCCAGGGCATGGCAGAGCAGGGCGCGCAGGGTGGAGCCGTGGCCGACAGACACGACCGTGTCATCGGGCATGGTGCTGTCGAGAAGCGCGGACAACCAGATGCGGCAACGATGCAGCAGGTCGCCAAAGCTCTCGCCGCCCGGAGCGCACTCCAGCAACGGATTGGCTTGCCAGCGATCGTGTTGCTCACGGTCGTCACGGACGATGTCGGCCCAGCGTCGTCCCTGCCAGTCGCCCATGTCCAGTTCCCGCAGGCGCGGATCGAGCAACGGCTCGGTGGCGAACCGCGCGGCCAGGACCTGGGCACTTTGCTGCGCGCGGCGCAGATCGCTGCTGAACAGGAAACGCGGCGGTGGGCCTTCCCAGGTGGTGGCCAGTGACTGCATGGCAGTGAAGCCGCCGCTGGACAGTGCAACGTCGGATTGGCCGGTGCACATGTTTCCCGGGCCTTCGACGGCGCCGTGGGTGATGATGATCAATTGCATGGGCAAACGCGGGTGAGCGCCGGAGTGGCGTGCCGGGGAGTGTGGGTCACTGCGGCACGAAGGGCAAGTGACATGCTGTCAGGAACAGCGAATGCCTTGTCATGACTTCAACACTCCGGACCGAAAATGGCTTGTCACGGGACCCATCGGTGAAGCCGGGAGCCGGCAGCAATGCGCATCCAGCCGCCCACTACGGTATGCTGCAGGCAGCAAGCATGCGGGGGAAGACGTCATGAACATGCAGTGCTCTAGGTTTGTGGGATGTGTGTGGACGTATCTGAGGCTCGGGCATTGGTGCGCTCGGGGCATGGCGAGCGAGGAGTCGCGCGATCGTTGCAACCGGATGCCCGTTACACGCCGCTGGGGTCTGATCGCGTTTTTGCTGGTGTTGTGCGCACCGCTTTCGTGGGCGCAGACGACTGACGACGAATTCCAGGCCCGCGCCAACGGCGCCGTTCATGCCGTGGCGATCCAGGCTGACCAGCGCATCGTCGTGGCGGGCCAGCTTACCGAGGCCAACGGTGCGCCGGTCGACTACATGGCCCGTTTTCTCCCTGATGGCTCGCGTGATACCGGCTTTGCGACGGATATCAATTATCCGGTGTATGAAGTCGCGCTGCAGGCTGATGGCAAGCTGGTCATCGCCGGTGACTTTTACAGGATCGACGGTGTGCTTCAGAGTCGGCTGGGGCGGCTGAACGCGGATGGCAGCCGTGACAGCAGTTTCAGCGTGAGCATCGCCGGCGGCTCCGGATACGGCTTCTGGCTGACATCGGTGCTGATTCAGCCGGATCAGAAAATCCTCATCGGCGGCGAGTTTGCAACGGTCAACGGCGTGGCGCGTACATCCATCGCGCGCCTGAATCCGGATGGCAGCCTCGACATGACATTCCAGCCGGTCACGTTCAGCAGCGGCGATGGCGTGTCAGCCATGGCCTTGCAGCCCGACGGGAAGCTTGTCATCGCCGGTGATTTTTCCTCCGTCAACGGACAGCCACGCGCCGGCATGGCCCGCCTGAACAGCGACGGCAGCCTGGACGCCGGGTTTGTCAGGAGCACGTCGTACCGGGTCAATGCCATCGTGGTCCAGGCCGACGGCAAAATTCTGGTAGGCGGCGAATTCATGTCCCTGGCCGGAGAATCACGCCAGAACCTGGGGCGGTTGAACAGCGATGGCAGCCTGGACTTGTCGTATTCCGCGGACGCGCAAACGGACGACGAAATTTACGCCATGGTGCTGCAGGCGGACGGGCGTCTGGTCGTCGGCGGCAAGTTCCGTCATGCCGGTGGCGTGCAGCTTGATCAGCTCGCCCGTTTCGAGGTGGATGGCACGCTGGATGCGAGCTTCCAGGGCCTGGATCCGGAGCCTCGGCAGGTTTTCGCGCTCGCACAGCAGGATGACGGCAAGATCGTGGCCGGCTTCGACTCGGACTTTACCAACTTCAACCTGTTCCGGCTCAACGTCGATGGCACCGGCGACCGCAGCATGATGGGCATCAACTTGCCCGGCGCAAACGCCACGGTGGACGGCATGGCCGTGCAGAGCAATGGCAGGGTGCTGCTCACGGGGGATTTCAGCGAGATCAACGGCACCGCCCGCAACGAGATTGCGCGGTTGCATGCCGACGGTGAGGTGGACAGTTTTGCCCCGCAGTTTGACGCCGGAGTCAACGGTGCCGTTGCCTTGCCCGACGGCGGTTGGTTGCTGGTTGGAGGCTTTGACGTGCTCGACGGACAGCCGCGGCACAGCCTGGTGCGTTTTCTTGCAGACGGCAGTGTCGATCCGCAGGACACCATGGGCACCAATGGCAGCGTGAACGGCATCCAGCCCATGCCCGACGGGACCATGCTCATCCATGGCTCATTCACCAAGCTGGGCGAGGGCAGCCTGGACATTTCGCGAACCTATCTTGCCAAACTGGCCGGTGATGGCAGTGTGACCCCGTTCAATGTCGACATCGACGCGCGGGTTCTGGGCGCATGGCCGCTGCGCAATGGCCAGATCCTGATTACCGGACACTTTCAGCATGTCAATGGCGAGGCGCATGACGGCATTGCGCGCCTGAACAGCGACGGTACCGTCGACAGCAGCTTCAACGCCAGCATCAACGCCGTGGCGACGGTCGCGCTGGAACTCGCCGATGGCAAGCTGCTCGTCGGTGGATATTTCAGCACTGTCAACGGGCAGCCACGGGACCATCTGGTTCGTTTGAACCTCGATGGCAGCACGGACAGCAGCTACACCCTGGATGCTGACTGGCCACCGCGCAGCATGCTGCGGCTGCATGACGGCAAGATCTTGATGGGCGGGGAGTTCTGGAACCTTGGCGGCAACAGCCATCCGAACCTTGTCCGCCTGTTGCCGGACGGCAACCTCGATCCCCAATGGTCTGTGAACGCGAACAACACAGTAGCAAGTGTTGCCACTCAGGCCGACGGCAAGATCCTGCTCGGTGGCGCGTTTACCAGCGTTGACGGCGTGACGCGCAAGCGCATGACGCGCCTGGGGTTTGCCGAGCCGGTGCTGCAGGCCCTGGAGCTGCGTGCTGACCGCAAGACCCTGGAATGGCTTCGCAGCGGGCGGGCACCCCATCTGCCCTGGGTGCGGATGGACTACTCGCTGGACGGCCAGAACTGGACCGCATTGGGCCAGGCCAGCCGTACTGCCGGCGGCTGGCAGTTGCAGGGGCTGAGCTTGCCGCAGGATCAGCCCTTCTGGCTGCGCGCCTATGGTTATTCCGCCGGTGGCAACGGCAACAACTATCACGGCCTGATCAAGATCAGCCGTTACATGTTCCTGGCGGCACCCGAACTTGCCTTCCTGTCCGGTGCAACCTGGGCCAGCTACGGCGAGACGGCGCAGTACGAAGTGGCCTTGTCCCTGCCGGCGAGCGGGCCGACGCTGCAGACCAACGTGCTGTTCAGCTTGTCACCGGCACTCGATGCGGCCCAGGCGCAATTGACCTGCAGCGTCGACCATCCCCAGGCCA
The DNA here is from genome assembly GCA_964583865.1 of uncultured Rhodanobacteraceae bacterium. Lineage (GTDB taxonomy): Bacteria > Pseudomonadota > Gammaproteobacteria > Xanthomonadales > Rhodanobacteraceae > DASSBG01. Next base: position 37,244 of record CAZOXZ010000003.1, on the reverse strand, counting down.
GCTGCAGCCCCACGGCGCTGGACCCGAGGATGTTTGACATCAGCCTGCCACCCGGAGAACAGGCGACCTGGCAGCTTTCGGTGCCGGTCGTGGCCACCAGCAATGCCGGGCAGGCCCAGGTCAGCGTGGTTGCGGCAACTGGCACCATGGCCCAGCACACGACCACGCTGGTCCTGTTTCGTGACGGTTTCGAGGATACCTCCGTGCCTTGACGAGGAATGCGGGTAGCGGCAACACACCTGGTTACGGTTGCAACGAGAATCCGCAACGGGTCGTCATTCTCGCATGCTTCACGCGAAATCCAGTGCCCTGCATTTGCAAATCGCGGCGGCTGGCGACGTTGTGCGTGATCCCTGCCAGGCCGAGGCCCTCATTGCATGTCGCCGGCCTTGACCGTTCCGCCGCGACTTGCGCCGTGCCCCGTAGTACGATGGCGCGATGACAGAAGAACGTGACATTGTCGTGGTCGGTGGCGGCCTGGTGGGTGCCAGTCTGGCCATTGCGCTGGATGGCACGCCCCATGCCGTGACCATGATCGAGGCCGGCAGCGCGCCACCGGCGACGGCGCCCAGTTACGGCGAACGCAACCTGGCCTTGGCACGCGCCAGCGTCAACGGCTTGGGGTTCCTCGGCGTGTGGCCGCATGTACGTGAGCAGGCGACGCCGATCAAGCGCTTGAACGTCACCCGTGCCGGCGCTTTCGGCAGCCTGCGGGTCACGGCTGCCGAGCTGGGTCTGGACTCGCTCGGCCACAGCTTGCCGGCACGCCAGCTTGGCGCCGGCCTGCAGCGGGCGCTGGAATCCTGCCATTCGCTGGAACGCCTGGCGCCGGCCCGGGTCAGCGGTATCGAACGTTCGGCACGGGGCTGGAAGCTTACTGTGGGACGTGAGGGCGGCACGCTGCAGCTGGATACGCGCCTGCTGGTGGCGGCCGATGGCGGCCGTTCGCAGTTGCGCGAGTGGCTTGGCATTCCCGTCAGCCGGCACGACTACGGCCAGACGCTGTTCGTGGCCACGGTGACGCCGGAAAAGCCCATGGATGGCTGCGCTTTCGAGCGTTTCACCGACTCGGGCCCGGTGGCCATGGTGCCGCTGGCCGACGGTCGCGGCGGGCTGGTGTTGGCGGTGGATTCCGGCGAGGCCGACGCGGCGGCCGAACTGGACGACGATGCGTTTCTGGCCCTGGCGCAGCGCCGCTTCGGCGGTCGCCTGGGTCGCTTGCGCCGCCCTGGGCCGCGCCATCGGCATCTGGTGCCACGCGTGGCGGCCGAGCAGGTTGTGGCGCCGCGGGCCGTGCTGGTGGGCAATGCCGCCCAGACCATCCATCCCATTGGCGCGCAGGGCTTCAACCTCGGCTTGCGCGATGCCTTGACGCTGGCCGAGTTGCTGGCCGCAGCGCCGGATCCCGGCGAGGCCGGTGTGTTGCAGGCGTATTCGGGGCGCCGCAGACCCGATCGTGAGGCCGTGATGAGCATGAGCCATGCGCTGGTCCGCCTGGCCTGTCTTGATGAGCCGGCGCTGGCACCGTTGCAATCGCTGGCGTTGCTGGCGCTCGGGATCGGGCCGCTGAAGCAGGATTTTGCTCGCCGCGGCATGGGCTTTCGTGGCCGGCCGCCGCGTGCCGTGCTGGAGACCTTGCCATGAGTGCCGTGCGTGCCGATGTGGTGGTCGTTGGCGGTGGCGTCGTGGGTGCAGCGGCGACCTTGGCTCTGGCTCGCGCCGGCTTCGACGTGGAACTGGTCGAGGCGCGTCCGCGCCGCCACTGGCAGGCCCATGCCGAGCCGGACCTGCGTGTGTTTGCGGTCGCGCCGTCATCGGCACGCCTGTTTGATGAGCTGGGCGTGTGGGACAGCATCTGTCAGGCGCGTGTCAGTCCGTATCACGCCATGCATGTGTGCGAACAGAACAGCGCTGCCGTGCTTGATTTCGATGCCGCCAGTCAGGGCCGCGCCGAGCTGGGCTGGATCGTCGAGAACAGCCTGCTGGTGGATCGCCTGTGGCAAGGTCTCGATGATGCCGGCGTGAAACGGCATTGTCCGGCCCAGGTTGCCGACGTACGCTGGCATGCCGACCGTGTCGAGGTGGAACTGGGCGACGGCGAGCTGGTGCGCGGACGCCTGCTGGTGGCCGCCGATGGCGCACGCTCGGCCACACGCGGCCGCGCCGGCATCGATTGCTGGCGGCGCGACTATCACCAGCGCGGCGTGGTGGCCCACGTGGCCTGCGAGAAACCGCACGACGGCGTGGCCTGGCAGCGCTTTCTGGAAACCGGGCCGTTGGCCTTGCTGCCCATGGCGGATGGCCGCCGATCCATCGTCTGGACATTGCCCGATGCCGAAGCCCGACGTGTGCTGGATATCGACGACGGCGCGTTTATGGATGAACTCGGTGTGGCCAGTGATTTTCGTTTCGGACGTGTGACCGCAACCAGCAAGCGCGCGGCCTTCCCGCTGCAATTGCAGGTGGCCCGGCAATTTCATGCGCCGCGTCTGGTGCTGGTTGGCGATGCTGCGCATGCCGTGCACCCGCTGGCCGGGCAGGGCGTGAATCTGGGCCTGCGCGACGTTGCCGAGTTGCGCGATGTGCTGGCACAGGCTGGTAGCGAGGATGTCGGCGACGAACGGCTGCTGGCGCGCTACGCCCGCCGTCGCCGCAGCGCCAGCACCCTGGACGGCCTGGCCTTCGATGCCATCGAGCGCAGCTTCGCCTGGCAGTCACCGGCGCTGGCCATGGCGCGCGCGTTTGGTCTGCGTGCCGTCAACCGCAGCGGCTGGCTGAAAGCGGCGTTGGCGGCCCACGCGGCCGGTTGAATGATGGCGATGTCTGGCCGGTTGCCACACGGACCACGGTCGTACTACTTTTGAGACAATTTCCCCGCGGCGGGGCTGCTTGCGCCGCTGCCCAGCATCCAAGGAGACAACACGATGGCGCAATGGTTTTTCAGCTACAACGGTGAGCGCAAGGGCCCGTTCGATGATGCCGCGGCCAGGGCTCAGGCACAGCGGGAGCCCAACGGGCATTGCTGGAAGGAAGGCTTCGACAACTGGAAGCCGATTGCCGAGGTCGGTGAACTGGGCGCCGGCAGCGTCGCGCCACCGCCCATGCCGGCCAACCGTGCCGGCACATCGGACGAGGTTGATTACCGCATCGTCGGTACGGACATGCAATTTGTCGAGGTCGAGCTCGACCCCGGCGAGAGCGCCATCGCCGAAGCCGGTGCGCTGATGTACAAGGATGCCAGTGTCCGCATGGACACGGTGTTCGGCGACGGCAACCGCAACGAGCAGGGCGGCGGACTGATGGGCAAGCTGGTCGGTGCCGGCAAGCGTCTGGTCACCGGCGAGAGCCTGTTTACCACTGTCTTCACCCACGAGGGCAGTTCCGGCAAGGCGCATGTGTCGTTTGCCGCGCCGTATCCCGGCACGGTGATCGCCATGAAGCTGTCCGAGCATGGTGGCCGCCTGATCTGCCAGAAAGACAGTTTCCTGGCCGGCGCCCGTGGCGTGGCGCTGGGCATTGCCTTCCAGAAGAAGATTCTCACCGGCCTGTTTGGTGGCGAAGGCTTCATCATGCAGAAGCTGGAAGGTGATGGCTGGGTCTTCGTGCACGCCGGCGGCACCATGATCGAGCGCGAGCTGGCCGCCGGCGAGCGCATCGACGTCGACACTGGCTGCGTGGTGGCCTACCACGACAGCGTGGACATGGACGTGCGTGCCGTGGGCGGTATCAAGAGCATGTTCTTCGGTGGCGAAGGTGTTTTTTTGGCCACGCTGACGGGCCCGGGCAAGGTCTGGCTGCAATCATTGCCGTTCTCGCGCATGGCCGGCCGCATGCTGGCGGCAGCACCGAAAGGCGGCGGCCAGAATCGCGGCGAAGGCTCCATACTTGGTGGTCTTGGTGGCCTGCTGGATGGCGACAACAGCTTCTGACCGACTGCGAGCGATTCCGCTCGCTCCACGCAGGATGACGGTGATTCCCCGTCATTCTGCGCGCAGGGCGTCAGCCCGGAGTCGCAGAATCTGTTCGCTGGTGCACCGTGCTGGAGATCCGGCGATTCCGCTCGCTGCGCTCGCTCCACGCAGGATGACGGTTGGGTCTGTTTGCTGCACTCGCTCCACGAAGGATGACGGTTGGACTCCGACGTGTCCGGTTTTGGGCGTTGGCTCCGTACTGGATAAAAACCTGGAAAACCGTCATACATAAAACCCCGTTTTTGTTCGTCCTCCTGATTGCCCTCGTCAGCACGCCCGCGGCGGCCATTGACATCGTCGTGACCAACGATTCGAACTCCGGACCCGGCAGTCTGCGCCAGGCCATCATCGACGCCAATGCCAACACCAGCACGCAGCCGATCAGGATTGGCCTGTACCTGTTCAACGCGGCCCGGATCGAGTTGGCCTCGCCGTTGCCCGTCATTACCCGGCACGATGTCACCGTCATGGGCCCGCCGACCGACCCGACAACCCTTGACGGCGGCGACAGCCACACCATCTTCCGCTTCCAGAACAACGGCACTTCCGACGGCAAGCTGGAAAACCTGCGTCTGGTGGGTGGACATGCGACTGCCGCTGCCGGTGTGGGCGGTTGTCTTGGTGTGGATTTCGCGTCCGATACCTTACCGCGGGCAGCATGAACACCTCGGCGATAGTGAAGGGTGGGGCCATCCACGTCAAAAGTGGCGACCTCGTCATTGCCGATTCACGTTTCTCCTACAACGCAGCCAAGGGGCTTGCGGCCTACGGCGGTGCCATCAGTGTCTACGGCGGCGGTTCCGGGAAGGTTACGATTACCGACAGCCAGTTCATCGACAACGTGGCGCAGGGCAACAATCTGCAGTCCGGTGTGGCCATGGGCGGCGCCATCAATGTGGCTCTGGGGCGGTTGACCGTGGAAGACAGCGTCTTTTACGGCAACTGGGCCATGGCGTCCAACGGCCTGAGCGATGGCCTCGGCGGCACCATCGTCACCGACAAAAGTCACCTGAGCTTGCGCCGCAACACCTTCGTGCGCAACAAGGCAGCCATCGCCGGCGCCATCTTCGCCCAGAGAGGCCCCGCGGCCACCTTTATTGATTTCACCGCCTCGGACAACACCTTCGTCGCCAACGAGGCCCGCAATGGCGACGCCGGCGCGATCAAGGTGACCTCGATCACTACCTTGCTGAAGAACAACAGCTTCTTCAAGAACCTGGCCGTGTTCGGTCCGAACAATTTCGTGGGCGGTCGCTACGTATCCACCACCTGGGTGCCGGGCTATTACTTCCACAACAACCTGATGCTGGATGATGCCGACGGCAGCAGCTGCCGGGTGGGTTCGGACGCCACCGTCGTCAGCAGCTACAACCTCATCCAGGACAGCAGTTGTGATCTTGCCAGCGAGCCGACCAACATCCTCAGCACCAGCGTCCACGTGCAAGGCTACCGGATAAAAAGCGACGGCCTGGTGCGGGCCGACTGGCCCTTGCGTCCCTTCCTCGACAGCCCGGCCATTGATCAGGCCCAGCCGGGACCGCCGGACGATATCGAGCGCGGTTATTGCCGCGAACGGGATGGCCAGGACAACCCGCGCAATGGTGACGGCAATGCCGATGGCGAGGCGCGCTGCGACATCGGAGCCTTCGAGTGGCAGCACGAGGCGTTCCTGTTCGCCGATGACTACGAGGAGCGCATCCAGCCTTGATTGACCCGTCAGGAACAGGTCTGACGGATCATCACTTCGGGGGCGTCGCGTCTGTGTCGTTGGAGCCCGGCGACACAGCCTCAGGCGCGGGCGGCAATGCCCGCGATGTCGGTGCTGGCCGGCAGCAGGCCGTATTCGAAGCCGCGGTCCTCGCCGAGGCGCGTGGCGACGAAGGCATCGGCCACGGCCGGGCTGGCCTCGCGCAGCAGGATGGACGCTTGCAACGCCAGCGCCATGGCTTCCACCATGCGTCGGGCACCGACCTGTGCCGCGTCCGGGTCGGCGGCGGCCTGCTTGATGAGTTTGCGGGTCTTGTCCAGATGGCGGTCGAACAGCTTTGAGGTGCCGGCTGCCGTGGCAAGTTCGGCATCAAAGGCGTCGATGCACTCGGGCTCGCGGAACATGGCGCGCAGCACGTCCAGGGCGATGACGTTGCCCGAGCCTTCCCAGACAGCCATCACCGGCTGCTCGCGGTAGCGTCGCGCCAGCGGAAACAACTCGATGAAGCCGTTGCCGCCCAGGCACTCGAGGGCCTCGTAGGCATGATTCGGGCCGCGCTTGCACACCCAGTACTTGGCCACGGCCGTGGCCAGACGGCGGAAAGCCGCGGCGTCGGTGGAGTCGTCGTCATGCGCGGCGGCCATCCGCATCGAGGTCCACACGGCGGCCTCGGCTTCCAGTTGCAGGTCGGCGATGACGTTGGTCATGGCCGGCTGGTCGATCAGCAGCTTGCCGAAGGCCTTGCGGTGGCGCACATGCCATGCGGCCTCGGCCACGGCCTGTCGCATGCCGGCCGCCGAGCCGAAAATGCAGTCCAGCCGCGTGCGATTGACCATCTCGATGATGGCGCGCACGCCATGGCCGGCTTCGCCCACCAGCCAGCCCAGCGTCCGGTCCAGCTCGATTTCGGACGAGGCATTGGACTTGTTGCCCATCTTGTCCTTCAGCCGCTGGATGCGGAACACGTTGCGGCTGCCATCGGGTAGCACCCGTGGCACCAGAAAGCAGCTCAGGCCCTCGGTTGCCTGGGCCAGCATCAGGAAGGCATCCGATTGCGGCGCCGAACAGAACCACTTGTGACCGGTGATGGCGTAGCTGCCGTCAGCCAGTTTCTCGGCCCGGGTGGTGTTGGCGCGTACATCCGAGCCACCCTGTTTTTCCGTCATGCCCATGCCGAACACGGCGCTGGGCTTGTCGGGCTTGAGCTCGGGATCGTAGTCACGCGAGAAGGTTCGCGGTACCCATTCGGCGGCGATGTCCGGGCTGAGTTGCAATGAGGGGACGGCGGCCTGGGTCATGCACACCGGGCAGGCATGGCCCGGCTCGACCTGGGCGAACAGCATGAACACAGCAGCCCGCGCCACGTTGGCGCCGGGCTTGGGGTCAGCCCAGGCGGCGGTGTGCGCCCCATGCTTGATGGCCGCGCCGAAAATCTCGTGGTAGGCGGGATGGAACTCGACTTCGTCGATGCGGTGGCCATAGCGGTCGTAGCGGCGCAGCACCGGCGTGATGGTATTGGCCAGCTCGGCATCGCGCTGGAAGGCTGCGCTGCCCACCAGTCGGCCCACTTGGTGCAGGTGGTTTCCGGCGCAGCCACCGCCGTAGCGGGTGACGGCTTCGGTCAATGCCACATGACTGCCATACTCGTCGATATCCGTGCGTGGCGGCGCCTGATTGAGGACCTCGTGCGTGGCATGGGCCTTGTGGTGGAGAATTTCCGTATGGCTGGCCATGAGGGCCTCCGCAAACGCAGCTGTGGCACAAGCCCATTGTACGCGTTGCTGCAGCGATTGCAGCCTGGCTTGACCGCAGCGACCCGGCAAGCGGTGGTGTCCGGCCCCGCGAGCGTCCATGCGGGGGATGGCCGTGGCGTGGCTGCGAAATATTGCTTTTATGGCTGCGAATAATTATCATTTGCGACTCTTTGATGCGCTTTTGTACAGCTCCGGGTGTCTTGATTCCCGGCCTCTGGAGCCCATATGGAGTGCTGAGGCACGGCCCGTCTGCCTTCCCTTTGCCCGCGAGCTTCATTCATGCGAAATCATGTCCTTGTCATAGCGGCGATGGCCGCCCTTGCAGCCCTTGCCCTGTCCACAGTGGCAGCAGCCGAGCCGCGTACCACGGCCACCGAACTTGACCAGATCACCGTCATCGGCACGCGCACGGCCATTTCCGTGCGCGACAACCCGGCTTCGGTGACCGTTATCGACCGTGAAGAAATCGAGCGCAAGGCACCGACGAGCATTGCCGAACTGCTGCAGGACGTGCCCGGCATCGAGGTCGTTGACACCTCCGTGGCCGGCATGGAGCGGGTGCGTATCCGTGGCGAGACCTCGCGCCGGGTCACGATTCTGATTGACGGTCAGGAGCTCACCGACCACAGCACCTACGGCACACCGTTGATGGTCGATCCGGCCAACGTCGAGCGCGTCGAGGTCCTGCGCGGCGCCGCTTCGGTGTTGTATGGCGCCAAGGCCATCGGCGGGGTCATCAACATCGTTACGCGCAAGGGCCAGCCCGGGCCGCCGCGCGCTTCCGTGGGCGGCAACTGGTATTCGGGCAGCAACGGCTACGAAGGCTGGAGTGCCCTGTCCGGTGGTGCCAATGGCATCGACTACCGCTTCTCGGTCAGCACCGACCGGCACCATGATCGCAAGGTGCCCAAGGGCATTTACAGCGCCACCGGCAAGCTGGAAAACTCCTCTTGGCACAGCAGCAACGTCAGCATGCATCTGGGCAGTCGTTTTGGCGCCGACGACAAGCACTATCTTGCCCTCAAGGCCAATCGCTACACACTGGATGCCAATGCCTGGACCGATCCGTTTTCGTTCGAGTACCCGGTCACCAATTTCCGTGTCGACCTGCCGCAGCGTGACCTGACGAAGTTCGGCCTGTACTACGACGGCCATGACCTCGGACCGGTGGTGCACAAGGTGCACGTCGACGCGTACTACCAGTACGTCGACCGCTTGTTCACCAACGAAGTGGACATGAACCCGGCGCCGCCGATGTTCGTCAACGTCAAGACCAGTTCCGACGACCGCAACGTCAACTACGGCGGCACCTTTCAGATCGACCTCGTGCCGCATCCCGATCACTACGTGATCGCGGGCCTGTATTTTCTCGTCGATGACCTCGAAACCCGCAAGACGACGGACACCAGCGTGACCATGGGTGCCGCGCCGCCGCAGGTGACGCACGACCCGCGTACCATCGAGGCCTCGGCGCGCACTGTGTCCGGTTTCGTGCAGGACGCCTGGAAGCTCGCACCCGCCTGGACGCTGACCGGCGGCCTGCGGGTTTACCGCACCAACTCCAGCCTGGATGCCAGCACCGAGGCCAATGCACCTGTGGGCGAGAAGCGCACCACCGACGATCTGGTCGGCTCGTTGAGCCTGGTGTGGACCGGTCTCGAGGACCAGACCTGGCGCCTGCTGTATTCCGAGGGCTACATCATGCCCACGTTGCTGGAGATGTTCACCGACAATGCCGCCGGCCGCGGCGTGGTCACCTGGGGCAACCCGAATCTCAAGCCCGAGACCTCGCGCAACCTCGAATTCGGCGTGCGCGTCGACCGCGGTGGCCTGTCGCTGGATACCGCGGCGTTCTACACCAGGGCCCGGCACTACATCACCACCCGGCCATGCGATGCCATCAGTGGCTGCCCGGAGCATGCCCAGGGCGGCGGGCACATGTACGTCAATGCCGATCGTGCGCGCACCTGGGGCGTGGAGATGACCGTGGACTACGCGCCGGCCAACTCCGCCTGGACGCCTTACGCCTCGGCCAGCTGGATCCGACGCCGGCTGCAGTTTGCGCCACTGCCCGACACGGACGGCGACCTCATCAGCTACGACGGCAGCGTGCCGCGTTTCACCAGCCGCCTCGGTCTGCGCTTTGAGCCCATGCTGGCCCGCGCCGATCTGTGGGCCGACCTGTACCTGCGCGGCGCCACCGAATCTCGCGGCGCGCCGGTCTCCGACGGTCAGCACCTGCTGGTCGACGAAACCCGCACCCTGCCGGGCTGGGCCACCCTGAACTTCGCCATCGGCACCGCCTTCGGTGCCGAGCGCCAATACAAGCTCAACCTGCACCTCAACAACCTGCTGGACAAGAGCTACCGCATCAACGTCAACGCCTTGCCGGCCCTGGGCCGCAACCTTGTGTTGGGCTTCAGCGCGGAGTTTTGAGGCGCGGCTCAGCCGCTTGTGTTTCTACTGCCCAGGCTTCTACAGGTTTGGCGGCTACCCGTAGTGCGTCCACATACGCAATACTTTCACCGTTTGCTCGCTGTCCAGAACCTGGTAAATCAGGCGGTGTTGGATATTGATCCGGCGGGAAAACGCGCCGGAAAGGTCCCCAACCAACCTTTCGTAGGGTGGAGGCGATTGAAATGGGTCCTCTTCCAGAAGGGTTAAAAGCGCTTGTGCCTTGTCCTTGAGGTTCGAAGAAGCCAATCTGCGTGCATCCTTCCTGGCCTGCTTGGTGAAAACAACATGCCAACTCACCAATCAAGATCCCCGGCGCATGAATCGACAGGCTCGTCCATGCCGGATTTGATGGATTCACGCATGCCCGGGATGGAAAGCAGGTACAGCGTCTCCTGAATCGCAGACCAGTCTTCCTCCGAGACAAGCACCGCGTTGTGGCGCTTGCCGGAAATCGTGATGGGCTGATGGGATTCAGCCGCCTGGTCCATCAGCCGGTACAAATTGGCCCGAGCCTTGCTGGCAGTGAGGGTATTCATGACAAGCTCCACGTATCGCCCTGTTTGATGGTACGCAATTGCGTACGTTTGCGCAATCACCAGTCAGCGGCGAAGGCTGTATAGTCAGGCCTTCTTTCAGGGCATCCCGAGATGAGCGAAACGAAACGACCGCTGGGCCTGTGGACGGCGTCGGCGCTGGTGGCCGGCAGCATGATCGGCTCCGGGGCTTTCCTGTTGCCCTCGACGCTGGCGCCTTTTGGTGCCGCGCGGCGCCAACAACACGGGGACGGAGTACGATGATCACCGGTGAACTGAAATCACGCATCGACCAGATCTGGAACACCATGTGGGCCGGCGGCATCGCCAACCCGCTGTCGGTGATCGAGCAGTTGACCTACCTGCTGTTCATCAAGCGCCTGGACGAGGTGCAGACCCTGCGCGAGCGCAAGGCGGCGCGCAGCGGCCAGGCGGATGCCGAGCCGATCTTTGCGGCCGACCAGCAGCACCTGCGCTGGGCACATTTCAAGGACCTGGCGCCGGAAGACCTGTTCGCCATCGTCAAGGATGAGGTCTTCCCCTTCATCAAGTCGCTGGGCGGCAACGGCGCGGCCGCCGAAGGCGGCGAGTCCACCTACGCGCAGCACATGAAGGACGCCATCTTCATGTTCCCCACGCCGCGCCTGCTGGCCAACGTCGTCGACCAGCTCGATGCCATCGACATGGCCGACACCGACACCAAGGGCGATTTGTACGAGTACATGCTGGGCAAGATCGCCAGCGCCGGCCAGAACGGCCAGTTCCGCACCCCGCGCCACATCATCAAGCTGATGGTGGCGATGACCGCGCCGCAGCCCGGCGACGTCATATGTGACCCTGCCTGTGGCACCGCTGGCTTTCTCATAGGCGCGGCCGAGCACCTGCAGGCCCGGCATGGCGAAGCCATCTGGAAGGACGCCGCCAGCCGCGAGCGCTACAACAGCGGCACCTTCCACGGCTACGACTTCGACCCCACCATGCTGCGCATCGGCTCCATGAACATGCTGCTGCACGGCATCGAGAACCCGGACATCCGCTACCGCGACTCGCTGGCCCAGGCCGACCAGGACGACGCCGAGCGCTTTTCGTTGATCTTGGCCAACCCGCCTTTTTCCGGCAGCCTCGACTACGAATCCATCGCCCGGGACCTGCAACGCACCGTGAAGACCCGGAAAACCGAGCTGCTGTTCCTGGCCCTGTTCCTGCGCCTACTGAAAACCGGCGGCCGGGCGGCGGTGATCGTGCCCGACGGCGTGTTGTTCGGCTCCTCGCGGGCGCACAAGAAGCTGCGCAAGATGCTGGTGGACGAACAAAAGCTGGATGCGGTGATCTCCATGCCCTCGGGCGTGTTCAAGCCCTATGCCGGCGTCTCCACCGCCATCGTGCTGTTCACCAAGACCAACTCCGGCGGCACCGACCAGGTGTGGTTCTACGACATGCAGGCCGACGGTTTCTCGCTGGACGACAAGCGCACGCCGCTGCTGGACGAGACCGCCCGCGCCAGCATTGAACAATGCCTGGCCGAGGGCCGCCCCGTACCCGAGGACTTGCACCAGCGCAGCAACCTGCCCGACATCCTGCAACGCTGGAAGGCGCTGCGAAATGGCGAGGGCAGCGAAGCCACCCGCCCGCGCACCGCCGCCTCGTTCCTGGTGCCGCAGGCCGAGATCGCCGGCAACGACTACGACCTGTCCATCAACCGCTACAAGGAAATCGAGTACCAGGAAGTGCAGCACGACCCACCCGAAGTGATCCTGAAGCGGCTGGCCGCGCTGGAGGCCGAGATTGCCGAGGGGCGGAAGGCGTTGGAGGGGATGTTGGGATGACGTGGGAGAGGGTCGAGCTGCAAACGATTGCTGATCTGGATCGGAGAACGATCCAGCCATCAGATTTGCAGGGAGACATGGCGTACATCGGGCTGGAGGACGTTGACGGCGATGGCACAATCTCTATGCCGCACTCTGTTTCGGATGCCGGGATAAGAAGCACCAAGTTCCGGTTCTCATCACAGCACGTTCTTTACGGAAAGCTTCGCCCATACCTGCGGAAAATTGCGCGCCCGGCATTTGATGGGGTCTGCAGCACAGACATCATTCCGATACTTCCCCGACCTTCCGTTTGCAGAGACTACTTGTTCCACTTCCTCAGAGTCCCGGCCATGATTGACTTGGCGACCAGCCGTTGTTCCGGGGCTAATCTCCCACGTCTCAGCCCAACGCAGCTCGCGAGATTTACTGTCCCGCTCCCACCGCTGCCCGAACAAAAGCGTATTGCCGCCATTCTCGATGCCGCCGATGCTTTGCGTGTCCAGCGCCGCCAGGCCCTGGCCCAGCTCGACGAACTGCTGCAAGCCAGCTTCCTCGACCTGTTCGGCGATCCCGTCATCAACCCGAAGGGTTGGAAAAATCGATGCTTCAGCGAGTTTGTGAAGCGCTTGGATGGGGGGAAAAATGTCAGCCAATCCGAGACGCCAACGGACTATCGCGTACTCAAGGTGAGCGCGGTGACATCCGGCGTGTATCGACCCAACGAGAGCAAATATCTTCCGTATGACTTCCATGTCAAGGCTTCGTCAATCGTTCGTCCCGGCGACCTCTTGATAAGCAGGGCAAACACAGCGAACTTGATCGGCGCTACCGCGTACGTGTGGGATACGCCCGCGAACATGGTTCTCCCCGACAAAATCTGGAAGTTTGTCTGGCACGACGAGGTTCGCGTTGAGCCGCTGTTTATCTACCACGTGACGCAGACCGTGGGGTTTCGTCGTTCATTGTCGCAGCGTGCGTCAGGAACTAGCGGGTCAATGAAAAACTTCGCGAAACCGAAGTTACTAATCCTGTCGATGCCATTACCACCCCTCGCCCTGCAACAGCGTTTCGCCGCCATCGCCGAAGCCGTGGAGCAGCAAAAGGCCCGCATGCAGGCGCATCTGGCCGAGCTGGATGCCCTGTTTGCTTCGTTGCAGGCGCGGGCCTTTGCCGGTGAGCTGTAACGCGCCGGCTTGTCGTGCACGAACAAGGCACAACAGCGCTTGTTGATCATTTTCTGCCCTGGATGAGCAACAAGCCGGTTTGTTGCTCACGTGGCGACAACAAGCTGGCTTGTTGATCAAATTGCGGCTAAAGTGATCAACAAAGGAGCCGCGTGTGCCACTCGATACCGACAACGCCGTCCGCTACCACCTGGGTCAGTTCCCGCCGCAACTGGACCAGGCGGCGTTGTTGCCGGCGCTGCTGCAGGCCACCGATGCCTTGGCGCGCTACGACCAGATGCTGCAGGGGCTGCACGACAGCGAAGTGTTCCTGGCGCCGCTGCGCGGCCAGGAAGCGGTGGTGTCCTCGCGCATGGAAGGCACCATCAGCACCATGGACGAGATCCTGCAGTTGGAGGCCGAGTACGCCGAGGACGATGATGCCGCGGCCGGCGCGGAGTACCGCTCGGAAATCATCGAGACGGCGCTGTACCGCCGCGCGTTGAACACCGCCCAGCGGCAACTGGCCGAAGGCCGGCCCCTGGGCGAGGCCCTGCTGCGCAGCATCCACCAGCAATTGCTGTCCTTCGGCCGCGGCGCGCGCAAGGCACCGGGCGCCTGGAAGCGCGAGCAGAACTACATCGGCGAGCGCGGTAGCCAGACGGTGCACTTCATCCCGGCGGCGCCGCAGCATCTGGCCGCTGGCCTGGAAGCCCTGTTCGCGCTGATTGACGACCCGCAACAGCCGGTGCTGCTGCGCACGGCGCTGGCGCATGCCGAGTTCGAGGCCTTGCATCCGTTCGAGGACGGCAATGGCCGCGTCGGGCGCATGCTGATCACCTTGATGCTGTGGCGCGGTGGCGCCATTTCCGCGCCGCACTTTTACATCAGCCGTTACTTCGAGGATCACAAGGACGCCTACATCCAGCGCCTGCGCGAAGTCTCGGCCAGCGGCGACTGGCTCGGCTGGTGCAACTTCTTTCTGCTGGCCGTGGCCGAGCAGGCCCGGCAGAACCTCGCCGTGGCCCGCGCCATCAGCGACTGCTACGAGGCCATGAAACTGCGTCTTGCCGAACTGCTGGCGTCGAAACATGCCGTGACCGCGTTGGATTACCTGTTTGCCCATCCGGTGTTCAGCAACAGCCGCTTCACCCGCAGCGCCGGCATCCCGCCGGCCACGGCAGGGCGGTTTTCGCGCCTGCTGCTGCAGGAAGGCCTGCTGGAAACGGTGCGCCCGGCCTCCGGCCGGCGTTCGGCGACCTATCGTTTCGAACCCTTGATGAAGCTGCTGCGGGTGTAGGCCATGAGCAACTTCGACTTCCTGCCTGACGCCCTGGCCGACATCGCCGCCGCCGCGCGCAAGGCCGAAGGCCACATCATGGGCGACCCGCGCGCGGCCTGCTTTCACGCCCGCTTCACGCTGGAGGCCATTGTCCACTGGCTGTATCGCCACGACAGCGGCCTGCGCATGCCCTACGACCGCAACCTCGGCGCTCTGCTGCACGAGCCGAGCTTCCGTAACCTGCTGCCGCAGGCGGTGTTCCACAAGGCGCGGGTGATCCAGAAGGTCGGCAATCAGGCCGTGCATGGCCGCGCCCGCATCCGCCAATACGATGCCTTGCAGGTGGTCAAGGAGCTGCACCATCTGTGCTACTGGCTGGTGCGCACCTATGTGCCCGAAGCACCACGCGATGGTGCCGCCTGGCGCGACGAGCGCATCCCGCCGGCACCGGCCACGGGCGACAGCGTGCCACGCCGGGAGCTGGAGAAGCTGGAGGCGAAGCTGGCCGAGCAAAACCGCCAGCAGTTGCGCCAGCAACAGGAACGTGACGCGCTGGACAAGGAGCTGCAGGCCTTGCGCGACAAGCTGGCACGGGTGCGCAAGACCACCGAGGCCATCCCCGACGAGCACGACTACGCCGAGGCCGAGACCCGCCACTACCTGATCGACGTTGACCTGAAGCGGGCCGGCTGGCCGCTGGACCAGCCCCGCGACCGCGAGTACGAGGTCAGCGGCATGCCCAATCAAAAAGGCATCGGCTACGCCGATTACGTGCTCTGGGGCGAGGACGGCAAGCCGCTGGGCGTGGTCGAGGCCAAGCGCACCACACTCGACCCGCGCCAGGGCCAGCAACAGGCCAAGTTGTATGCCGACTGCCTGGAGAAGATGCACGGCCAGCGGCCGATCATTTTCTACACCAACGGCTACCAGACTTGGCTGTGGGATGACCGTCGCTATCCACCGCGGCGCGTGGCCGGCTTCCATGACCGCGAGTCGCTGGCGCGGCTGATCCGGCGACGCTCCGGGCACACGGCGCTGGACGTGGCCAACGTGCGCGATGCCATTGCCGGCCGCTACTACCAGAAGCGCGCCATCGGCAGCATTCTCGACCAGTTCCGCAAGTCCCAGCGCAAGGCCTTGCTGGTGATGGCCACCGGCACCGGCAAGACGCGCACTGCCATCGCCCTGGTCGACTTGCTGCAACGCGCCGGCTGGGTCAAGCGTGCGCTGTTCCTGGCCGACCGCATCTCATTGGTCAACCAGGCCAGCACGGCCTTCAAGGCGCACCTGCCCGAGTCCAGTCCGGTGAACCTGGTCACCGACAAGCAGGGCCAGGGCCGGGTCTACGTCAGCACCTACCCGACCATGATGGGCCTGATCGACGAGACAGACGGCGACCAGGCACGCTACGACGTCGGCCATTTCGACCTGGTCATCATCGATGAGGCGCACCGCTCGGTGTACCAGAAGTACGGCGCCATCTTCGACTACTTCGATTCGCTGCTGGTGGGCTTGACCGCCACGCCCAGCGAGGAGGTGGACCGCAACACCTACGAGCTGTTCGAGCTGGAACCGGGCGTGCCAACCGATGCCTACGAGCTGCAGCAGGCGGTCAGGGACGATTTTCTGGTGCCCTACGCGGCGCAGCAGGTGGACCTGAAGTTTCCGCACGAGGGCATTGCCTACGACCAGCTCAGCGACGAGGAAAAGGCCGAGTGGGAGAGCCTGGACTGGGGCGATGATGCGACGCTGGAGAAGTACCCGGACCGCGTACACGCCGCCGCTGTCAACAACTGGCTGTTCAACACCGACACCGTCGATCGGGTGTTGCGGTACCTGATGCAGCACGGCCACAAGGTCGAGGGCGGTGACCGCCTGGCCAAGACCATCCTGTTTGCGCGCAACCACGAGCACGCACTGTTCATCGAGGAGCGCTTCAACCATCACTACCCGCACCACGCCGGGCACTTTGCGCGCGTCATCGACAACTACGCAAAGTACCCGCAAAGCCTGCTGGATGACTTTTCGGACCGGGACAAGGCACCGCACCTGGCCATCTCGGTGGACATGCTGGACACCGGCATCGACATTCCGGAAGTGGCCAACCTGGTGTTCTTCAAGCCGGTGTACTCGAAGATCAAGTTCTGGCAGATGATCGGCCGCGGCACCCGCCTGTGCCCGGACCTGTTCGGCCCCGGCGAGGACAAGGAAGACTTTCGCGTGTTCGATTTTTGCGGCAACTTCGCCTTCTTCAAGGAGAACCCGCAGGGCGTCCATGCCAGCAACACCGCCTCGCTGGGCACACGCCTGTTCCGGGCGCGGGTGGACCTGTTGCACCAGGTCCGCACGCAGGCCGCACTGGACCCGGACGCGGCGCTGGCGAATGCCCTGGTTGACACGCTGCACGGCGCCGTGGCGGCCATGAACCCGGACAACTTCATTGTCCGCATGCACTTGCAGGCCGTGGAGCACTTCCGCGAACGCCAGGCGTGGCGTTCATTGAGCGAGGATGAACGCGAGACGCTGAAGACCGAGCTGGCAGAACTGCCGGTGGACGCCGATACGGACGACCTCGAGGCACGTTTGTTCGACCTGACCATGCTGCGCATGCAACTGGCCCGCGCCGAAGGCGAGATGCAACGCTTCGAGCGGCTGCGCAAGCGGGTGGTGGACATGGCCGCGTTGCTGGAGGAGCAGCGCGACATCCCGGCTGTGGCCGAGCAACTGGCCTGGCTGGCCCGCCTGCAGGAGGCCGCCTTCTGGCAGGACATCACCCTGGGCTCACTGGAAGAGGTACGCCTGCGCTTGCGCGGCCTGATCCACCTGCTGGACAAGAAAAAGCGCAACATGGTGTACACGCATTTCCGTGATGAGGTGCTGCGCGTGGCCGATGACGTTGACCTCGGCATGCCGAAGATGACCGGCGCGCAGTACGAGAAAAAGGTGCGCGACTACCTGCGCGAGCACCCGAAGCACATCGCCATCAGTCGCCTGCGGGCCAATCTGCCCTTGACCGCCACCGATCTCGATAGCCTGGAGGCCGCGTTGGTGGCCATCGGTGAGGAGGATGGCAGCGAGTTGCTGTCGGCCCTGCTCCAGCGCAACCAGGCGCCGTCGCTGGCGCATTTCGTGCGCTCGCTGGTCGGCCTGGACCGTGCCGCTGCCCAAGCCGCCTTTGCCGGTTTTCTCTCTGACCGCAGCCTGACCCCGAAACAGGCCCGCTTCGTGGAGATGATCATCGACCAGGTCACCGCGCGCGGCGTGATGCCGGCATCAGCGCTGTACGAACCGCCTTTCAGCAGCCTGCATGCCGGCGGTCCGGAGGCCTTGTTTGCGGGCAAGGACACGGTGGTGGAAGGCATGTTTCGTGCCCTGGATTCCTTGCAGCCACGCGTGGAAAAGCGCGCCGGTTGATGGTCGCCGCCTGGCGTCGACGCGGGCTTTGGACGATCTACGCAAGCTGCAGCAACACCGTATTCACGTCCAGCCAGCCAACCGATCAATCTCTGGCATCTCCTGCCTTTCCGAAACCCAGCACAAGGTTTTCACCGCCCCCGAGCTCAAGAAACCACGCCCACCACGCCAAAAACGCATCCGGTAGTACACGTTTTTGAACCGACACCCAATACAGTCAACAAGTTGCGCGTTTAACTGTCGAACTCGGGCGTGCCGGCTGCGGGGGTGGCCCATCACGAACCGGCCAGCAGGCGGGCGCGGTAACTGACCGGGTCGAGCTGGCAGTTTTCCTCGATGGCGCCGGGGAGAACAAATGCCTGCGGTTTGTCGCGGAAGTTGAACAGCCGGTAGACGTGGTACTTGTCCCTGTCCGCTTCGGACCGGGCGACCTCGTTGCGCGTGGCATAGAACGGTGTCGCCTTGCCGAAGCGGGTGGTCTTCACTTCGATGAGGCGTTCCTTGCCACTGTTCTCGAAGGACAGCACATCAAAGCCGAGACCGTCACCCTGGGTGGCGGCTACGTGCTCGACGCGATTGGCCAGACGTTTTTGGCCGGCTTCGTGCAGGCGACGGCTTTCCATTTCCAGCACGAATTCCTCGCCGGCCTGGCCCAATGAGCGGTTGCGGGCTTCCTGCGAGAGATAATCACGCTGGGCTGGTGAAAATCTTGGTGTGTACTCGGGTTCCGGTTCGTGGATCGCGCCGCCGTGGGGCCGCTCAACGATCACTTTGGCCCAGTCGGTGACTGTCGCCGCAACCGCCGGTTGCTGCACGGCATGTTCGGCAGCCGCCTGCAGCGTCGTGTTGTGGACGACTTGTTCCTCGACCACTTCGCGCAGTAGTTGCTGGACGTTGTAGCGCGGCTTGTATCCGTTGATGAAGGGGTAGCCTAGCTGGACGAGTACGGCGCTGGTGTTCGCGTGCTTGAACTCGATGGAACCGTCGCTGCGTCCATCCAGTTTCGTGGCCAGGACACTGCGATGCTCCTTCTTGCTGTATCGCTGTCCGTTCAGCTCCAGAACCAGCATCTGCAGATAATCCGCGACGCAGGCTTCAACCTCGACATGTGACCATGACTCGCCTCTTGGCATGGAATGAACCACTTTGCCTCGTGACCCGAAGCCAGGTTAGCGCAAGCTTTGGTTGTTGTCGCGCGGCACCGGCAAGGCTGTATAGTCAGGCCTTCTTTCAGGGCATCCCGAGATGAGCGAGACAAAACGACCGCTGGGCCTGTGGACGGCGTCGGCGCTGGTGGCCGGCAGCATGATCGGTTCCGGAGCCTTCCTGCTGCCCTCGACGCTGGCGCCGTATGGCGCGGCCAGCATCGTCGGCTGGGCCATCACGCTGTGCGGCGCGTTGCTTCTGGCGGCGACTTTTGCCAAGTTGGCCGGGCGCTGGCCGGAGTCCGGCGGGCCGTACGTGTTTGCGCGCAATGCCTTTGGTCAGTTGCCGGGCTTCATGGTGGCCTGGAGTTACTGGATTTCCATGTGGTGCGGCATCGCCGCCATCGCGGTGGCCTTTGCCGGCAGCGTCGGGGCCATTTTCCCGGCGCTGAACGCCACGCCGGTGCGCTCGGCGGCTTGCGCCTTGGTTGCCGTCTGGTTCTGCGCCGCGGTGAACCTGACGGGGCTGAAAAGCGCCGGCGTGCTGCAACTGGTGACGACCATTCTCAAGGTCTTGCCGCTGTTTCTGTTCGGCCTGGTGGCCTTGTGGTTTGTGGATGGCCAGAACTATGTGCCGTTCAACCCCACGGACCAGTCGCTGGGCAGTGTGGCCGCCAGCACGGTGGCATTGACGCTGTGGGCCATGATCGGCCTGGAGGCGGCCACGGTGCCGGCTGGCGAGGTCAGTGATTCCTCGCGCACGGTGGCCCGGGCCACCGTGCTTGGCACGGCGATTGCCGGTGTCGCCACGGTGCTGGCCTGCACCACGGTGCTGGGGCTTTTGCCGGCCGGGCAACTGGCCCAATCCGGTGCACCCATGGCCGATGCCGCGGCGGCGCTGTGGGGGCCTGTGATCGGCATCGGCGTGGCTATCGTCATGGCCATTTCCTGCCTCGGCGCGGTCAACGGCTGGACCTTGCTGGCGGCGCAGTTGCCCATGGCCGCCGCACGCTACAATGCCATGCCACAGGCCTTTGCCAGGCAGAGCAAACAAGGCACGCCGGCCTTCGGCATTCTCGTCAGTTGCGGTCTGGCGACGGTGTTGGTCATCAGCAATTACAACCGCTCGCTGGTGGACTTGTTCACGTTTGCCATTCTGCTGTCCACCACGGCCACCTTGTTGCCGTACCTCGTCGGCTCGGCGGCCTGGCTGTACCGCGGCAAGGGCTCCGTTTCGCGGACGGTGGCCGCCGGCGCCTTGCTGTACAGCCTGTACGCCGTTTCCGGCGTCGGCACCGATGCCTTGTTGTGGGGCTGCGTATTGCTGGTGTCCGGCCTGCCGCTATACTTCTGGGTGCGGCGCAAGGGTACGGCGCGCCAAGGGCATTGAGTCGATGGCAGTGCGTGGTCAAACGCGAGGTTCCTGCAATCCCGCAAGTCGGCTGATGGCGCACCTGTGGCGCATCGTCGCATTGGCTGGACTGGTGTTCCTGGCCGGCTGCATCCCGGGCGTCATGTCGTTTGTGCCGGGCATGCCGAAGCCGATCCACGCCGAGGACTACTTCAGCGGCCCAAAACTCGCCATTGCGCGCGCCATCGAGGCCGACGACACGGTGCGGATACGCCGCCTGGCCCAGGGCGTCGACCTGATGCAGCCGGCCCGGCAGGACATGACCTTGCTGTGGTTTGCCATGGACCCGACCGACCCGCATTACGAGGCCGTCGAAACCCTGGTGTCCCTGGGCGTCGACCCGCTTGAGCAGTTCGCCGAAGGCATTGGCAGCGCGTTCTTCTACACCCTGATTCCGCGCAAAAGGGGACGCAAGGATTCCGGGTATCTGCTGCTGAAAGCCATGCTGGATGGCGGCATGCTGGAACTGCCTTCGGTCAGGGACCGCCACGCCTTCCTGTTCGATCGCATCATCACGCACACCGACGGCCTGGCGTTCCTGAAGCTGCTGGTCGAGCACGGTGCCGACGTCAATGTCCGTGACAGCTTCCTCGGGAACACGCCCTTGCAAGAAGCGATGGTAGCCAATGACTTCGACAAGATACGCTACTTGTTCGCCCACGGCGCCGATGTCAACGTCCACAACCGCCTGGGTTTCACCCCGGGGCGCACCCTCAAGCGACGCATCGACGAGGCCCGCAAAGCGTCCGCCCGCGAATCCTATGAAAAGCTTCGTGATGAACTGATCGCCCACGGCATGCAATGGCCGCCGACACCCGCCGAAGCCGTGCGCGACGCCATGCGTGCCCGCGGCGAGGAGCCCATCGTGCCAGCCGGGCGGGAGCGTTGAACAGGGCGTCGGCCGGTCGCGGGAAGCGCCGGCGGTTTCAATCCAGCGTCATGCGGGCAATGTAGCTGGAACGATCCCTGGCCCCCGAATCGCGGACCTTGGCGTCGAGCCTTTTCAGGACTCGTGCCGGCAGTGACACGTTGATGCGCACCGTGGTGTCATCTAAAAGGGCCGGATCAAGGTTGATGACGCCGACCCGCCAGTCATGATATTCGGGGCGCGCGGCCATGTCTTCCAGCGATGAAGGCCCGGGTACTGGCAGACCCTCGTCCAGCGCCGTGTCGATCCAGCCGGCCGCCGCTTCCTCGGCATTGCACATGGCTTCATCCAGGGTGTCGCCAGCCGAGAAGCAACCCGGCAGATCGGGAACCACCACGCCCCACGCAGTGGTGTCGGAACCTTGTTCAATCAGGACGGGATAACGCATGGTGTTTACAGTCCGGCTTGGCGGCGAATGGCCGTGACCAGTCCCTTGCCAAGATCCTTTTTCGGGTGCGGGACAACGATGATGCCTTGCTTCGCGGGGTGTTTGAGGATGTGATGCGAGCCGCGTACACGCTGCAGCCTCCATCCCGCCGCGTGCAACTCCTTGAGCAAGTCGGCACTCTTCATGGCGGTAGCATACACACCGTGTGTACGTGAAGCAAATCAAGCGGGAGACGTGTTGTCATCGGGTCAGTTTTGTGATGCCGGGTTGCGCTCGTCGTGACGCACTGGTGCTGCATGCCGGCAGTTCCGAAGGCCAAGAGCATTGCTTCGGTTGGCGAGGCCGCGGAGGGCGGGTAACCTGGAGCCATGGAGCGTGCCGCGTACAGTGCCACGATGGATACCTTTCTTGCCGAGACGGCGGATGCCGTGCTGGGCAAGCTTGTGGCGCGCAGTGCTTTCGATGTTCAGCTATCCCAGCGGGAAGCCTGGCAATTCGAAATCGAGCATATGCAGCGGGTGTTGGCCGGTTTTGACAACCGGCAGGGGACGGTGTACTTCGAGTTTGAGATCCCGCGCATGGGCCGGCGAGTGGACGTGGTGCTGCTTCTTGGCGGCGTCGTGTTCGTTCTGGAGTACAAGGTTGGCAGCACGGACTTTGCGCGGGAAGCGCGGGACCAGGTGGTGGACTATGCGCTTGACCTGAAAAACTTCCACGAGACCAGCCATGATGCCCTGGTTGTGCCCGTGTTGATTGCAACGGAAGCTGGAAGCGCCTCGCCATGGGAAGCGTTGATGCAGGATGATCGGGTCATGACCTGCATCAGCACCAATGCGGCTGGTCTGGACGCCGTGCTTCGTGGTGTGCTGTCACGGTATCCAGACGAGGTGCTTTCCGGATACGGTTGGTACGCAGGGCGCTACCAACCGACGCCGACCATCATCGAGGCCGCAACCGCCCTGTATGCCGGTCACGATGTCGAGAATCTCTCGCGTAGCGACGCCGGCGCCGCCAATCTGACACAAACCAGCCGACGCATTGAGCAGGTCATTGCGGCCAGCGAGGCCGGGAAGCGCAAGGCCATCTGCTTCGTGACCGGCGTGCCCGGTGCGGGCAAAACCTTGGTGGGTCTCAACATCGCCACGGAACATTTCGACCCGGACAGCGACCTGTACAGCGTTTTTCTGTCCGGCAATGGGCCGTTGGTGAAAGTGCTGCACGAGGCTCTTGCGCGCGACCGCGTCGCACGCGCGTGCAAGGAAGGCAGAAAAGTACGCAAAGGTGATGCTCGCAGCAAGGTGAAGGCCTTTATCCAGAACGTGCACCACTTCCGTGATGACGCATTGCGGGACAACACGCCGCCGATCGAGCATGTGGCCTTGTTCGACGAGGCCCAGCGTGCCTGGGACCATGCCACGACCGCGGATTTCATGCGCAGGAAGAAGCGTGTACCGGATTTTTCGTGGTCGGAGCCGGCTTTCCTTGTTTCCTGCATGGACCGACATTCCGACTGGGCGGTCATCGTCTGCCTTGTAGGTGGCGGGCAGGAGATCAACAAGGGCGAGTCGGGCATCGGCGAGTGGCTGGCGGCCATCCGCGACCGGTTTCCGGCATGGGAAGTCTTTGCCGCGCCCGATCTCACCGATTCCGAGTACCGCGCCGATGGCATCCTGCGCCAGCTCGATGGTGAAGGACGGGTGACGTATTGCCCCGAACCGCACCTTGCCGTGTCCATGCGCTCGTTCCGCGCCGAGCAAGTCAGCAACTGGGTCAAGGCATTGCTTGACGGTGATCTGGACGACGCACGTCGCATGTACAAATCTTTCCACGCACGTTACCCGGTCGTCCTGACCCGTTCATTTGATGAAGCCAAGGCGTGGACGAGACAGAAGGCGCGCGGCAACGAGCGCTATGGCTTGATGGTTTCAAGCCAGGCATATCGTCTGAAGCCGTATGCCGTCGACGTTCGCCACCAGATCAATCCGGTGCACTGGTTCCTGAATGGCAAGGCAGATGTTCGCAGCAGTTACTACCTGGAGGACGTTGCCACCGAGTTTCATGTTCAGGGTCTGGAGCTGGACTGGGGTTGCGTGGCATGGGATGCCGACCTGCGGCGCACGGATGATGCTTGGGATCACTACAGCTTTCGCGGCAATCGTTGGCAGCGCATCAGGAAATTGGATCGACAGCGCTACCAGCTCAATGCCTACCGGGTGCTCCTGACACGCGCCCGCCAGGGCATGGCGATCGTGGTGCCGCAGGGTGATCGCAACGATCCGACACGTGACCCGTCCTTCTACGATCCTCTGTTCACCTACCTTCGGGATGCGGGCGTGGAGTGCTTGTAGCGGGCGTCGAGCAAGCGCTTCCCTCAATCAACCCAGTTTTCCAGCTTCAGCCCTTCGATGTGGCCGAAATGCCGGGTGTTGTTGGTGACAACGACAAGGTTCTCCGATGCTGCATGTGCGGCAATCATCAGGTCCATGTTGCCGGTGGGGGTTCCACGAGCCTCAAGTTTGCTGCGCAGTCGTGCGTGGCAGGCAGCAGCTTGACGTGGCCATGGCTGTACGCGGATCCGTTGCAGGAACTGCCGGACTGCTTCGGCGGTTGCGGGCCGGCCTGATTTCTCCACGCCAAACAACAGTTCCGCTTCGGTGATCACCGAGATGCATAGCTCGTCGGCGTGTTCGGCGAAACGCGCCAGGACGGTCTCGGGCCGACGGCGAATCACATAGCTGCAGATGTCCGTGTCCAGCATGTAGCGGATCACGGAAGCGGCACTCTGTCTTGTGGCGGCAGATCGTCACGATTGAGGAGAAAGTCATCCTCCACGGCCGGTGCATCCTCGGCGAAACGGGCCCAGGATGGCCGGTGAGGGCGCAGGGTGACCTCGTCGCCATGGCGTTCGATGGTCACTTCTTTTACGTCATCGTCAAAGCGGACCGACTTGGGCAGGCGAACGGCCTGACTGCGACCATTGACGAACAATTTGGCAGTTTCCATGGACAGGGGCTCCAGCGGACTTTCTTGAGAATAGGCTAGGCATATGCCAATGTCAATCAATTGCGGTCCGCAACAGGGCTTTGTCTCAGCCGGTGAGATTCGCGCTGTGTACACTGTCGCGGAGCGAGCAGGGGATGACGAATGAGCCACGGCGGTTTTCAACTTTTTTATGACACGCACAGTGAGGCGCTGGCCGATTGCCTGGCCGACGAGCTGGCCGTTGCGGCGGGTGCGGGCAATCCGCTGGTACCGCGCACGGTGCTGGTGCCGCAGTTGGGGCTGGAGCGCTGGCTGACGCGCACCCTGGCGGAGAGGCACGGCATTGCAGCGAATATCGAGTTCCTGCCGCCGGCCAAGTTGGCCTGGCGGCTGTTGCGTCAATGGCGAGAGAAGCTCCCCAAGCGATCGCCTTTTGATCGCGATCTGATGCAGTGGCGTCTGTTCGATCTGCTGCCGCAGCTCGCGGCCGAAGATGACACGCTGGCTGCCATGCTGGAAGGGCGTCAGCCCGAGTTGCGGCGCTTGCAGTTGGCCGGTCGGCTGGCGCACTTGTTCGAGCGTTATCAGGCTTACCGGCCGGATGTGCTCGAGGCCTGGGAGCAGGGCAAGGCGGTCGAGGGCTTCCAGGCCGCCTTGTGGCGTGCTCTCGTGGCGATGACGAAGGAGGCGCCGCGCAGCCGCCTGATGGCCGAGTACACCCGGCATTTGCGCACTTGCGATACACCGCCGGAGGGCCTGCCGGAGCGCCTGTTCGCCTGGGGTTGCATCAATATCTCGCCGCAGGTGCTGGATTTGCTCGATGCCGTGGCATTGCATGTGCCGCTGCAGTTCTTCATGCCCACCCCCTGCGGCGAGTACTGGGGCGATCTGCCGCACCGTCGTCATCTGAAGGATTATCTGGACGACATGGCCGGTCTGCTGAAGGACAAGACCGACGAACCCAATCGTCTGCTGGTGTCGCTGGGTGGTGTGGGCCGCGAGTTCACGGCGCGGATTTTTACCAATGAAGCCTTGCAGATTGAGTCGCTGACGTCGGATTGCGAGAGTCCGCGTGACACCTTGCTGCAGCGCTTGCAGGCCGATATCCGCGGCATGGGCCAGCCCGACCCGGCCGGCCGCGGCGAGCTTGAGGCCATGCTGGACGGCTCAATCCAGATTCACGCCTGCCACTCGCCGCTGCGCGAGGTGCAGGTGCTGCACGATCATCTGCTGGACCTGCTGCAGCATGACCCGGAGCTGGAGCCGCGCGACATCGTGGTGATGATGCCGGACGTGGGCCGTTATGCCGCCGCTGTCGAGGCGGTGTTCGGTGCCCTGGAGCCGGATGACAAGCGTTACCTGCCCTGGACGGTGGCCGACCGGGCGCGCGCCGATGCCGATCCGCTGATGGCCTTCTTCCTGCGCCTGCTGTCGCTGCCGGCCACGCGCCTGACGCTGGACTTCGTGCTCGAGGCCATGGACGTGCCGTCCCTGCGCCGTGCGGTGGGCCTCGCTGTCGAGGATCTTCCCTTGCTGGCCGAGAAGGCCCGTCAGGCGGGTATCCGCTGGGGCGACGATGCGGCCGACCGCGAAGCCGAGGGCCTGCCCGCATTTGACGACTTCAGTTGGGCCTTTGGCCGCCAGCGTCTGCTGCTGGGCTACATGCTGGGCGAGGAGGCCGAGGGCCTGGATCTGATCGACGGCATTGCCCCCCTGGCCGATCTGGAAGGGCAATTGGCGCAGGATTTCGGCGCCCTGCGCGATTTCGAGCGCCGCCTGCACGCATTGCGGCAATGGATGGCGGGTGCGCATTCGCCGGAGGACTGGAAGAACAAACTGACGGCGTTCGTGCAGGCCGTTGCGCAACCGGACCGCGATGACCGTGCCGGCCAGCGTGCGCTGGCGGACATCCGCAAGGCCCTCAACGACTTTGCCGAGAACGCCGGGCTGGCCGGCTTCAAGGACACGCTGGATTGGCAGGCCGTGCGCGAACTGCTGGGCGCCGACCTCGCCAACGAACGCAGCGGCCAGCGCTATCTCGACGGCGGCATCAGCGTTTGTTCGATGGTGCCCATGCGCGATGTGCCCTTCAAGGTGGTGTGCGTGCTGGGGCTGGATGCCGATGCCTTTCCGCACCGCGACGAGGCCGACGTGTTGAGCCTGATCCGCGCCGACGGCGATGCGGGCCGGCGGCGCCTGGGCGACCGTTCGGTGCGCGAGGACGACCGCTACCTGTTCCTGCAAACCCTCATGGCCGCGCGCAGCCACCTGTACCTCAGCCATGTCGGCATGGATCTGGCCAGCGGCAAGCCGCGCGAGCCTTCGGTGGTGCTGACCGAGCTCATCGAGCACCTGGCCGAAGCTTATTTTCTTGATCCGGGCAAGGCCCGGGACGCGTTGGTGGTGCACCAGCCCATGCATCCGTTCTCGCCGGCGTTGTTTCCCGACAAGGCGAAGCAGCCGCCGCTGTTCACCTACCGCGATGAATGGCGTCAGGCCGCAGGTCAGACGCGAGGCGGCAGCCGTCTGGAGGCCTTTGTGGACATCGATCTGCCACCGGAGGGAGGCGACCTGGCGCGCGTCAGCCTGGACGAGCTGAAGCGCTTTTTCGATGCGCCGCAAAAGGCCTTTTTGCAGCAGCGTGCCGGCTTGGTCATTCCGCGCCTGGACGAGACGCCCGAGCGCGAGCCACAGGTGCTGAACCATCTGGAACAATGGCATTTGCAGCAGGCCATGTTGCCGCCGTTGCTGGCCGACGACGCGCCGGACCCGACTCGCTTGCTGGCCGCCATGCGCGCGCGCGCGTTGCTGCCGCCACTGGCCGCGGGTGCCATGGCCCTGGCCGACATGCACGAGATCCTTGAGCCGCCGGTGCGCGAATGGCAGGCCTGGACCGGACATGCCGGCCACGGCGACACCCACAGCTTCGAGATGGACTTTGACGGCGTAGGCACGCTGTACGGCCGCATCGACGGCGTGTACGAGCGCGGTTTTGCCGGCTGGGTGGGCAAGAACGGTAATCACAAGCGCTGGTTCGGCTGGTGGCTGAAAGCGCTGGTGCATGCGGCCGAGGTGGACAACCCGGACACCGAATACATGGCCTTCGGCATCGACAATGGCGGGCAGCCGGAGTTGCCTGCGCAGATCACCATGCCCGAACCGGAGGCGGCTCGCGACATCCTGTGCGGTCTGCTGCAGACGATGCTTCAGGGCCTGGCCGCGCCGTTGCAGTTGCCGCCTGCCAGCGGCTGGAAGCTGGCGCAGGCGTTGGCGGCACCCACGAAAACGGCCAGTAAACAAGGTGAGGATGCCGTGCGTAAGGATGCTCTGAAAAAGGCGCGCAAGAAGTGGGCCGACGGCCATGCGTTCGCAGCCGAATGCGAGGATGTTTGGCTGCGCACGGTGTTTCGCAGCGTCGATCCATGGGATGCGCCGGACACGACGCTGGTGCAGGCCCGCACCATCTTCCTGCCGCCCTGGAAAGCCATGACGGGAGTTTCGCATGACGATGTTTGACGAGCTTGCGGCCACGGACTTGTCGCTGAACATGGATCTGGCCGGCCAGAGCCTCATCGAGGCCAGCGCCGGCACCGGCAAGACCTTCACCATCGCCGGCCTGTATGCGCGTCTGGTGGTCGAGGAAGGCATCGAGGTGCGCAACATTCTGGTGATGACCTTCACCAAGGCGGCCACCGAGGAGTTGCGCACGCGCCTGCGTGAACGCCTGCAACTGGCGGCGCGCTGGCTGGATGATCCGGCCGCTGACCCCACGGCAGCGTTGCCCGCAGACGATCTCGCGACCGAGGAGCTGATCACCCTGGCGCTGTTGCGTCGTACCCGCGCGAAGCTGGCGCAGGCGTCCGGTGACGCCGAGGCGAAGGCCCGCCTTGGCAAGCGCATCGACAACGCCATCCAGCGCATGGACGAGGCCGCCATCTTCACCATCCACGGTTTCTGTCAGCGCGTGTTGCGCGATCATGCCGCGCGCATTGATGGCGGCGGGGATGATCTCGACATGGTGCCCTCGGATCGTGATCTACTGCAGGACATTGCCGCTGATCTGTGGCTGGAGGTGGCCGGAAGTGGTGACCGCGACCGGCTGCGGGCGTTGGTGGTGTTGGCGGGCGATCCGGATGGGCTGGCACGACGGCTGGCTGACGTGGTGCATTTTGATGGGCAACTGGAACCCGCGCCGGATGGTTCGCTGACGGGCCAGACCGAAATGGATGGCGCGCGCCAGGCACTTGTCACGGCATGGCAAACCGGCGGCGACGAGGCCATCACGACGTTCCACGAATGGTTTGATGGTCATCGTCTCAGCAAGACCAAATACAAGGACGACGAAGCAGCCCAGTTTGTTGCTGCGGCACGGGCTTTGATGGCAGGCGAGAACGTCAGCGACGGGCAACTGAAGCTGCTGTCCTGGCAGAATCTCGACAAGGCCATCAACAAGAAACCGCGCGAGCAGTACGGTGACTTCCCTGCATTGCCGCCACTGACTGCTGTGGACGAACTTTTCGCAATGCAGTTGGACTTGCAGGCCCTCCTGCTGCACGAGCTGCGCGAGGCGGCACGCGAACGCCTGGCCGTGCGCAAGCGCGAGCTGCTCCGGCGCGCCTACGCCGACCTCATCGCGACCTTGCGCGATGCCGTCACCGGCCCGCATGCGGCGGCATTGATCGCGGATCTGCGCCGGCAGTACCCGTATGCCATGGTGGACGAGTTCCAGGATACCAGCCCGGCCCAGTACGCCATCTTCCAGGCCCTGTACGACGGTTTCGGCTCGCTGCTGATGATTGGCGATCCGAAGCAGGCCATTTACGCCTTCCGCGGCGGCGACGTGCACACCTACCTGGCGGCGGCCGAGGGCGTGGCTCGCAAGCGCACCTTGCCGCGCAATTTTCGCTCCAGCTCGGCCATGCTGGCGGCCATTGATGCCTTGTTCACCCAGGTGGACGATCCCTTCATGGCCGAGGGCATTGCCTTCACGCCGGTCGAGTGTGGCCGTGAGCCCGAGGGTTGTCTGCACATCGACGGCGAGCAGGTTCTGCCACTGACCTTGTGGCAGAGCGATGCAGGCAACGTGGACGAGATCAACGCGGCCATGGCCCGGGGCGTGGCCTGCGAGATCGCCGGCCTGTTGGATCCGGCGCGTGCCGAACTTAACGGCAAGCCGGTGAAGCCGGGTGATGTCGCTGTGCTGGTCAACAAGCACAAGGAGGCCGAGCTGGTGATGGCGGCCTTGCAGGCGGTCAACGTGCCGGCGGTCAGCGTGCAAAAGCAAAGCATTTACGGCACCGATGAGGCCATGGACGTGCTGCGCTTGCTGGATGCCTTGCTGGCGCCGCAGTCGCTGGGGCTGGTACGCGGCGCGCTGGCCACGGTGCTGCTGGGCCGCAAGCTGTCCGACCTGCAGGGTGCCGATGGCACCGGCGGCGTGGCCGATGACGATTTTGCCAGCCTCGCGCATTGGCGGCGGCTGTGGCAAAGGCGTGGCGTGCTCGCCATGCTGGAGGATGTGCTCGAAGCGCAGGCCGCGCGTCTGCTGGCGCTGGATGACGGCGAGCGCCGGGTGGCCAACCACATGCAACTGGCCGAGGCCTTGCAGGCCATGGGCCACGAGTTGGCCGGGCCACGGGCGCTGCGGGACTGGCTGGCCGAGGCCATCCGCGATGCGGGCGAGCCCGAGGAAGACGACCAGTTGCGTCTGGAGTCCGATGCCGAGCGGGTGCAGGTGATGACGCTGCATGCCAGCAAGGGCCTGGAGTTCGAGCTGGTGTTCCTGCCCTTCATGGGCCATTGCAGTACACATGAAATCAAGGTCGGCCAATTGGCCGGGTTTCACCGTGACGGCGGGCGCGTGAAGCGCCTGATCACGCGCAAGGACGAGGCCGACGAGGAGGCCATCGCGCAAGCCGAGGGCGAGGATCTGGCCGAGCGCGTGCGACTGCTCTACGTTGGCATCACGCGCGCCAAACGTGCCTGCTGGATGGGCGTGACCCGGGCCAAAGGTGCCAAGGGTATCGGCGTGTTGCAGCAGGTGCTGGCCGGGGTAGCCGGTGGCGCAAAGCTGGTGGCCGATGCACCCGGACGGGTGCGGTTGGTCGATGTGCCGACGGTGCCCTGCGGCAAGCCCGCGCACGCCGAGGCATCCACGCTGGGCAAGGCTCGCGAGTTCACGCGCACTCTGCAATGCGACTGGTGGGTGCACAGCTTTTCGCAGCTCAACCGCGGCGCGCGGGATGTGCAGGTGGATGCACCGGCCGATCACGACGAAGAGGTCCCGGCCGAGGCCGCGGCCAACGACGCGCCCGAGGTGGTCAGCCAGCCACGCGGCGCCGGTTTCGGCAGTGCCGTGCACGCCATCCTCGAACGCGCCGATTTCGAGGCCTGGCGCGATGCCACCGAGCCGCCGGCCGCGGAAAGCAGGCTCATCGCCGAGCAACTCGGCCGGGGAGGCTTTGTGGGCAAGGCGCAGACGGACGCCGCGCAGGCCACGACGCAGTTGCTGCTGGCCAGCATGAACGCACCCTTCATCGGCGACACGCGGCTGGTGGACATTCCGCGCGCGCAGCGTTGTCCGGAAATGCGCTTCCACTTCGGCATGGCCGGCGCCGAACCGGCCGACGCGCTGGCCTTGCTGCATGAGCACGGCTACCAGCTCGGGCGCGGGCGCTTCGGTGGCATCCACGGCAAGCTGCGGGGCTTGATGCACGGCATCATCGACCTGGTCTGCAAGGTGGATGGGCAATGGTGGGTTATCGACTACAAGACCAACCATCTGGGCGATCGCTGGGCCGACTACGACGACGCCGGCATGGCTGCCGAGGTGGCGCGCGCCGGTTACGATTTGCAATACCTCATTTATTCGGTGGCCGTGCATCGCTGGCTGAAGCAGCTGCTGGGCGGTGCCTACGATGCCGAACGCGACTTCGGTGGCGTGCGCTACCTGTTCCTGCGCGGCATGAGCGCAGCGCATCCGGGCCTGGGCGTGCACTGTGATCGTCCGCCGGTAGCGCTGCTGGCGGCGCTGGATGAATGCCTGGCCGCGCCGGGGAGGGCTGTCGCATGAGTGGCGTGGAGAAGCGCATGGCATCGCTGATGATGCTGCATGGCAAGGGCGTGCTGGCGCCGCTGGACCTGGAACTGGCGCGCCTGGTGCTGGAACTCGACGGTGAGGCCGGCGAGGAACTGGCACTGGCGACGGCGGCCGCCTCGCAGGCCCTGGCGCAAGGCCATAGTTGCCTGGCGCTGGATGACTTGCCGGAGCTGCTGACCGGTGACGACGGCAAGCCCGTGGCGTTTCCGAATGGCGCTGCCCTGCGCCGGGCGCTGGTCGCCAGCCGGCTGGTGGCCAGCCCCGCCGACGATGCGCTGCTGCCGCTGGTGCTGGACGACGCCGGTCGGCTGTACCTGCGGCGCTACCACCGCTTCGAGCGCATCGTGGCCGAGGCCTTGCGCTCGCGGCTGGCGCCGTTGGCCGATGCGCCGGATGCCGCCGCGATCAAGGCGGCCATGACGCCGTTCTTCCCGTTGGCTGCGGGCGAAATCGACTGGCAGGCCGTGGCCGTGGTGGCTGGTTTGCGTTCGCGGCTGACCGTCATCACCGGTGGGCCGGGCACGGGCAAGACGCATACCGTGGCGGCGCTGCTGGCCACCCTGCTGGCGTTGGCGGGCGATCGCGACAAACCACTGCGCATTCGCCTGGCCGCACCCACCGGCAAGGCCGCCGCGCGCATGGTCGAGGCCTTGCGTCACTCGCCGGTGCTGGAGCAATGCAGCGACAAGGTTCGTCGGGCCATGCCGGCCGAGGCGGCCACCTTGCATCGGCTGTTGGGGGCACGGCCGGGCGTGAACCGCTACCGTCACCATGCCGGCAACCCCTTGCCCGTGGACGTGCTGGTGGTGGACGAGGCTTCCATGATCGACATGCCGCTTATGGCGCGGCTGCTGGATGCCTTGCCGGCCGAGGCCACGCTGGTGCTCCTGGGCGATCGCAACCAGTTGGCCTCGGTCGAGGCTGGCAACGTGCTGTCATCGATCTGCCGCGCCGCGGCGGGCGATGGCTTCAGCCCGCGTTTGGCAAGCGACCTGGAGCGCGTGCTGGGCACGGCGCCGGCGGTGGATCCGGATGCCCCCGCGCTGGCCGACCATGTCATCGAGCTGCACAAGAATTGGCGTTTCGGCGAAGCCGAAGGCCTGGCCGCCCTGGCTGGCCAGGTGCTGGCCGGCGAGACCGATGCCGTGCTCGATGGACTGGCGCAGGGCTGTTTCGCCGGTGTGAACTGGTCAAGTGACGGGCTGGAAGCCGCCGTCAATGCCTGCACCCGCCATGCCAGCCAAGCCATTCTCGGGGCCGAAAATCCCGCAGCGGCGCTGGCAGCTTGCGGCGAGGCCGGCCTGTTGACGGCACTGCGTCGTGGTCGGCATGGCAGCGAGGCCATCAACGAGGCGATCGACCGGCGTCTTCGCAGCGAGGCCGGCACCGATGCCGCCTACTACAAGGGGCGCCTGCTCTTGGTGCGCCAGAACGACTACGAAACCGGCCTTTTCAATGGCGACATCGGCGTGGTCTGGCCGGACGCCAGCGGCCGCCTGGTGGCCGTGTTCCCGCAGACCGACGGTACGCGCGAGGTACCGACGGGCCTGTTGCCCGCGCACACCAGCGCCTGGGCCATGACCATCCACAAGGCCCAGGGCTCGGAGTTCGGACGTGTCAGCATCGTCCTGCCGCCACAACCGGCGCGCGTGCTGGGCCGCGAGCTCCTGTACACCGCCATCACCCGCGCCCGCCGCGAAGTCACCCTGGTCGGCAACGCAGCCATCCTGCGCCAAGCCATCGGCCATTCCACGCGCCGTACCTCCGGCTTGGTGGACAAGCTGCAAACGGGTTGTTGACCTGGCGTATATCCAGTTGACATATCCTCTGCGTGGGGCAACCATGGTTCCGGTAGCCGAGAATGATGTAGCGCGGATCATGCGACAGACAAGACTTTTCAAAAGCAATCGCAGCCAGGCGGTACGCCTGCCCAGGGACGTGGCTTTTCCCGAGGGCGTGAAGGAGGTCAGCATCGTGGTGGAAGGCAACAAGCGCATCATCACGCCGCAGGAAGCCACCTGGGACGCCTGGTTTGATGAACCGGCGGCGGATGCCGACTTCATGGCTGAGCGAGACCAGCCCGACGACCAGCATCGCGCCGACCTTTGATGCTGCGTTACCTGCTTGATACCAGCATCTGCATTTACACCATCCGTAACAAGCCGGATGTGGTCCGCGGGGCGTTTCGGCAGCACCTGGGCCAAATGGCCATCAGCACGGCGACACTGATGGAACTGGCATATGGGTGCGAACATTCCTCCCGACCGCGTGCCAATCTGGCGGTGATGGAGGGCTTCGTGGCGAGGCTCGAGGTTCTTCCCTACGACGCGCAGGCGGCCATGCACACAGGCCAGATCCGCGCGGAACTGGCAGGCAAGGGAACGCCCATTGGTCCGTATGACCAGATGATCGCCGGCCATGCGCGCAGCCTTGGTTTGGTGGTCGTCAGCAACAACGAACGGGAATTCCAGCGCGTCGCCGGCCTGCGCGTGGCCAACTGGGTGTCTGGCTGAGCTTGCCCGGGCATGGCGTCCCGTGCCAGCCCGGACCGTCATGGCGCGGCGCGTGTCCTGTTGCCAGCGGCGGTCAGCCGGTCGGCCAGCCACTGACCGGCCAGCATGGCGGCAACGAAAGCCAGTACCTGCCATTGAAAGCTGGCCAGGGCAGCAATGGCCGGACCGGGGCACAGGCCCGCCAGACCCCAGCCGATGCCGAAGATGGCCGCGCCGGAGACGAGCCGGGCGTCGATGTCGCGGCGTTCCGGCAGGTGGAACGAGGCCTCGATGACGGGCCGGGCTCGCCTGCGTGCCAGGGCAAAGGCCGGCAAGGCGACCGCCAGCGCGCCGCCCATCACCAGCGCCAGGGTAGGGTCCCAGCTCCCGGCAAGGTCCAGGAAATTGCGCACCTTGGCCGGGTTGATCATGCCGGAAATGCCGAGCCCCAGTCCGAACAGCGTGCCGCACAGCCATGCCAGCAGGCGCATCATGTCAAAGCCCCCACAAGTGACGGAAGACGAACACGCTGGCGAAGCCGAGGGCCATGAAGACCAGCGTGGCCACCAGTGACCGTGGCGACAGCCGCGCCAGGCCGCAAACGCCGTGGCCGGAAGTGCAGCCGTGGCCCAGACGCGTGCCGAAGCCGACCAGCAACCCGGCGGTGATCATCCACGGCCAACTGACTTGCAGATCGACCGTGAACTGCGGCCCGGGCAGGGCATCACCCCATGTCAGGTACAGCAGTCCGCCGGATACCAGACCGGCCAGATAAAACACCTGCCATCCGCCCGCCTTGTCCGGTGCGCTGGCCACCGCATCGTGCAAAATGCCGCTGCAACCGGTAACCCGACCGTACAACAGCAGCCAGACCGTGATGGCCAGGCCGATGAGGACGCCGCCGGCCAGCCCGGCCCAGGGCGTGAACGAGGTGATGCTGTGCATGCTCAGCTCCGCCGAAACCAGTGGGAATCATCGCACAGGCGCGGCTGGTGTGGTCACGCATCCGGCGGTATTGGCTGGTGGCGATCGCCAGAGCTCACCTGCCGCTATGGAGCGTAGCGGGATAGCGGTCAGGTGCAGCGCCCTGTTGGGCTCAAGCTTCACGCAACTCTTGCCGAAGAATTTGTCGCAGAGTATTTGCTGTAAGCGGTGCATCTTCGAGAATGTAACTGCGTAGCACCTCGTTAATAGCGGTTTGATAGCCGACGCCTTTTCCTTCAGCTTGTTCTCGAAATGCTTCAATTACGTCGTTGTCGAGCATAATTGTAATGCGTGTCTTGCCGGGAGAATTCACAGCAGGACCACGTTTACCTTTACTAAAGTCGTATTCCTTACGCATGATATTGCTTTGCCTCACCGGGACTTGCCTTCCGAGCGGAAATAATGCGCGTCCGCTCGCCACGCTGAGTATGAACCACAACCAACATACGCCCGAGTGCGTCCATGCCAAGCGTAATTAGCCGCTGCTCGACGGACGCATCGGGATCTTCAATTGTGGCTGCCGATAAATCACGTAGCGCCTGCTCCGCGTGAGCAAAGCTGACCCGATGTTTCTTTAGATTCGCAGCGGCCTTGGCTGGGTCAAACTCAATGTCCATAGAGCCAGTATGCATATTATATGCATAGCGTCAAGCTAGCGCGTAGCAAAGGCCCAAAGCGCAGATCGAGAAAGGCAAAGAAAAGTGCCACGACAACAATGATGCCGATGATGGCCAAGTCGATGATGGTGGCGAGATCCCACGATGCGGCTTGCTGGGCGACGAACACGGCGGCGGTGATCATCGCAATGCCGACCGAGGTGCCGATGCGCTGGCCGGTTTGCATGACCGCACCGGAACTGCCACCGTAATCAACGGAAACTTCGATCAGGAGCTTGGGCAGCAGAAACACAAGCGGCTGCGGCTATGCATTTTGGCCTGATTTCCCGCCCATTTTCGTTGAATAACAACCAGCATCCGTCTCAAATGGTCGAAAAATCGCTCTCAAAATGGCTGTGTCTCGCACACATGGTTCCTGCCACCCAGGCTCCTTGGGGCCCACATCGAATGTTTCACATGCCGTACGGATGCTCATGTCGTCGTCCGGAGCCTTGCTGGCGGCTTCAAGCGTCTGCTCGGGTGGCAGGTGCCGTCTGGTCATTGCAGTTCTCGGTTGAGTAGTCATGATGACTTGGCTCGGTGTCCGAGACCCGTTGGACCACAACACGCACGGTTCGGAGGGAGGGGAGGGCGCAAGCCCTTCCCTACACCTATTCTGTGCCGGCATCCCGTGGTGAACTACAAGCGCCCGGCCTGGAAATCGGCCATGGCCTGGTGGATCTCTTCCTTGGTGTTCATCACGAACGGGCCGTAGCGCGCCACCGGCTCGCGCAGCGGTTTCCCGGCGACCAGCAGCAGGCGCGCGGCGACGTCACCGGCGCGGAGATGCACCGAGTCACCACGTCCCAACACGGCCAGTTCCCGGTAGTTCAGCGCGTCCTCGCCGATGCACACGCTGTCGCCCTCGAACACGTAGGCGAAGGCGTTGTGGCTTTCGGGTACCGGCACGTCGAGGTCCGCGCCCGGTTCAAGCGTGATGTCGAGGTACATCGGTTTGGTCGCCACGGCATTCACGGGGCCGGTGACGCCGCCAAATGTGCCGGCGGCCACGCGCACGTGCACGCCTTCGGCGGGGTCGATCTCGGGGATGTCCGCCGGCGGGATGTCC
>CAZOXZ010000002.1:42870-53848 GCA_964583865.1 uncultured Rhodanobacteraceae bacterium | reverse complement strand
AAAGAAAAGCCCTCGGCTCAGCGACTGACCGGGGGACAGTCGCAATCGTCGCAGAAACGATGTCCGATGATGCCTCCCAGGAGGAGGCCGCCAGCGACGCCGGCAGTCACGACCTTGCCGGTGGTCCAGAACGCCGCGACCGGGCAGGTCTCGCCGATTTCATAAACGCCCGGCTCGTCGTACGTGACCTCGCAACCGTTGTCATAGGTCACCTTGGCAATGCTTTCCTTGGCAACCATCAGGCGTGCCTTGCTGGTCACGCGCTGGTCCAGCTCGGCTGTCGCGAATGGTGACTTGGCCTCGCTGATCATGATGTCGCCCTTCTCGGTTTCCACCGTGGCGACCTTTTCTTCATTGGCAGGCGCGGCCGTGGTCTCCTGTGGCGCAGCGCCAGAACCTGCGGCATCCTGCTGTGCCCATGTCGCACCACTGGCCAGCACCGCAGCCAGGAAAACAGCACACATCATGGAATACCTGTACATCGTCCTGCCCCGTTCGGAGTTGTCAACACCAGAGTTTACGCATCACCGTGCGCCGGTGCAACATTGTTTGCCCGCACAACAGTGACATGCCTGGTGAGCCGCAGGTCGGAATCCGTCGAAGGCGGAACCCGGCGTTGCACAACCGCACGTTGCAGCATGACGAGTGTACCCGGATGTCGGGTCCGGCAAGCCGGTCCCGACCTGCGGCACAGAGGCGTAGGTCGGGATCCGCCGAAGGCGGAACCCGACGTTGTCCTGTGTGCGTTGAGCAGGCCTACGGGTTATCGACCGCGCCCTGTTTGTCTGCCAGCGGAGTGATCCGGAAATCATCAACCCAGAGGCTTCCGGAGACGATCTTCCCGGGGCCGGCAGGGCCGGGGTTGACGAGGGTCAGCGCCTGTGCCGGGCAGCCTTGTGGCGGGATCACAAAGCTCATGTGCATGTCGGTCCAGGCGAAGTCACCCTCCAGGCGCGGTCCGGGCATGTCCTTGCCCCGGTCGCCAAGGCAGCGAATGGCCCAGACAAGGCCTGCCGTGCTGCGCAGGCCTTGTGCCCGCGCGCGGTACCGGAGGCGATAGCGTCCGGGTGCCAGCAGCAGGCGCTGATAGAACAGGCTGTCGGATACGCGTCGGCCAAAGAAGGTCACCTTGGCAACACGATCGCCTCCGTCCACGACACGCTCGATCATCACGCCGCGCGCGCCGTCCATGTGCCAGTCGAAGCCGCCATCACCGGGTGGCTTGCCAAAACCGCCATCATGCACCAGCGGCAATACGGTCCGGTCGTCGGTGACCAGGGAACTTGCCCAGCGACTGTAGGCTTCTCCCCAGTGGCCTTCCTGCATCAGGTGGTCGAGCCATGCGCGGCGTTCTTCACTGGTCAAGGCATCGGCCTGCTGCAGCCCGCCGTACACAGCGGCGATGGCCGCGGAGTCGCCATCCTGCAGCAACAATTGCAACATTTGCCCGCGCCAGTCCGGTGATTGTTGCAGGGTTGCCACCAGGGCCGCCGCAAAGGCTGCATCTTCGGCCAGCGCGGCCAGCAGTGGCAGGATCGTCGTGCGGCGTCCACGCGCGATATTCAACAAGATGGTGATGTTGTCCAGCGCCGTGGCGTAGTCACCTTGGCCCAATTGCCGGTCGATCATCCAGGCACGCGCCACCTGGTTGCGCGGAGCACGAGCCAGCGCCCTGCCGAAAAGCTCCGGTGCATCCGCCTGGCCACGCTTGCTGGCAACACGTGCCAAAATGACCAATGCACCCGCCTGCAGCGGTGCCTGTTGCAATATGTCGCGAGCCTGCCCTGCGGCACGTTGCAAATCACCCTGATCCAGTAGATCGCGCGCCGCGTTCACCCGGCTGACCGGATCATTCACCCAGGCCGTGCGCACCGGATCGATGGCATTGCCCGCCGGGAGATTGGCCGGTCCGAGCACGGCAATCCGCCATCCTGCCAGGGCAGCCAGTGCGGTCAGCACCACGATGACAAGCACGTCGGGCAGTTTCATGGCTGCGCCTGCAATGCCAATTGCTGCACCTGCCAGCGGCTGTCATGCCACACCATGGCAACCCGCAGATGCCCATGTTCCAGGACCTTGCCATCAGCCGGAACGAAGTACTCGGCATCGGCTGCGGCCAGGTCGCCATCAAAACGCCATTGCGCCGGGGCCAGCACGATCCCGTCCGCTCGCGCGGTGCCGACCCGATGACGCAGGTTGCGCCGTGCGGCCACGGCGTGCCTGCGTGCGTGCGACTGCGCAAGCCGTGCGGCGTCATGGCCACGGGCCTGCAGGAAACCAAGGACATCTCGCAACAGCTGGCGTGCCTGCGTCATGCGTTGCAGCAAGTCGTCGGCGGATGTCGGCTTGCGTTCCCGTGGCAGCACCATGGCGACGGTGTCATCGGCATTCACCCGCGACAGCTCGCGTGGCGTCGGGGACAGCTGACGTTCTGGCGTGTGAACCGCGGTTGCGACGGTTGCCTGCGGCGTGGCTGTAGCTCGTGCCGGCTCGGCCGACGCAGAAGTATCGGATTGCCTCGCAACAGCCGCGGTCCCGTTTTGCGCTCGCCCTGCGGCGCGGTTGGCAAGCGGGCTTGTACGAACCGGCGACCGATGCGCTGCCGCACGGGGCGACGGCCGATCGTGCATCACGGCGCTGCGATCAAGTGTGGCCATGGCACGCATTTGCCGTGGCACCAGCCGGGGCACGGCAAGCTGCGGCAGCGGCCGGGCCAGCATCGGTGAAGGGCGGGCCAACGGGATCGGCACCTGGTTGACCGCTGGCGCCGGCCCGGCCTGTTGTGCCAGACCATGCACGGGCGGATGCTGCAGCGCGAGATACAACAAGCCGAGGCAGCCGACAAATGCGCAAGCGGCAAGGCCACGCACGAGCAGACCACGCCAACCGGGGGCAGTCTTCACCCGCACGGCCTGCCAGTGTGCCTTGGGCCGCTGATTGGCACGGCCGGCAACCGCATCCGGCACCGCGCCACGTCGTCGAGCCTTCTTGCGCGCGCTATCGTAGGCTCTGCGCGCCGCAGGCGTCCTCAATTGCGACCATGCGCCATTGACGCGGGTAACGTACAGCGACTCCCATTCATCGGCGCGACGGTCCGGGTGCAGCCAGCGTTGCAGCCAGCGATAATTGCTGCGCAATTGCTCGGCCGATGCGTCGGCCGTTGCACCCAGCACCCGATACGCATCGCCATCGGCCTCGAACAACACCTGCTGCAGATAAAAGCGCACCGCTTCCAGCAATGCTTCATCGGCGAGGCCAAGCGACTTCGCCGCGTCATGCAAGCCCGGCTCCGGCGCGGCCGCCAGGCAGATCAGATCGGCAACATCATCGGGCAACGGGCGTGAGCGGGCCGCAAACCTCAACGCCGGCTGTCGATGCAGCGCCAAAGCCTGTTCCAGTGCGTTGCCAGCCGCATCGCTTCCGGCTTCCATCGTGCTACTCCGTGATGCTGCAGTTCGTTGCAGCCTCCATGGTCATTGGCTTCCGTATTCGGCCGACAGGCGCGGCTGCCCTCCATAACCGTACCCGTAGTACCCGGCATAATGATATTGATAGCCACTCTGGCGCGCATCGTAGTGTGTCAAAAGACAACCGGTCATGTGCGCACGCGCCATGTACAGGCGCTTGGCAGCCGCCTGCGCGGCCTGGATCCGGGTGCTGCCGGAATGCAGCACCAGCAAGGTGCCACTGGCCGCATTGCCGAGGATCGGTGCATCGGCAATGCCGAGCACCGGCGGTCCGTCAATGATGATCTGGTCGTATTTGCGTTGCGCCACCGTCAACAACGACACCAGCTTGCTGCTGGCCAGCAGCTCGGATGGCATGGGCGGCACGGGGCCAGCCAGAATCACGTCCAGGCCCGGCTGATCGGTGCCGCGCACCACTTGCGCCATGCTGGCCGAACCCGACAGCAGGCTGCTGAGGCCGTAACCCTCGGGCAAGCCGACGATTCCGGCCAGGCCCGGATTGCGCATGTCCCCCTCGATCAAGAGCACCCGCTTGCCCAGCTGGGCGAAGTTGGTTGCCAGCGCAAACGCAGAGGTGGACTTGCCGGCACCGGCCCCCGGGCTGGTCAGGAGCAAGGTGCGAGGTACGCCGCTGTCGGTGGAGAACTGCAAGGCGGTACGCACGGAACGATAGCTCTCGGCGAAGGCCGAGCGTGGATCTTCCAACGCTTCGTGCGGCGTCTCCTTGCGCAACTTGGGGATGATTCCCAGCACGCCCAGATGCAGGTGGCGTTCGACGTCTTCCGGCGTCTTCAGGGTGTTGTCCAGATATTCCAGCAAAAGTACCAACATGATTGCCAGAAAGATGCCAGCCAGCAGCCCCAGCATGAGATTGCGCTTCAAGTTGGGCGAGGATGGCGCGCCTGGCACCTGCGCGCGGTCGACCACGAAGATGTTGCGGGACTTGGCGCCCACGGCGGCGCTGACCTGCTTGAAGCGCTGCAGCAAGCCTTCATACAGCTCGCGGTTGGT
The DNA here is from genome assembly GCA_964583865.1 of uncultured Rhodanobacteraceae bacterium. Lineage (GTDB taxonomy): Bacteria > Pseudomonadota > Gammaproteobacteria > Xanthomonadales > Rhodanobacteraceae > DASSBG01. Next base: position 49,370 of record CAZOXZ010000002.1, on the reverse strand, counting down.
CTGCACATCGCGTTGCAGGATCTGGTACTGGATGCTGCGCGTATCGACAGCGTGGCTCCGGGCACGCAAGGTGTCGAGTTGGTCTTGCAGCAATTCTTCCTGCTTGACGGCTGCCTGGTACTCGGCCTGCACCGATGCACGGATGCGCGCCAGCTCCTTGTGCACCTGGTCCTGAACCTCGGTGATCTGCGCCTGCAAGGCCACCATGGCCGGGTACTTGGGCTTGAAGGTGCGCAGCTTGTCCTGATACTCCGCCTCGAACTGGGCCAGGCGCTCCTGCAACGTCGGGAGAATGGAATCCTTGACCATATTGGAAGGCAAGGCTGCACCGGTACTGTCCTTCACTTGATGCCAGCGAGCCTCGGCCTCGATACGCTGCTTCTGCGCACCGGCCAGTGCCTGGTTGAGATCTTGCAGGTTCTGCTCCACCAAGGAACTTCCGTTCTTGCCCGGCACGAGATTGTTCTCTTGCGCATAGGCCACCAGCTTGCGCTCGGACTCCTCCAGCTTCGATCGCGTCAGTGCCAGCTGGTCCTCCAGGTACTGTTTGGCGTACGACGAGGCGCCGAAACTCCGGTCCAGGCTGGCGTCAATGAAACCTTGTGCAACGGCGTTGGCAACCTGGGCAGAAAACTCCGGCAACGTACTGGTGTATTGCACCTTCACCAGATGCGAATTGCGCACCGGCTGGATGCTCAGCCCGCCCTGGATCAGGCCTGCCGCGCGACCCAGCTGGGCTTCCTTGGTGGCAGCATTCAGCGGAACCGTCGCCTTCGTATCGCCCGCTGGCACGCCCGTGCCCACATCCGCACCCTTGCCGACATCCTCCGGGCTCAACAAGGCCTTGACGCGTTCCAGCCAGCCCGGCGGCCGCAAACGGGTAAAAATGTCGCTGCCGGCAAGGTTGAGATCTTGTGCGACGCGCTCGGCCAGGCTGCGGCTTTGCAGCAATTCGTACTGCGTTTTCTTGAACCCCGGATCATACCGGCCACGGACCGGCGTCACCCCGCTGACCTGCAGCACCTGCATGCCATACGGCTCGATATCCAGCGTCGCCGAGGCACTGTAACGCGGTGGCGTCAACAGGGTCCACACCAGCACCACCGCCAGAACTGCCGACACCACGCCGAGGATCAGCCATCGTCGCCTGACCAGCATGTGCCAGTAGGCCAGCAGGTCAATTTCGTCCTCGTCGTGCTGCTCCTGGGAGGTAACCAGCGAACGCGACATTGGCAACGGCACCACGTCGCCGCCTCCGCGAGCCACCGGCAAATGCCCCGTGCTTCCCGGTGGATGTCCGCTTGCGTCGTCATTCCTGCTCATGTTGTGCTTTCGCCCTTGTTCATGCTGTCGTCAATCACAACACCAGAAAAAACAGTGTCAGCAAAGGTGCTGACTTGATCAGCTCGTGCAAGGCATCCCGCGATCCCGACTTGGCCACGACGATGATATCGTCGCCGTACACTCTTGGATCTGTCGCATGCCCGGTGCTGATTTTTGACAGATCAAACACCGCTGCCATGCGTTTGCCATCCACCTCACGGAAGACCACCACGCCGTCCGCCTCGGCCAGAGGCGCAAGGCCACCGGCCATGGCGACGGCCTGCAACAGGGAGGTCTTGCCCATCACCGGATAAATGCCGGGGTTGTTCAGCGCACCCTGCAGGGTGATGCGCTGGCTGGCGTATTCCTTGACGAAAACGCTGACCTGCGGATGTTGCAAATAGGATTCCGCCAGGCGCGCGGCGATGGCCGTTTGCAATTCCGGCACCGTCTTGCCGGCCGCGACGACGTTGCCAGCCAGTGGCAGGGAAATTTCACCCGTGGGGCTGATGCGTACATCACGGCTCAAGTCGGGCACGCCGAATACCGAAACATGCAGCAAGTCGTGCGCACCCAGGCGATAAGCGCCTTCGTCCTCGCCTTCACCGGTTGCCGTGGCGCCGCCGGGTGGCGGCAGAACGCCATCGAAAGTGGCCGTCTGCACGGCTGGCCCGGATGCACATCCGGCAAGCAGGCACACAACAAGCGCAAGAACCGCCCAAAGGCTCGTTTTCATGTGTGTGCCCTGTTCCATGCGTATCAGCCGCCATTATCCACTGCCGAGAATCGTTTTCAACAACCGTTGCATGCCCGACTTGCTCCGCGGCTTGCCCTGCGGCAGCGGGACCGAATCCGGAGCCGCATTGATCACCATGGCCCGTGGTCGCGTATGCACCATGTGCCTGGCTTCGTCCTCGCCTACCCGCCGGGCAGCCGCGGCACGGCCCTCGGCAAGCAATGGCGGCCGATGGCGCAGATCATGGGCGTCGGTGGCCAGAATGTGCACCATGCCCTCGTCAACCATGCGTTCGGCCCAATGCCGCGGGCCCTTGCCGAAGCGCCCGGTCAGGCTGCCGGACGTCACCTGCATCCAGATGCCCGCATTGAACAGCCGCTGGAAGACGGCGTAGTGATCGCCTACCCAGGTCAACCGCTCGGGATGCGTAATCACCGGCACATACCCCGCGGCACTCAACGCGAACAACGCCTCCTCGAAGCGTGGCGGCGCGACATGGTGCGGCGGCTCGAACATCAGGTAACGCGAACCGGCAATCGTGGGGATGCGCCCCGCACGAATGCCGCCCACCATGTCCGGCTGCATGTGCACATCCGCCCCCTCGACCAGCCGCAACGGAATGTCGCGCTGCGCCAGCTCCGCCTGGAACGCCTTGATGGCACGACGGATGCCAGGTGCCGTGTTCTCGTACATGCCCGGATAAATATGTGGCGTGCAGGCCGTCACCCGGATGCCATCGTCCACGGCCATGCGTGCCATCGCCAGGGCCGTGTCCAGGTCCGGCGCGCCATCATCGATGCCCGGCAGCATGTGGCAATGGAGGTCAATCATGCTCATGGCCGCAGTATGAGGCAACCAGCGCACATCCACACGCCCGCGTTGTTTGTTCGTTCGTCAAGGCCTCGACTCCGTTATCCCGGTGCAACCGCAGCCCCGCAGGTTGGAACCGCGCAGCCGGACCCAACATTCCGGTACATCACACACCCTGACACCGCATTGATCGCCTGCTCCGTCGCCACGCTCCTTGAGCAGGCCTGCAGCGTGTGGCATGGCTTGGTCGCAAGTTTGACGTAGGCCGGATCAAGCGCGTCAGCGCGGATCCGGCGTCGCGAACCCCGCAGGTTGGAACCGGTGCAGCCGGACCCAACATTCCGGTTTCAACGGCCAGCAATTTCGCCCCACCAGTAGCCATTCAAATCGACCCACCACCGTCATCCCGGGCCGCGGCTGCTACCATCCGCTCCAACCTACCGCCGACGGCGCCAGCGTGATTCTTGTCCAGCAATGCCATGTCTCCCAGAGCCCACGTGCCGGGGCGCAGTCCATGGCCGCGCCGGAAGCGGAGGCGCAACAGCTTGTCATCGACCATCCGGCTGCGCCGGAAAGGCAAACCCGCATCCACTGGATGGCCGACGCACACTGCGCTGTTGCCAGCAGCCGTGACGCCTGGCTGTACGTCGCCAGTCCGCTGGCACTGGATGCATTCCCGGCCGTGCAGGGGCTCATCGCACGCGCCGCATCGCAATCACTGCAAGCCGTACTTGCAAGCCTGGAAGACATCCGCCCGCTGGCCTTTGTTGCCATCGAACGGGATTCCGGCAGGCTGCACTTTGGCCGGTCGCTGGACGGTTTTGCCTCCCTGTACTTTGCCGAGGCCGACCACCGACTGATTGTTGCCGATGCAGCCGCGCGGGTGGCCGCGGCTCTCGGGACGCCGAAACTGGACGAGGCGGCTGGCACTTTCTGGCAAGAACACTGTTACCTTGAGCCGGAGACCAGCTTCCACACCGGTGTCAAGCGCTGCTTTGCCGGCGTCCAGTACCAGGCACCCGCCGCATCCGGCCAAGCGCTCCAACGCCGGTTGATGACCCCGGACAAAGCAGCAACCGGCCCCATCGACACCACAACCGAACTGGTGACCGGCCTGCGCGAAATGTACGCCGGCTACGGCAACAAGAAGGTTGCATTGCTGCTGAGCGGCGGCATGGACTCCCGTGTGCTGCTGGTGGGGCTGATGGATGCCGTGCAACAAGGCATCCTGCATCGTGACCAGATCCTTTGCACCAGCGTCCTGTTTCCCGGCTTCGATTGTGATGAAAGCGAAGGCATTCGCCAGATCATGGCCATCGCCGGTTTTGAATGGATCGGCATCGAGGCCAACGCTGAAAAGGCACGTCGCGGCCAGGCTGCTTGCCTTGACCTGCCTGCCCCACCCTTCCCGACCGCGTTCATGGGCAGCTTGTGCCGCGCCGAGGCACGCAAGAGCGACACCGACATCATGCTGGGTGGCTACGGCGGCGACGAACTGTGCGACTTCAACCTGCACGACTTGCTGGCGCAGCCGTTGGCAGTACGGCTCCAGAGCCTCGATCTGATCCGCTTCGTGCGCCGGTCACAAGACTGGAAAGCCGGCTTGAAATCACTGCTGGTGGCGCTGCTTGGACGCGGCAGCCAACGCGCTTTGCATCATCTGCGCGCCGCCCATCACCTGCCACCGAGCTTCCGACATGTGCATCGCCTGGGCATGCGCCTGAATCTGGCGCGCGGCACGGGCTACGAAATGGCTGCCCAAGCCTGTCTGCGCGACGGTATGTCACTGGACATTCCTTTTCTGCGTGGCCCTTTTTTTACGCGATTTGATCCTGCATCAAGCCTGCGCACATGGAGATACCAGTACAAGGCGATCGCACGGCACTATCTGGATGCAAGAGGAGGCCAATTGGTCGATATCCAGGAACGCAAGGTTCCATTTGATGCGGTGATAGATCAGTTCCTGCTGGAAAAAACTGCAAACTGTGATCCAGTTGACAGTTGCAACAAGCGAAACTATGCTGCGATTGACGCATACCGTTCTTGGTGCGCACGCCAAACAAGAGGCTTGGACAATGAAACCCGAACCACAGCGTGACCCTTACCCTGTGCATCAGGAAATCGAAAACCCGTGTGGGACCAGGCGACGATCCAGCTACCAGCCTCCCACATGCAAAGTTGTAAAACTTGACAACGCCATCGCCGGCCCGGGCGGATCTCAGATTGACAACGATGGGTTCTCTGTAACCCGACCTGGTGGTGGCGGTTGATACGCCAAAATCGGCGCGCAGCATCGGCTCCAACACATACGAATACGAAGAAAAAGGGGGAGGAAACTCTTCATGTTCCGACAAACCACAATTTTGAGCCTCGCCTTGCTACTGGCGGCTTATGCCGGCTCGGCAACAGCGACAGACGCCAAACCTTCCAGCCAATTGCCCTTGATCGAGTGCAGCAAGGTGCACTGCGAGATGGTACAACCCGCAGTTGATGTAAAGGCCATGCTTGGTCAGAATCGTGATGCCAAGGCAGCAACGCCGGACACTACACCTATCCTCATGGCTCCACCAGCAGCCCAGCGACTGGTTTGGCGCGGTGCGGGCTACCCCGAGGCATGCCAGGACATTGCAGCGATTACACCGACACCAACCGGAGCCAACCCCTACGAGTACATGAAAGGTGTCGATATTCCGATTCCTCTGGGAACAACTCACGTCACCTTGTTCGCCACAGCCTCCGCCAATTTGTCAGGTGGCCCTTCCGGTGCGGCCGGCGATGTCGGTTTTCTGCAAATCAAGCGCAGTTCCAGCACGACATGGCAACAAGCGGACAACGCCTACATTTATACAATTGTCGGACAAGCGTCACCTCAGGCTGTCTACGGTTCGAGAACCTACCATAGCGTCATTTCACTCGCAGATCTTCCGGATGGCAGCCTGACGCAAGTCGGTGAGATACCGGAAACGATCGACGTTCGTTTCGTTGTCTTTCCGCTGTACACAGGTGGTTTCAGCAATGTGGTTTACAACCGCGTCTGCTTTGGCCACATGCAGCTGGCATTCTGACGATTCGAGATACAAGTACGTGATCAAGCCGCCCGGGCCCTGTTGCCCCGGCGGCCTTTTTCATTTCCTCTCGTCTGATGTCCGTAGTTCGGCATGATCGTCCACCAGCAAAGCATGCAATGCCGCCATCTTGCCGGTGAAGTCCGGGTGCGGGCCAAGGCTCCCTTGCCGGTGGACAGCTTGTTCGTCGGCACGGGCCAGCGCCCCGACTGGCACGCACTGAAAGCCGCATGTCCGATCGATTTCGACTTGGGCAAGAATGAAACAGTCAAGCCCGGTTTCTGCCGTGACTTTGGCGATAGCCGCGTCCACTGCAGCAGCGACGGCCCGGCCCGGGTGATTCTCGACAACAGCCACAAGCCCGGCGATCCGCGCCATTTGCCCATCGCGCTGAACTTTGCCCTGGCCCAGCAATGGGCACGCCATGGCCATGTCACCGTGCATGCGGCATTGCTGCAATTCCACGGCGTCGGTGTGCTGGCGCTGGGCCAGCGTGGTTGCGGCAAGTCCACCCTGGCGGCCAGCGCATTGGCCGCCGAAGGCAAGGTGGTCAGCGATGATTATCT
>CAZOXZ010000002.1:0-42860 GCA_964583865.1 uncultured Rhodanobacteraceae bacterium | reverse complement strand
TCTGCTTGTCGGTTCAAGCAACGACCAGTTGCTGGGCGAACGCATGCGCCAGTTCCTGTCACTGCGCTTGGCGACAACCACTCATCAGCTTTTGCAAGGCCAACGAACAGACTGGCGACAGGGCTTGCACCAGGCCCGCCTTTTTCACTCCATTCCGGAGAACAATCCAGACTTTCCCGAGGCTGCCCGCATCGACCGCATCTGGCTGCTGCAGCGTCCGGCGAGCGCGCGGCAGGGCACCACCTGGGCATCGCCAGCCAACCACGCTGAAGCCTGGGCCGCCCTGGCCGGTGCCATCCAGCCATTGCTGCTCGGCGCATCCTTTCCGTACGAAAGGGATCGCCTCACCAGCCTGATGCAACAACTCATCACCCTGCCCGCCCAACACGTCGTCACCGGACTCGACATCGTCACATCGCCCCACCAGGCATGGCAAAAGCTGGTGCATGCCCACTCGTACGGCGGCTGAATCAGCCCTTCACGTTCATGGCCTCGTGCAAGCGCCGTACAAAACCATCCACATCAACACCGGCCGTGGCGGGATCAATCTCGTACTCCGCTGTAACACGCTCGACGATGGCCTCCCGCCCCAACCCGGCCTCGATGCAATCGACAATCAGCGCCCCGGTGGCGTTGAAGCTCAACAACACCTCCTGCTTCAAATCCAGCAAGACACCCGTCCCGTCCGGCATCCGCGTCACCGAATAATCCTCGCCAGCCAGGCACTCGCACAAATCGCTCAAAGCCACAAACACCCCACCAGATCAGAACGAACCAGCGTCGATCATAAAGCACGCCAGAACCTTCGCAACTCCGCCATCCCGCCGTAGCCGCAGCCCCGCAGGTTGGAACCGCGCAGCCGGACCCAACACCATGTCACGCACGCTACCACCGCATCGATTGCCTGCTCCGTCGCTACGCTCCTTGAGCAGGCCTGCAACATCGTTAAACATAACGAGTTACGCACGAATAACCCGAAAACTCGCAATACATGACGACTTGACATCACAGACACCAAAAGGTATATCGTCGTAGACGCCGACTTATTTCCGTATCCTTTTCTTTTTCGTCATCTATTGCGACCATGGACATCACCGACAGCCTGACTGACGAGGCCATCCTGACGGAGCTGGGACGACGCGTCGCCGCACGCCGTCTTGAACTCGAGCTGACCCAAGCCGACGCCGCAGACCAGGCTGGCATCAGCAAACGGACGCTGGAACGCATCGAGGCGGGCCAAACCAGCCAACTGACCAGCTTCATCCGGGTGCTGCGGGTGCTGGGTGCCGCCTCGGGGCTCGACCAGGTGCTGCCGGAAGCCGCCCCCAGCCCAATCGACTTGTTGCACCGACGAGGCAAAATCCGCCAGCGGGCACCGCGACAGCGCACTTCCAAGGTGGCAGATCAACCCTGGAGCTGGGGTGAGGACACGTGAGCACGCTTGCTGAAGTCAGGCTGTGGGACCGAACCATCGGCGCCGTTTTCCTGCCGGACAACAACGACGTCGCCTGGTTTGAGTACGATCCACGCTTCGCGCAAAGCGGAATCCAGGTCGCCCCGATCGTGATGCCCCTGTCGCGGCAGGTGTACCAGTTTCCCGAGCTTTCGCGAGACACGTTCGCCGGCTTGCCCGGTTTGCTCGCCGACTCCCTGCCGGACAAGTTCGGCCGCACGTTGATCAACACCTGGCTCGCGGAGCAAGGCCGCGATCCAGCGTCGTTCAACGCTGTTGAGCGCCTTTGCTACACCGGCAGGCGCGGCATGGGTGCTTTGGAATTCGCCCCGGTCACCGGCCCGAACGCTACGCCGAGTACCCGCATCGAAGTGGACCGACTGGTCGATCTGGCCTCACATATCCTGAGCAATCGCAGCACCGCGCATGCGTCACTCGCCGATACCGAACACGAGGACGTGCTGAAGGACATCCTGCGGGTAGGCACCTCCGCCGGAGGCGCCAGAGCCAAGGCGCTGATCGCCTGGAACCCGCAAACCAACGAAGTGCGTTCCGGCCAGGTGGACACGGACACCGGGTTCGAGTACTGGCTGTTGAAGTTCGATGGCGTCGCGGGCAACCATGACAAGGAGCACAATGATCCTCAAGGCTACGGGCTGATCGAATACGCCTACTACCTGATGGCGCGTGCCTGCGGCATCGCCATGAGCGAGTGCCGCCTGTTTCGCGAACAAGGCCGGTCGCACTTCATGACCCGCCGATTCGACCGCCTTGCCGGTGGCAAGAAGCTGCATATGCAGTCACTGGGCGCCATGGCCCATTTCGACTTCAACCTCGCCGGCGCCTACAGCTACGAACAAGCACTGCTGGTCATGCGACAGCTCGACCTGCCGATACAAGCCATCGAGCAGCTATACCGGCGCATGGTCTTCAACATCGTGGCGCGCAACCAGGACGACCACGTGAAAAACATCGCCTTCCTGATGGACAAGGCAGGCCACTGGTCCCTGGCACCGGCATTCGACGTGACCTGGAGCTTCAACCCGGAAGGCGCCTGGACGGCCCGCCACCAGATGACCATGAACGGCAAACGCGACAATTTCACCCTTGAGGACTTCAAGGCCTGCGCCCGTACCGCATCCATGAAACGTGGCCGAGCCACGACCATCCTCACGGAAGTACAAGCCACCGTATCCCAATGGCCCGATTTTGCCGAACAGGCTGGCGTACCCACCGCGGCACGCGACCAGATCCGCGCCACCCTGCTTCTGAAACCTTGGAAATGACCAAGAACGCGTGCGAATGGCAACGGCCAACAAAATTGACCCACCTTTGGCCATTCAAATCGACCCACCCCGCCATCCCGTCCCAGCCGCAGCCCCGCCGCGCCAGAACCCCTCATAAACCGTCATTCCGGGACCGGCACGGCTTCATCGTGACAGAACCCGGAATCCAGCGACTCTACCCCACAGCGTCCCCGGTACGAAGGTCTGTCACAATACCCACACCACGGACAACGATCTCGCCCACGCCGTGAACCCGAAGACCCGCCACAACCAACCGAACGCCGGCACATGCACGGCCCAGCCGCAATGAACCTCTGGTCACGCTGGCGCGACATGCCGAAAACCGACCGCCATGCCCTACCCGGCGCCGCCTGGCGCCTCGTCACCGTGCGCTGCCTCATGACCGTTTGCACCATCCAGCGCACCCAGGCCCTCGTGGCACCACGCAAGCGCCAGCAAACCGCCATTCCCCTCACCGACCCGGAGCCCTGGCACAGCCGTACCCGCGCACTTCAACGCATCGGCCACCGTCTGCCGGCAACTCAATGCATCGCCCGCAGCATCACCCTGTGGTGGTGGATGCGCTCAGCCGGCCACGACCCGCAACTGCGCATGGGGCTTCACCACGACAAGCCCACACCACAAGGCCACGCCTGGGTGGAATGCGACGGCCACCTGTTCGACGAAACCCGCCAAGGCGCAGCCCGACAAACCGATCTGGACTGGCCGTCAGCGGATAAATGAAGCATGGATTCAGCCCAGTCATCCTCATCAGGCACGCTCTACGGACATCCGCATCATCCACAACCGTTGAATGACTTACCGGCAGACAGTCGATGACCATCTCCGAGACAAGCAAAACCGCCATCCACTATTTGTTGCCGCTGCTGCCGTTCTCTGAACGCGTATACCGGGAGATTTGGCGCCGCCGCTGGCGAACGTATGCCAAGCATCTGCGCCAGGCTCCCGGTATCGAAACCGATGCCGGGCAAACGTTGCTCGGCGCGCTCGATATGCTTGACCGTCATCTCGCTCAGCCTGCCATCGACTCAATCGCAGCGATCGAAGAGCAACGCAACAAACTCCTGGCTGATGACAGTCCGCTCATCAACGGCAGCCTGGACCTGACCGGCCCAAGTGATCAGGGCCTCACCATCGCAGATGCGACGGCCACGAGCAGCAAGGGACCAGCGGCCGCCCTGTTCATGTATTGTCTGGCACGTCAATTCAAGCCAACATCCGTGCTGGAACTTGGCACCAACGTCGGCATCTCTTCCGCTTACATCGCCACTGCCTTGCGCGAAAACGGCAACGACGGCTCTTTGATGACGCTTGAGGCATCCGCCTACCGTCTTCGTCAAGCCCAGTCCACCCACGCCAGACTGGGATTCAACAACATTCAGTACCGACAGGGCCGTTTCCACGAGACGCTTCGCCCCGTCCTGGCAACAATTCCCGAGATCGACTTTGCGTTCATCGACGGCGATCACCGCCACGAAGCGACGCTGGCCTACTTCGAATGGATCCATGCCCATGCAGCTCCGGGAGCAATATTTGTGTTTGACGACATCCGATGGTCGGCCGGCATGTACGCCGCGTGGCAGAAGCTGAAAGCGGACTCAAGATTCAGCTTCGTTGCAGACCTGTCGATCATGGGCGTGGCTGTGCTGCGTGATTCATGACGACATGGCTCCACTCCCGATCCATCAGCCTGCAAACGTATTGCAGAATCACCGACCATCGGGCGGCCGTTCGGAAGACGGCAAGGAATGTGTCCCATCTCGCCTGTTACCCCGGCATCGCCCACATGAAGGTGACGGGCCACCCTTGGGCACGCGAGCAACGCACAAGCATCGGCAAACGGCTATCGTTCTCGCGGACGCGACAGGATCAAGCATCTGCCGTGGCTGACATGCCGCGCATCTTGCCATTCGCATACCCCAACAAGTTTGCCCAGCGTTCGTCGGGTATGGCCACCATGTTGGTGGTAGATGCCGTGACATCACACAACTCACCACAGACAAAAGCCCGGCCATCGACGCAACGATACTGTCGCTTGACCAGTGTTCCGACCGTGGCTTGCCAGGTGGCCTTTCCAATCTCGCAGTACACCGCCGGACGCGCACGACCAAGGGTGGTATCCGCTCCGGCAAGAACCGCTATCTCGGCACCCTCGACATCAATTTTCAAGACCTTGGGTGCAACAAAGTGGTCAAGCAAATAGTCGAGTGTCACACAAGGCACGATTCTGGACTCCTTCACGCCTCCCATTTGCGTAGATCCGAACCCGTGGATGGCATTGGCCGCTCGCGCGCGCCTGGCGATCTCGAACCGCACGAATCCGTTGCTGTCATTGATTGCTACAGGAACGAGCACCATGTCAGCGTGGCCGATAGCCGGATGTCTGCTGGTCTTGTGCAACAATGACAACGCATCCAAGTCGGCCTCGATCGATGCGACCATCCCACCGGACCCGGCAAAGTAGGATGCCGCACGTGAAAACAAACCCACATTGGCGCCCACGTCCCAGACCGCATCACCCGGTTGCACCAACAATCGGGCAATCGAGACGAGCTCAGGGTCCCACGATGCCGCTTTCTTGAAAAGATACTTCAGTCCGCCCACTTGTCCACTGACGACAATTGGCCCTGCACCGGCATCGTCAGGGAGTCGCCGGTGCAGAACCAGTGACCCGAGCATCCGCTCTGCGATGCGTCGTCCGATATTCATCACATTTCCCCACGCACAATCGCAGCGAGCACAAGAATCGATGCTGTATGCTTTGGCTGCGTTTTGATACTGGCGACTGTTTCACAAGACACGAGCGAACCACCGCAAATCGCCTCTCGCACCCACTTCGGAAGCCATCACATGACAACCAGCATCATACCGCGGGTTCTGACCCGTGCGGCAATGGAGCCGCCCGTCCGTCTTTTTTCGAAGGCGCTTCTGACAATCACCAGTCACGATGTCGAGCGCCGAGCGCGCTGGGACATTTCCCAACGTCCTGCGTACCTGCTTGGAGTTCTGACCGCAGCAAAGCAGGCCTTGAAGCAGAACGTGCCAGAAATCTCGGTACTCGAGTTCGGTGTCGCTGGGGGGTCCGGTCTGCTCGCCCTGCAAGATGAAGCCCGCGCGGTGGAGGACGCCACCGGTGTACGTATCAGGGTCTATGGCTTCGACATGGGAGACGGCTTGCCGCCATTGATCGGTGACCACCGTGATCATCCTGACGAGTGGCAGGAGGGCGACTATCCCATGGACGAGCAATCGCTGCGCAGGAAGCTTCAGCCTCGTACCACCTTGATTCTGGGTAACGTCGAAGACACCGCACGTTCCTTCTTCGCAGATCATCGCCCACCACCGATCGGCTTCGTTTCATTCGACCTTGATCTGTACTCATCGACGCGTGATGCCCTGCGGGTGTTCACTTCGGCCGACAGCCAAATGCTGTGGCACGTGCCGCTGTACTTTGACGACATCGGTTATCTGTACGCGCACAAGTTTGCGGGTGAGCTGTTGGCCATTGACGAGTTCAATCAACAAAACGAACAGGTCAAGATTGATCGTTGGCATGACGTCAAGGCACGGCGGCCTTTCCCGGACGAAGCCTATCTGGACCGCATGTTCGTCGCACACGATTTGGCAGTCATGGCGGCCCCGCTCGAAAAGCGGGACGAGCAATCCTTGCCATTGACCGAAACCGGGTAGATGACGCCAATCACGGTTGGCCTTGTCCAGGTGTACGTGCACGGACCCCTGCATTGGCTTCCAGTGCGTGCCGAATCGCAACCTGGCAGTCCCGGGCGAGCGCCACAGCACTTGTTTCCTCGCGGTTCGCCAACAACGCTTGAATGCGGGTTCCAACGCCCGCGCGTTGTCCGGCTTCAAGATCGGAGGCCTTGTCCCCGACAAGGATGCTGTGGGCAAGATCCAGATCGAACTCGTCGCGTGCCTCGATAATCATGCCGGGCGCAGGTTTTCGACATGCACACACACACCGGTACGCGCCACGACCGTGCACCGGATGGTGCGGGCAATACTTGACCGCATCGATTTGCGTACCGCGTTTTTGGAACTCGGTGCGCAACCAGCGCATATAGGCATGAAAGTCGTCTTCGGTGTAATACCCTCGACCGATCCCTGCCTGATTGGTCACCAGAACCACCAGGTAGCCGAGTCTTGATGCCATACCACACAGATCGAAGATTCCGCCGATGAACTCGGTCCGTTCCGCACTGCACACGTAACCGTGATCGATGTTGATCACGCCGTCCTTGTCCAGCAGCAAAGCGCGCCGCATCACCTCATGCCTGCTTGTCGACAAAGAATGCCTGTGCACGATGGTAATCGTGTGGCACGCCGATATCGATGAAATCCCACGTGTCCTGGTACGCCATGACCGGCTCGCTCCGAACCAGCGGCGCCAGCACGTCATCCTCGAACGAAGCAGGCTGCCCCGACGGGATCTGCGTCAGAACGGAATGATGCATGCAATAGACGCCGGCGTTGACCAGCCCTCGCCCCTGACAGCCCTTCCCTGCAAAGCCGGCAAGGTCGCCGCAGGGTGAGAGCTTGGCTGCGCCGTAGCGCGCCATGTCCTCCACCCGCGCAAGCGCCACACCGAGCCGTGATCCCGAAACGCGCAACCTCTCGGCAAATGTCTGGTAGTCGAGCCCAAGCCACGTGTCCCCATTGAGGACAAGACACGGGTCACTGTGCAGTTGTCCGCTCGCCAGCGCCATCGCGCCACCGGTGCCCAGCGGGTGAGTCTCCTGTGAGTACGTCAGCTCCATGCCCCGCCAGTTTGCCCCCAGGGCGGTCTTGATTTGCTGACCACGATATCCGGTGGCCAGCACGACGCGTCGTAACCGCGCATCAACGAGTGCATCAAGGATTCGGGTGATGAACGGACGGCCCGCCACCGGTACCAATGGTTTGGGCAGCTCACCGGTCACCTCACGCAAGCGTGTTCCTAGCCCTCCTGCAAGCACAATGGCCTCATCTACCATCGGGGAACATTTCCCGTTCGATCAAGCCACAAACCAGATGGCCGATGATTTCATGGCCTTCCTGGATTTTGGACGTCTCTTCCGCCGGAATTCGCAGACAAACATCGCAGCCTTCCGCGAGCGCTCCACCGCTGCGGCCGGTGAAGCCGATGACCTTTACACCGTGCGCCCGCGCCCGTTCAGCGGCCCGCACGATGTTGGGTGAGTTCCCAGAGGTGGAAATGGCAAAAAGCACATCGTTCGGTTGTCCCAAGGCATCAATCTGCCGTGCAAAGACATGTTCATAACCGTAGTCATTGCCGATGGCTGTCAAGGCGCTGGTGTCGGTGGTCAGGGCAATGGCAGCCAGTGAAGGCCTGTCATGTGCAAAACGACCGACCAATTCTGCGGCCCAATGTTGCGCATCCGCCGCACTACCGCCGTTGCCGGCAAGAAGAATCTTGCCTCCAGCACGCAAGCTGGCCACGCCACTGCATACGGCCGCCTCAACCTGCGCTTCCAACGTGATATCGGCTGCCATTGCCGCAATCAACCGTCGCGACTTGTCCAATTCGGAATGGAAATGCTCGTTCAGGGAACCCGCCATGCCGTTGCACCTTGTTGGATGAAGTGAAAATCCATTACCGTTCCGCCTTCTGCCTTCAATGCATTGACGAGCGCAATTCGTTCTTCTGGGTGGCAAAGAAACATCATGAATCCGCCGCCACCCGCTCCGGAAACCTTGGCCGCGCGCGCGCCATTGGCTTGGGCGACACTTTCGATATGCTCAATGAGCGGGTTGCTTATTGCGTTTGCGGTCTCCTTCTTCGCGCGCCAGCCCTCGCGCAACACTTCCGCTAGCCGATCAAGATTACCTTTGAGCACGCATTCCTTCATCGCCACGGCTTCTTTCTTCAAGCGATGCATGGCATCAATCGAGCGAGCGTTGTCGGCGGTCACTTGTTTTGATTGCTGATCAATGATCTGGGCTGAGGCGCGGGACACACCCGTGAAATAAAGAACCAACGATGCCTCAAGCTCCGCCCAGACCCAATCCTTGATGCGCAACGGGTTCACAATCACCTGGCCATCGGCGTGAAACTCCATGAAATTGAAACCGCCAAATGTCGCAGCGTACTGATCCTGCTTGCCGCCGGCCAGTGCCAGATCGTTGCGTTCAATCTCCCAAGCGAGACGGGCGACTTCATACTCGCCAAGCGGCAACGAGAAATACTCTGCATATGCTTGCACGAGCGCCACGACCAGCGTGGATGATGAACCAAGACCCGAACCAGGTGGTGCATCCGAAAAGGTTGATATCTGCAGAGGGACCATCTCATCGTGCAAGAATTCATGCCGCATACGCCGATGAACTCCCTTGAGAAGCTGCAACGGACCACCCGGTTCAGCGCTGACAAGGCCCTGGCACACTTCTTCCAGGCCCATGTCAAGCGCTCGAAATACCATGTTGCCGTCGTCGCTGGCGCGGACGATGGCGTAGGCATAGCGATCGATGGTGGCATTCATTACCTGGCCACCAAATCGATCACAATACGGCGACACGTCCGTGCCACCACCGGCAAGGCCCAATCGCAAGGGTGCGCGTGCCCGAACCGTCATGAATTCTTCCTCACGCTGCCACCAAAACGATCATTTCTGCTCCAAGCTCTGCTTGCGACCAACCACGAAAACAAGGGAACAAGGCAAGAACATTCTTGTCCAGCCGGGCAAGACAGGATCGAACGCTTCAAAACGCTCAATTTTGACACCACAATCTGCCAAGATGGTCCTGGCTTCAGCATGGCTGAAAGTCGCCGTGGATACATTCAGATACGAGTCGCCCTTGTCTGGTCGAAGCCTGCGCATCAACTGCTGCCCTCTTCTGACAAGCGAACGGCGGTTTGCGAGAGAAACCACCAGCCACCCGCCTGGCTTGAGGACACGGACCAACTCATGCATCGCTGCCTTTGGGTGATCCAGATACTCGATCACGCTGGAACATAACACACCATCAAACGTATCACTCGCCTGATCAAGTTGTTCAATGGTATCAACGAGCCGATACGCAAATCGGGGAGAGTCTTGTGGCTCCCGACCGGCTGCTTCCTTTGCCTGGCGAATCATTGACGGCGCAGCATCGAGGGCTTCACCCGATGCCCCCAGGCTCACCAGCCGCCGGGTCAAAACACCAGAACCACAACCCGCATCCAGCCAAATAGAGCCCGGTTCCACTACGGTACGCAGTAGTCGGTCAACAAAGACAAGGCGCCGATGAAAGCCCCCGTGCGCATATGCCGCGCTCCAGCCGCCCGCCAGCTTCTCGTGATAACTCACCGCATTGGTCACATGTTCGTGTTCGCGTGTCACCATCACGCCTGGCACCTCGAAACCACGCGGCACAGACCAATACCATGACCATCGCATCGACGGCATGCTGCGTACAGACATGTCTTGTAGTGCATACAACCCCCTGAAAATAATAGACGTCCCGTAGCTACCAACCTGCGGCGACCTTCAATGTATCACTCATACTGTGTCACCCGCACGTCGGGGCTGCCGATGCCGTTGGCTGTTTTTGCTGGCACGTGACCCTTCTGATGCATCTCATATTCCTTGAACTCTGACAGGCGATACACTGAGGTTCGCAATCTGGCCCAAATCCAGCCGACCCGCCCCGCTCGCCAGGCGCCCTGAACCAGCAGGTGGTACCAGAACAACAAAACGTAACGACCGGGCACTTTCCAGAAATTGCGTTTGATCCACATGCGTCTTTGCAGCGCATTGCCAGTCAGATCCGGTGTGGCCGCCAGATCACGCCCTTCAAAGCGGGTGATGGCTTCGCTCGTGCTGTACTTGTTCTGCTTGGCCATCCAATGATGCAAATCCGGGCTGTCATGGTGCTCCAGGTCGCCCTTCACGAACAACAACTTGTCCTCGACGTGTGGATGTTCATTGACCAGTACGTCACTGAAACGACAACGTCCGGTGCGCCACACGCGGGTCAGGGGTTGGCGCACCGGCAAAGCCTTGCCCATGAACCACAGGCGCCGGTGCATGGCAATGGCCACGGATCTGTCTTCGCCCTGCACGGTCGAGGCGATGGATGCCTTCAGTTCATCCGTCAGGCGCTCGTCGGGGTCGAGCTTCATGGTCCATGGCGCGGTCACGGGCAACTCACGCAAGGCGAAGTTCCACTGATCGCCAAAACCACGGAAACGGCGCTGCACGACTGTGACCCCATGCCGCAACGCAATGTCCACGGTGTCGTCGGAGCTGAAACTGTCGACCAGGAACACCTCGCTGGCCCAGCCGCGCAGGTTCGCCAGCACAGCCTCCATGTTGTGGCCTTCGTTGAGCGAAATCATGATCACGGCAACGGGAGCGCACCCGGCAGGCCACTGCGCTGGTTCCCGGCTCGTTTGATGGTTTGTGGTTGATTCACTCATCTCGTTTCGCATGGCGGGAAGGAATTATGGCGGTTACCCTTTCGATGCAATTGTGCACGCACGCTGACAGCAAGCGCATGCAATTCATGCGGGACTGTGGAACGACCGCAACAGTGCAACGACGACATACCTTCAAACTAACAGCACGGGAATGAACATCAGCCATGGCAAGACCTGCTACGCACCTCTTCTGACGATCGCATCTGGCATTCTGGCATGACAAAGGGCTCAGCCGCTCGATACGCCTCTCGCTGCTCATGCGGTCTTTCCACCTTCAACCAGATGTACGCATGACGGTTGATCAGCATCGCCCAGCAACCATCGGTAACTGGCGTCCATCTGTTGGCCAATGGCCTTCCAGCTGAAGTCGCGCATTACCCATTCTCTTCCACGTGCCCCCATGGCGGCCAGAACAGTACGCGGCAAGTGCATGGCGTCATTCATGGTGTGAGCAAGCAATGCAGTGTCGTTCGCAATCCACCAGCCACAACGTTCGGTCTGCAGCCCTTGCCATGGTGCGCCCTGCGTGACGATCGCCGGGCAGCCGTGCGCCAGCGCCTCGGCCACCACCAGACCAAAATTCTCCGATTCGGTCGGCAGGACAAACAACTGGGCCTGCGCATAGGCCCGCAGCTTGTCCTCTCCGTACAGTGGCCCTGGAAAGTGCACCCTCTGCAGCTCCAGGCGCGACGCCAGCTGCCGCACCGCTTGCACATGTGCAGCCTCGCCACGGCCAGCAATCACGAGCTGCCAGTCCGGATACTCGTCTTGCAGTCGTCGCCAAGCGTGCAGCAAGGTGGCCACACCTTTCTTCGGATGGATTCGGCTCAGGAACAATACGGTGCGGACTGTTGTGGTGGCTGGCAACTGCGCCTGCGCTGGAACGTCAACCCCGTTGGGAATCACCGCAACCGGGACGCACAAGCCCAGTGCACGAATTTCGTCGAGTTCCATGTCGCACGTGGCATGCAGCAGATCGGCACGCATGAGTGCCCTGCGTTGCAGAGGCCACAAAACACGTTTGACATGTCGCGATCGTGCCAGAGACCACGCGGACAAAGTGCCGCGCGGTGATGTCACCAGCTTTGCCCGATGGCCGGGAACCAGCCAGCCTGCAGCAACATTCACCATCGACCACAAGCTGTGATTGTGGATCACATCCACGTTTTTCGCAGCCCGACGCAATGCCCGCGCCATGTCACTGGAAACCGCAAATCGGCCAGTGCCGCGCCACTGCCGATGGACACCGAGCGCCACATCATCAATGTCACCGGCAGCGGCCAGGCACTTCAACTCGACCATATTGCCACAAGCTGCGACAGCCTGGCACAGGCGTGGCACAGAATAGGACGGCCCGGAGGCTTCCTCGTGAATATGCGGCACCACATGTACCACCTTCATGCACCATCCCCCGCAAAATGAAGCGCCAACTGACGAGCCCAGCCACGATAATTGTCTTCACCAGCGTGTCCGGCCCAGCGCGCAAGCGGAATGCCGAAACCGGTCTTGCGCCGCTTGCTGATGGCCTCAGGCAACGGCGGTGCCACGGCATTGGCCAGCAACGCCTTGCCCGGCAAGCGCGCAAACGAAGGCAACCAATCACCCAGCGTGTGCAGCAACTGGCCATCGACCAGTGGCGTGCGCAGCTCAACGCTGTGATCCATGCTGGCCCAATCGCTGTCGCGCAGCAATTGGTTGCGCAAGTACGTCATCGACTCGATCTGACCGAGTGCCAGGCGCGGGTCGGTCGGCAAGGGGCCGGTCATCTTTTGCACCCAGTCTTCGGCACTGAACTCGGCCATGGCGGCCGTCGCCAGTTCCGCTCCCATGAGGCCGGGCAAGTCTTCCGGCGCAAAAAGCCCGCGGCGCAGCCACCAGGCGCCGGCCATGCTGCGTGCCCACTCCGCCGCATGACCCCAGCGCGCGTTGCCACTGCGTCGCGCCTGCCATGCGCCGGCTGCGCGGCCCAGCGCCTGCATTCCCGGAATACGAGTCGCGGCCTGCCATCGACCGACCAGACGCGGCAACTGCACAAAGCTGGAGTAACCCTGAAACAGCTCGTCGCCGCCGACGCCGGAGACAACCACCTTCAGGCCCAGCTCGGCCACTGCCTTGCTGGCGTACCAGGTGTTGACGCCATCAATGCTCGGCTGGTCCATGGCTTCGAGAATGGGGGGCAGATCCGCATGGAACTCATCCCGCGTGACGCGGCGGACGTGATGACGCAAACCGTAATGCGCGGCGAGCCGGGCGGCATCCGGTGCTTCGTCGCGTTCACTGCCGGCAAACTCGTCAAATGCCACGGTCACGCCCACGAGATCGTGCGCACCGGCCTCGACCATCAGGCCTGCCAAGGCCCCCGAATCGATGCCGCCGGACAAGAACACGCCGACCGGCACATCCGCCACCAGATGATCCCGCACCGAAGCCAGCAGGGCTTGGCGCACATGGTCCTGCACCTCATCTGCCGGCCGTTGCGGCAATGCGTCCGCCGCGCGCCAGGTCGCGCCGATGTCCCGCCAGGCATGCATCGACAGCTCACCGTTCTCCGTGACCCAGGCACAATGGCCCGCTGGCAAGGCACGGATGTCCCGATACCAGGTGGACGGCTCGGCCACGCTACCCAGCAACCAGAAGGTGGCCTGCCCCCGTGGATCAGGCTCACGACCGACCGCACCGGTCGCCAGCAAGGCTTGCACTTGTGAGCCCAGCAAAAGACCATCGGCTGTCCGCGCGTAATAAAGCGGTTTGATGCCGTAGGCATCACGGGCGACAAAGGCCCGCCGTGCATGCCGGTCCCAGATCAGAAAACTGAACATGCCGCGCAAACGCGGCAACATGGCTTCGCCTTCCCGGGCAAACAGGGCCAGCAAGACTTCCGTGTCGCTTTCCGTTACAAACCGTACGCCTTCGGCCTGCAACTGTTCTCGCAAGTGGCGGAAATTGTAGATCTCGCCGTTGAACACGATGACATAGCGCCCGTCGGTCGAATGCATGGGCTGCGCGGCGCGATGGTCCAGATCCTGAATGGCCAGCCGACGATGGCCCAGACACACGGCTTCGGATTGCCACAAGCCGTCGTCATCCGGACCCCGCGTGCGCATGCGCATGCAGGCGGCGCGAGCCTTGTGTTCAGCCGAAGGCAGATTGCCGATTGCCGCGATCCAGCCGCACATCAGCGGTGTCCAGCCTGATCCAGCATTCCCTGCCAGATGTCGAGAAAACGGGCACCAGCTACCGTTTGTGAATACCGCCGTTCCACCTTCACCCGCGCGGCCTGCCCCATGCGCCGGTTAAATGCATCATCTTCCAGCAATTGCTGCAGGCGCTGTGCCATCGCATCCGCATCATTCAGTGGTACCAGACAACCATCCTCGCCGTCCTCGATGATGCCATCCGGGCCGCCGCAGCGGGTGGCTACCACGGGCACGCCGCAGGCCATGGCTTCCACCACGACGGTGCCAAAACCTTCCTCGTCCGAGGGCAAGGCAAACACCGACGCGCGCTGATACAGGCTCAGCAAAGCCTCATCGCTCGGCCGGTGAATGTAGTCGATCCGACCATCCAGCCCAGCGGCTTCGGCCTGCGCCTGAAACAGCGGCCCCGGCATGCTGGAGCCCGCCAGCACCAGACGGCATCGCTGTCGCAGTCCGGCAGGCAACTTGGCAAAGGCCTGCAGCAACAGCGACGCGTTCTTGCGCACATCCGCGAGTCTGCCAACACAAAGAACGGTCGGCTCGCGCAGGCGATCACCGCCCGCAAGCGGCTGGTAATGCGTGGCATCGACGCCGGGCGGCGCGTACTGGACGTCCACCGGATGGTTCGCCGTCACGGCGCCAACATGGTCGTGCATCCACGGGTTCTCCACCTGCACCACGTCCGCTCCCTGCAGTGCTCGACGATCCAGATGGTCGGTAACCCGCGTCATCCCGCGGCGCCACAGCGCTGTCAGCCCACGGCCTTTGCCATCGCGCATGCGTCGTTCAACCCGTGCCAGCGTTGCCACGTGCACCGCCACCGGCTTGCCCAACCCCAGCACGGCATTGGCCCATGCCGGTGAACCGCACTTTACCTGGATGAGATCACAATCAGCAAGCAATGCGTCCAGAGCACCACGACGACGATAGCGCTGGAACTCGAACTCGCAGGCACGCGCCCCCACATGCTGGAACATGATCCCTGACCACTCGCCCGGGCTGACCCGCGGCTTCCCGCGCCAGGTAGCCGGGCGCAACACCCGTGAGCTGTCGGCATCATCCGACGCCGTGGCCATGGAAATGACCCGTACGCGGAACTGACCCGACTCAAGTGCCACGCGATGCAGAAACCGCGCCGTCGCCGGCACCCCGCCACCAAGCTCCAGTGCTGGCACCACCATCGCCATGCGGGCTTTGCGGGTCATGTGCGCTCTCCCTTGGGTGGCACGGGGTGCAACTGCAGGAAGAGTCGCAAGGCGACCATGAATCCCGCGATCGCTATCCAGTTGATGATCATGCCGCCGAACATCAGCGACATATTGCTTTCGGGGACAAAGAACATGGCCGCAATGACATAGGCAAAGGCGATCTCGACCGGTTGCTTGACACGGTCTATCAACCCCTTTTCAAGCAAACCAATGACCAGGCCAACCAGCAAACTGATCATGCCAATACCCAGCCAGCCGAAATTCATGAACATTTCCGGCAACCAGGGCAGGTTGAAGGAAGTGACATAATCCCCCGGATCAAGGTAACCGTAGGTTCTCGCCCAACGGTTCCCAAGGTCTTCAGATGGTTTGCCCGGCCAGAACGCGCGCGGAATCCACTTGGTGAATATCGGCAACAAGGTACGCCCATGGCGGTAGTCCTTGCTGATCTCGGTTGCCTGAATGATGGCCGAAGTATCGACAAGATGGTTGAGTCGAACGTAACTGTCCGCGAGCTCTTCATGGAAGCCCTCGGTATCCGAATCGTCTCCGGCATCGTCCGCCGCTTTGCCGAACAAGAGCTCAGCCCGTTGAATCATCGACAGGGAAGCACCCTGTTCCCATACAATATCGCGATACTGATCCTTGATGGGCTGCAGCATCGCAAACGCCACCACGCCGATCAAGATCACCGACCACGGAATTCGTCCACGGCACACCGCGTAGCAGATAATCACCATTTCCCCATAAATCAGCAGGCCGACCAGATAACCCTGCAACAGACCACTGAACATGATGAACTCAAGCGGCAAGAACAGGAACAGGACCACCATGCGCTCCGTGCGCCCCAACCGCCCCATCCAGGCCGCACAAAGCGCCCAAACGATGCAAAACAGCCGCAGCGAAGGAACCACTTGAGCCAGCGCCGACCCGGGAATGATCGCCAATCCCATTGAAAGCACGAAAAACAGCGGATAAAACAACATCACCATGTGATCGCGGCCCAGTGGAAATCGTGGTGCCAGCCGCGCAATAAACTCGCCACGCGCATGTCGCGACAGGAAATGCCCTATGTACAAGGCAACAATCCCGAGGATTGCGGCGGTGAGACCCAGTGCGTAGGACTGCTCGTCCACACGCATCCGAATCATGGTCAGCCGCGGCGCATCAATGAATGCGGCGAAGCCGATGCACAAGGCGTAAAAGAACAAATGCATCGGAAACAGGGGAATCTTCCAGCCTCCGCAACCACGCAGCCATCGATCCAGTGGCCAGCAAGCCATCAGCAAGATCGCGATTCCCATCCAGAGGTGAGCGGCTGGTTTTTGGAAGGGATTGACCCAGAGCCCGGCCAGGATGACGGCCACAAAACCGCACCGCATCAACCACAAGCTGCGCGTATCCGCCTGCAACCGTGATGGTCCCGGGCCGGTTGCTGCGTGTTTCCCGGGCTGACGCTCTGCGGACATCACATCATCCCAGGCACAATAATGGTGCCGTGGGCAGCAACCCATGATGCTGCGAAGCCATTGTTGTCATGAACTGGCTGCATCATCCCCTGCCTTGCCAGGATGGGTTCCTGCGGCGTCCGCGGTCGGCCGTACCATGCTCTCGAGCAGGTTTCCATAGCGGCGTGCATAACTGGACCAGCTCAATGTCGTGGCAAGCTCGTCGAACGTTCCGGCACCGGCACGGGACAAGGGCGATTGCCGAATGGCATCAGCAAGTGCACGCGAATCATCAACCGGAACAACCTGTACCAGGGAGCCATCCGGAATCATGGTTGCCAAATCGGCCGCGCCGCTCATGCTCGAGCCCACCACCGGACAACCGCAAGCCAAGGCCTGTACCTGCACCAGCGCCAGCCCCTCTTCTCTTGAAGGCAGCACCATGCAGCGTGCGCGGCCATACCACGCAGCAAGCTCGGATTGATCCACTTTGCCGACATGATGAAACCACTCCGCTTTTGGCAGTGGCGCATCCTCAAGGGGGCCAACGTGATACAACTGAAAGCCTTCCGGGGCCAGCGTCGCCATGGCCGCGACCAGCGTATCGACGCCCTTGCGGTAGCACCACGTGCCGGCGAACAGGATCAACTTCGGGTCCACAGTCGTGCCCTGGTCGCACTTGAACATGGAAAGATCGACGCCATACGGATT
This sequence comes from uncultured Rhodanobacteraceae bacterium, assembly GCA_964583865.1. Taxonomy (GTDB): domain Bacteria; phylum Pseudomonadota; class Gammaproteobacteria; order Xanthomonadales; family Rhodanobacteraceae; genus DASSBG01. The sequence continues at coordinate 25,120 of CAZOXZ010000002.1, read as the reverse complement.
GCGATACAACCTGGTTCGCTCGATGCCATGTCGGAGAAATGAATCTTCCACGTGCATCGATGGAATGACGATCCGGTCAGCCAGTGCATAAGCAGCACGTTCCCGCCGTTGGTCCGATGCGGAGATGCGACCAACATCAGCATGCGTTGCTCTGATTTTGCTCAGAATCGCCTTCTGCTCGTCAATGTGCACGCTGCCGCGCTCGACGATGATGCGTGCAGCATACTTTCGGCGTGCCGCTTCGGGTGCCTTCAGATAAATACCCGACATGCCGATAAACACATCACATGGTTTCAGCTTCCAGGCAACCAGACGGTCGGCAAACAAATGCAGCAACGTGTTCGCCGACGCTCCAAGTCCCATTCTGCGCATGAGCTTGCCCAGCGCTACAAGCGGTGCCAGCCATGGCAAGAGCGCAACGTGGCAGTGCGCCGGCAAACCGAACTTGCAAGCCCGCCTGCGCGGAACATAGCTGTAAAACCGTACGTCATGGCCCAGAGCGTCGAGTTCGCGCGCCAGGTCGAGGACGTGGAAGCGCCCGAGCGTCGCGATGGCGATGCGCAACCCTCGCGATGGTGTTGCGGTTGTCACACCCAAGGTGCACCCCCCTTTTGCGCCGTTTGTCCGGCCACGCGCTCAAAAATGGTCTCCAATCGCGCGCTCAACGCGGACCAGGACAATTCTTCCTGCAGCTTGCGCATCGGAGCTGTCGGCCGTTGATGCACCTGACTCAATACCTCGGTCAGTTCAGGTACCGTGCTGATGCTGGTCAAATCGATTTCGTACCGATGGGCCAGCGCAGTTGCCTCCGAGCCTTCCGGTGGGCAGGCGATCAGTGGCCTCCCCAAGGCAGCCAATTCCAGCAGCTTGTGGTGAAACGTCCTTGCCGAACGGACATAGATCAACGCCGCCATCTTTGCACAACGCGCAAGCAGTTTGTGACGAGCGATCTGTGGTTCGACTGCTACCTGCTCAACCATCGCCAGTGCATCAGCTACGCGTGCCACGCGCGCATTGTCGACTCCGAAGTAGTGCAGCGTCGCTTGTGGACAGTGATCGCGCCGCCACGCGGCGAAACCACGCAAAATGACCTCCAATGCCTCATCCCGATAAACGGAGCCGACCAACGCGACGCGTTTCGGATCATGCCCGATATCCACCTCCGGGCGTGGTTCGACACCACTGTAGATGACCTCGGCGTCCCCTGTTGCCCAGCCTTTGTTGTGATCCATCTGAAAGGCCGAATTCAAAGTGACTGCGGCGGCATCGGTGTAGCGTGACATCAACCAACGCTGCAACCCGCGCGGGACAAAGCGGTCGGCAGGGTCCTTGATGTCCATCACCCAGGGCACACCACATTGCTGCGCCATCTCGCGAGCAATGCCCAACGCGTCCAGATTGCCAAAGGCGGCATAGCAGACCTGCGGCCTGAAGTCGGCAGCAAGAACGTGCTGAAACGCCAGCGCGCGCTTGCGCCAACGCCAGAATGGCCCGCCATGGACTGCAAGCCGCGTGGCGGTCGCTGCACGCGCGGCGTAGCGCGCCGGCCCGTTGCGACGCGCCGGAACAGCTGGCTCGGTATCGTCGCGAACCGAAAGTATCAAGGGCGTTGTCCAATCGTGCGCGGCGAGCCGGCTTTGCAATCCGGTGAGGCTGTCCACATGGTGCTCTGCGGCCGCACACAGCAAGATGACCTGGTGACCTCGGAGAACCAGTTCCTGAGCGAAGCGGTACAGCCGCAGGCCGCCGACAAGATTGGTCCCCGGATGAACATGGTTGACGAACAGCATGCGCATCAAGCAGCCTCCCGCAAGGACCGCTGGCGTGATTCTGCCAGCGGTGTGAGGAAATGCTGATACCACCATTCGATCATCAGCGGCTGCCACAGGGTGGTCGCCAGAGCGCTCTCACCTTGTTCGAGGCGCTGCATGGCGCTGTGCCACCAGGCATGGTTCCACCATGGCCGTGACCGAAACGCAGCGCTGGCAAGCGTGTCTCGCGCCAAGGAATGGAATCGCGGCTCATCGAACCACATTTCCTGCGGTGGGCGAAAGCCCTGTTTGTTCCATCGCGTGCGCACGCCTTCCGGCAAGATTCCACGCATGGATTCGCGCAGCAGGCGCTTGGTCTGCACTTCGCCCATGAGCAGATGTGGCGGGAGTCCCAGCACGAACTCGGCGATGCGGTGGTCACAGAACGGTAGCCGCACCTCACGCGAATGCGCCATGGAATTGCGATCGCCATAACGCAACAGGGTCGTCAGAAAGCGGCCGAAGCTGTCCTGCACCAAGGCATTGGCCAGCGGGTTGAACCCTGCCAGCGTGGGCAATGCCGCGACCGAGCGAATATCGGTCGCCACATCACGCCGCAGCCCGTACAAGAGGTTGCTGCCCATGCCGCGGGCATTGGCCAACCAGTGGCGGAACGCAAACGGCAGGCGATCGCGAAGCGCCCGTACCGGCGGCGCCAATGCCAACGGATAGCGCTGGCGAATCAACGGCAATTCAGTGGCCAGGCGCGGATGCTCTCCGCGAGCACGCAAGGCGTCAACATACAAGGCAAAATACTGCTCGTAGCCACCCAGAATCTCGTCGGAACCCTGACCATCCAGCAACACGGTGACGCCATTTTCCTTGGCCAGACGGAAGACGCACCACTGCGCGTACTGGCTGGAACCACCCACCGGCAGCTCGTTGAACCACATGAAGTCAGCCAGATCATCCACGAAGCCTTCCGCCGTGGGCTCGACCACGTGGCTGAGGCAGTGGGTGGCCTGTATTACTTGTTCCGCGTAACGCCACTCATCGGCGTGTGTGCCTGGGAACCGGCCAGTGAACGTGTTGTACGGGGCATCGTCACCCAGAAGCCGCCGCACAAGGCAAACGATGGCGCTGGAATCAAGCCCGCCCGACAAGCAACTGCCTACCGGCACGTCGCTGCGCAATCGCAAGCGCACGGCATCGGTCAGAAGCTCGCGAAACTCGTCGAAAATCACCTGCTCCGCACGTCCGTCCATGCGGTCTGTCGGCTGCACATGCCAGTAATGCCAAATGCGCTGCTCCAGCGTGTGCACGTTCACTTCCATGGCTTCACCCGGCAGCAGCTGGCGGACCGACTTGAACACCGTGTCACGTTCGCCATCCAGCCCGGTACCGGCATTGTAGGCGGCTTGCAACAAACGCGTGTCATCCAGGTCCAGCGACAGTCCCGGGTGTTGCAGCAACGCCTTGTATTCGGAGGCGAAGGCGAAAAACGTGTCGTCACCGCCAAACAGGAACGGCTTTTCACCGTAGCGATCGCGGGCGCAAAAGAGCACTCCGCGCACGCTGTCGTACAACGCAAACGCGAACATGCCGTTGAAGCGATCAAGGCAGTCCGTGCCCCAGCGCTTGTAGGCTTCGAGCAGCACCTCGGTATCGCCATGTGACCGGAACGCAACGCCTTCACGGCGCAGCTCGGCGGCCACTTCCAGGTAGTTGTAGATTTCGCCGTTGTAAGTCAGCGCGTAGCGCCCGGTGCAATCAACCATGGGCTGCGCGCCCGCGGCGCCAGGATCAAGCACCGACAGGCGTCGGTGCCCCAACACAACTTGCCGGCCATCGGAAAGTTCCGCCGACCACAAACCACCATCATCGGGGCCGCGATGTGCCAGTATGGGCAACATTCGTGCCACCGTCAGCTTCTGTTCTCCGCTGCCTGCGATGCCTGCAATTCCACACATTTCAGTACGGCCTGTTTGGTTCTTTATGCGGTAACAGGCCCACCGCAGAGCGCAACAATGGCACCAGCGAACGCAAAGTGCGCACAATGGCCCGACGACTTTGTTGTCGCCCCATTTGCCTGGACCAACACTGCAATTCGTGTTCGAGATTGAATCCACGATCCTGCCGTACTCGAGCATTAAGGCCAGCATGCGCGCGCAGGACTGTTATCGCGAAGTCAAAATGACCCAGCGTCGCCGCCAGCAAGACAAGACGCAGAGCTTGCTCCGGCTTGTCAATGGCGTCGTGATGTTTCAGAAAGACCAGATCACATTGGGCAAGTTGGCCACGCGAGTAGGACATTGCAAATCTGGAACGCAACGGATGCGCTGGCAGGTTCCGCCGCCGCCACCGTTTCGGATCGATGATATCCACGGCACAGAAGTGGTGATCAATCAAAAACTGTGCCACCTCCCAGATCAGCGGCTGGCCAATTCGTTGTTCCAGGAAGGAGCACTCCACCTTGATCGCGACACATTCCCGCAGTACTTTCGTGGCCGCTTTCAACACATCAAGTTCAGCGCCCTCAATATCAATCTTCAAGGAATCCACCCTGGGAAGGTTCCCCGCGACGCTGAGTGAATCCAGCGTATCAACGCGCACCGGGACCTCGCTGCAATCGAGGTGCAGATTGTCGTAACCGAACAACTCCGCCATGGCCGGATTGTGCGGCAAAAGGGACGCGCCCTCGCTCGACGCTGGGACATGCAAGGTGGCCGGGCCAACGCTGCCGCCGATAGCGAATGGAAGAATGGTGACCTTCCGCCAGCGTTTATCACCGCGACGGGCAAGACGTTCAGCCTCAACCGGGTCGGGCTCAAAACCGATGACGTGGATGGCCGTCGCGATGGCCAGCATATCTTCGTCAACGCCGTCACGCGCACCCAGATCGACAATGCAAAGATCAAGGTCACTCAGCAATCGTGTCAGAGCGTCACTTTTCATGGGCGCGAACTCTTGAGATGGTCATGACGCGAAGCAATCAGGGCACACACCCACAGGGTGGCGAAGGCTGCCAACGAGGCCATGGCATAACCCAGTCCACCGAAATGTGGTACAAGCCACAGGAATCCTCCTGCGGCGAGGACGAGCATGGGCAGGTAAACCAGCAATTGCAACCACATGCGACCCTCACCAATGACTTTCTGCATGTGGACGTCGGCCAGAACCTTCGGTATCACCGCCGCCAGGATCAGGGAGAAGACCAGCCATCCGCCCTGAAAGTCGTCGCCGTAAAACGACAGAATGAATTTTCCACATGTGATCAAGGCGGCCACGACCAACACGACCGCCACACCATTCAACCACATCAACTGGCGTTTGAAGCGTTGCGAACCGGCTACATCACCGGCGCCATGCCTGCGGCTGAACACGGGCACGGCCACCCGTCCCAGCGCATCAGCCACCAGGATGATCGGCCCCCGCCATTGCAGGCCGACACTGACGATGGCTACGGCAGCAAAGCCGGCCGCCTGGCGCGACAAAAGATAGGTCCCAAACCAGAGCACGGTTCCGAGCAAGAGGGACACCAGCATGGACGGCAACGCGAAGTTCTTGACCAAGTCGACGAAGGTAATCGCGCCGCCATGTCGCGGGATGGCCTGTCGCCGTTTGTGCCGCGCGACCACCGCAGCCAACAGGACGTACTTGATCGCAACACCCGCCACCAAGGTCACCAGCACACCGGTCAAGCCGAAGTGAACCGCTGCTGGATAAATTGCGACCAACGACACGACGACACCGATCAACCGCGTGATTGCCACCGCACGAAAGTCCTCAAAGCCTTCGGCAATACCGTCCTGAACACCGCTCAGGATGGACGCTGGCACAAACAAGCAGCCGACGAGCAATGCAATCGCGTACTGATCGGACTTGAGCAGCCATGCCGACAGTTTGTCTGCAAACGGGACGGTGCAGACAAGAAAAACGGCGGAAATGGCAAGCGCGAAATGCATGACGTGGCGGATGACGGCGCCGGCATTGGCCTTGTTGTTGTCGCGATAGCGGGCCACGAACACTGTCGCTGTAAGGCCCATTTGCAAGCCCATCACGGAAGCCATGAAGCCGATGGAAACATTCAGCAAGCCGTAAGCGCCATACTCGGTAATGCCAAGCACGCGCGCGATGAGGATGGTCTGCACCAGGCCGGCGGCCCGTTGCACGCCGGAGATGCCCGTGAACCAGGCTGCATTGCGGACAAATATCGAACTGCGCAGCCGCGTCGGCAACGTGCGCAAGCCTGCACTCAGGCCTTCACCGGAAAGCCGCCCCTGATTCACGGCGTGCCTCCGGCGGCCGGTATTGACCGGGCAGACTGGCCAGCAGACTCATCGGCCAGCGTCTGCAACATGTGGGCGATCTCGGCAGCGCGGTGCGTGTAGGTGTGCCGCGCACTGACTTCGGCATGCGCGTTCCCGGCGAGAACGGCGCGCCCCGACGAATCTTCAAGATAGCGCCGACATTGGGCAATGCACTCGTCCACATCGGCAAAGTAGGCTCCGCTCACACCCTCGGGGAACAGCCTCGTTGCCACGCCACTGCGGGTGGACAGCAAAAATCCTCCGGCACCCGGCACTTCGAAATGGCGCATGATGACGCCATCCGGCACGCCATCAATCGCATGCTGCGTGCGCAGAATGTTGAGGCAAATGCCGGCTTCACGGATGACGGACGCCGACTCGGCAAGGCTCAGGGCCCGACCTTGCCAGCAAGCCCGAACACGACTGCCGCGGCGGGTCCGCGATCCCCAGTAGCCCGGGCCGTAAATGCGCAACGGCAACGTCGTGGCAACCCGCTCCAGGAATGCTTCGCGTTCGCGATCCCAGCCACCAATGAAGACCACGCCGGGCCACCGCCCCTGAGGTGAATCAGCTTGATACGGCAAGGCCTGCCGATCCCAGCCAAAGGCGAGAAACCGCGCGTTGACGTTTTCGGCTCGCAGCCGGGCCACAAGCCGCTCACTCCAGATAAGGTACAGATCAGCTTCGCGCGCGGTTGGCAGGGTCTCCGGACGGTTGTTGTAGTGCGGCGGAAACGGGTTGTCGGCGTGAAAAATCACCACCTTGTGGCCCTGCTCGCGCAAGGCACGCACCGTTTCCGGCATCACCCACGTGGCATTGTGCAGCAGCACCCAGGGTGCCCCACTCCGGGTTGCCGCTTGCAACAATTGCTGATTGAAGCCCCGAGACCATGCGCGCCGCAAACCGAACTGACCCACGCTCAGCCGATGCACAATGCGATTTCGTGCTGGCCATGCCAGTTTATGCATCGCCTCGGGCACGTCGAAGCGGTGCACCCGGTGACCCAGCTCCGTGAACGCGCGCTCATGCGAGGCACCCAACTGACCGAGGCGGAAGTCAGCGAACAGCAAGACCGACGGCTTGCTCATGAGCGCAGAGCCGCCACAGCTGCCTTGACGCCATCGAGGCAATCGGCGTAGCTCCAGCCACGAATGATCTCCAGACTGCGCTGCCCCATGGCCTCGCGGCGCTCCTCGTCGTGCAACACCTCACGCAAGGCGGCCGCAATGGCGGTAGCGTCGCCCGCGGGAACCGTGCGACCGTTGCCGCCGTTCTCGACAAGGTCCGGGACGCAACCAACCTCGTCGGCAACCACCACCGGCAAGCCGGCACACATCACTTCGTTGACAATCAAGCCCCAGGGCTCGTTCTCGGAGGCCAACACGAACACATCCGCGGCCGCGTACACCGCCGGCAGTTCGGCCTGATTCACGAAACCGGTAAAAACCACATCCGCAAGCGCCAATGCGGCCACTCGCGCCCGCAATTCGGCTTCCAGCTCCCCGGAGCCCACCAGTAGCAGGCTGAGCGGCATGCCCCGATCACGCAATCGCGCCACAGCATCAATGACGGCACGAGGATGCTTCCGTGGCTCGAATTTGGACGCGTACAGCACCACCGGCTGGTCGGGCGGCAAGCCATGGCGCTTGCGTAGTGTACTTCTGTCCTTGGCGGCAACGGAAGCCGCCTCCATGAACCGTGCATTGTCCACGGTGTAAGGCACATCGAAGATCTTCGCCTCGGGGACACCCAATGAACGGTAGTACGCGCGGTTGGCACTACCAATGGCAAGGCAAGCGGCCACTTGCCGAGAAGCCAGCCCCAGGATGGCATCCCGCAAGCGTCGTCGCCAGCCGGTACGCTGCAAACCAAGATGCGTTTCGCCACGTACAAACACGGGCAAGCGTGAACGACGGGCGGCGAGAAACGCCAGCACATAGGCTGCGTAGGCATAACCATGCAGCCATACGGCGTCGTACTTGCCGCGGTCGATTTCATTCCACAACTCGGGACTGACAAGCGAGAAGAAACCGCCGGGCGTGCGCTTTTTTGCGCGTTCCCCGAGAAAAACGACACGGTAGCCTTCCAGCAAATCCACGTCCCAGGTCACCGGCTGCTTGAAACCTTCGTCAACACCGCCGCGCAGACTGGAGTCCGAGCAGTACAACGCCGTAATCTCCAGTTCCGGATCCCGGTTCAGGTAGGCATACAGCGGAGCGAAGTACTGGATCGGGTGCGAGTTGACGACAGCGATACGGAACGGTTTTTGCACAGTCATCCGAGCTCCGCGAGCAACTCGCTGAAATAGCCGATCGTGTGTTCCAGCCCTTCGGACACAGGAACCGATGGCTGCCAACCCAGTCGCTCCTCTGCCAGGCTGATATCGGGCTTGCGTCGCATGGGGTCGTCGGTCGGCAGGGGCTCATGCACCAGTTCCGACGAAGAGCCCGTCAGCTCGATCACCTTTTCGGCCAGCTCGCGAATAGTGAACTCCCCGGGATTGCCGAGATTGACGGGCCCGGTGAACCCCGCTTCGGAATCCATCAGCCGGAGAATACCTTCGATGAGGTCATCCACGTAACAAAATGACCGCGTCTGCTGGCCCTCGCCGTAAATGGTGATGGGTTGGTTTTGCAGTGCCTGCATGATGAAGTTGGATACCACCCGCCCGTCGTTGGGGTGCATGCGCGGGCCGTAGGTGTTGAAGATGCGCGCCACCTTGATGTCCAGGCCGTGCTGGCGGTGGTAGTCAAAGAAAAGGGTTTCGGCGCAACGCTTGCCTTCGTCGTAGCACGAGCGCGGGCCGATCGTGTTGACATTGCCCCAGTAGGTTTCCGGCTGCGGGTGCACCGACGGATCACCGTACACCTCGCTGGTGGACGCCTGGAAGATGCGGCAGCCAAGCCGTTTGGCCAGGCCCAGCATGTTGATGGCGCCGTGCACCGAAGTCTTGGTGGTCTGGACAGGGTCGTGCTGGTAGTGGATGGGCGATGCCGGACAGGCGAGGTTGTAGATTTCATCCACCTCGACATAGAGCGGAAACGTGACATCGTGGCGGATGAACTCGAAGCGCGGATTGTCATGCAGGTGGTCGATGTTGCGCTTGTTGCCGGTGAAGAGGTTGTCCACGCACACCACTTCGTCGCCGCGATCCAGCAGCCGATCAATCAGGTGCGAGCCCAGGAAGCCCGCACCGCCGGTGACCAGCACGCGCTTGCGTGCAAAGTATTGCCTCATGCCACGCCCTCGCGCTCACCGGCCGACACCAGGCCTTCCACGCAACAGTCACGATTCTGCCGATACCGCATTCCCCTACCCCGTTTGATCGAATGGTCAGCGTGGGGCTTCCTTCCCAGACGGTGACAAATGTGATGCATATCACATTATAAGCAATTGCATTGCCACTCTTGCAACCCTTGCGAAAGGCAAGCATGCCACATCGCGGCACATCAAACACACATCTTCTTGTGACCCGGCCCTTCTGGTATCCGTGGCAATCCCGGATTTCACAAGGCCCCGGCCACCCCTCAGTCGAGCGCGCGCTGGGCATGTTGCGCAGGTACCGCTACCCTTGAGGCTTTCTTTGGTGGAGGTCAGGGTCAACATGGCAGTTCTGGTTACCGGCGGCGCCGGTTATATCGGCAGCCACGTGGTGCTCGCGTTGCGTGAGCGCGGCGAGGATGTGGTGGTTGTCGATGATTTGAGCACCGGCTTTGCCGAAGCCGTGGGCGATGCCACGCTGGTGGTGGGCGACATTGGTGACGAAGCGTTGATGCTGCGGGTGATGGGTGAGCACGGGGTTGATTCGGTGCTCCACTTTGCCGCGCATACGGCGGTCGGGGAGTCAGTGCGTGATCCGCTGAAGTACTACGCCAACAACACTTGCAAGACGCGCCAATTGCTGGCCTGTTGTGTCGCGGCGGGGATCGAGCAGTTTCTGCTCTCTTCAACGGCGGCCGTGTACGGGATTCCGCCGGGCGGAGTTGCCGACGAGGCCACGCCGACCAATCCGATCAATCCGTACGGGCAATCCAAGCTGATGTGCGAATTGATGCTGCGGGATCTTGCCGCCGCCAGCTCACTCCGCCATGTCTGCCTGCGCTACTTCAACGTCGCCGGCTGCGATGCCCGGGGGCGGATCGGGCAGTCCACGCCGCACGCGACCTTACTGATCAAGGTGGCTTGTGAACACGCCATGGGCACACGCAATCATGTGGCCATCTTCGGTACCGATTACGCCACGCCGGATGGCACCGGTGTGCGGGACTACATCCATGTCACCGATTTGGCGCGTGCTCATCTGGCAGCACTCGACTACCTGCGAGCCGGTGGTGACCCGGTAACCCTCAACTGCGGTTATGGCCACGGTTACAGCGTGCGCGAGGTTCTGGACGCCGTGGCGCGGGCCAGCGGCACGCCGTTGACCATTCGCGGGGAAGGGCGCCGGGCGGGGGATCCGCCAACGCTGGTGGCGAATGCGGACAAGTTGCAAACACTGTTGGGTTGGGTGCCCAGGCACGACGATCTGGATTTCATTGTCGAAACCGCCCTGGCCTGGGAGCGCAAGCTGGCGCATCAAGGGCACGTATCCTCTGCACTGCCGTCGAATTCACGTTGATGCGCTCGATCCGGTCTGCAAGGTCCAAGAGCTGAGAGACCGTGATTTTTCAGCGTCGAAGCCCGGCTGTGTGACCATTTCGAGGTGCACGCACAACCGCAACCCTTGTCAGCCCGCGCGGAGGGCGAAGCCCGGAGTCGCGGAATCTATGCACCGGGCAGCATTGGAGAGATCCTGCGATTCCGCTCGCTGCGCTCATTCCACGCAGGATCACGGCAGGTTCCCCGTCATTCTGCGCGGAGGGCGCCAGCCCGGAGTCGCAGAATCTGTGCACCGGGCAGAATCGGGGAGATCCTGCGATTCCGCTCGCTACGCTCGCTACACGCAGGATGACGGCCATTCCCTGTCATTCTGCGCGGAGGGCGAAGCCCGGAGTCGCAGAATCCGTGCACCGGGTATCATCGGCGAGATCCTGCGATTCCGCTCGCTACGCTCGCTCCACGCAGGAAGACGGCTGTGCCCCGCTCACATGGCTCCTGGCACCCAGGCCCGGGTTGCCCAAAAATGGTATAGTTTCTACACCATGTTCGAGTTCGACGAAGCGACGAGCACAGCCAACAAGGCCAAACACGGGATTGACTTCAAAGAGGCCCAGGCACTCTGGGAGGATCCGTACCTGATGAAGATCCCGGCGAAGACAGTGGACGAACCACGCCACCTTGTTATTGGTCTGCTCGGTGGTAAACATTGGTCCGCGGTTATTACCTATCGTGGGACAAATATCCGGATCATCTCGGTGCGTCGAGCTCGTTTGAAAGAGGTGGCCCTGTATGAAAGCTGAAACATTTGATCGCAAATTTGATGCTGGCGAAGACATCACCGAATCGCTCGACTTGGAAAAAGCCTCCCGGCCGCGTCTGAAGTCAAAGCGCGTCAACGTCGACTTTCCGAGCTGGATGGTCGAAGAGCTTGACCGGGAGGCCCGAAAGCTCGGCGTGACACGGCAGTCCGTGATTAAGGTCTGGTTGGCGGAGCGTCTGGAGCAAGCGGCTTCCAACAATTCGTTCCACAGGCACACTCCAGCACGCGCAGATGAACTCAAGCGATCGCCCGCATAACGGACGACGCGGTGGCCCGGGGTTCCAGTTCGTGGTTGAGGTCGTCCAACAGGGTGTTGGCCACGAGCGGCGACAACGCCCCGCTTTGCGGCGTGCCGATGTGCGTCGACTGGATGACGTTGCCGACCATGACGCCGGCCTGCAGGAAGCGCCCGGTCAGGGCCAGCAACCACCGACCGCCAACCCATCTCGCCATGCGGGCCATCAGGATGTCATGCTGGATCTTGCGAGGAACTTCGCCAGATCAGGGCCCGCGGCAACGTGGTGGCTGGAGCCTGGGTGGTAGGAATCGGTCGGAAGCCATCGCTCGAGTCGCTGATTTCCGGTGTTCTGCGGCCAAGGACTCTGGTGGTGAGCCAGCGACTTGGGCTTTCCGGTGCGGCGCGGCCTCCCTATTTGTTTGGTAGAATGCCACCGTGACCAAACGAGACAAGCTGTTGTGGCGGATTCTCCGGGGTCGCTCAGACGCGAATATCCGCTTCCGTGACCTCTGCAGCCTCCTGCGTAGCCTTGGTTTTGAGGAGCGAACGAGCGGTAGCCACCACGTCTTTGTCAAGGCGGGGGTGGAAGGCCTCATCAACCTGCAACGGGAAGGCGACAAGGCCAAGCCGTACCAGGTTCGTCAGGTCCGCAAGGTTCTGTCGCAATATGGGCTTGGGAGTGATGACTGATGTACAAGTACGAGATCATCATTTATTGGAGTGAGGAGGACGGCGCCTTCATCGCGGATGTGCCAGAGCTTCCTGGCTGCATGGCGCATGGAGACAGTCCGGACTCCGCGCTCACAAACTGTAAGGACGCGATCGCACTCTGGATTCGCACAGCGAAGGAGTTCGATCGGGTCGTTCCTGAACCGAAGGCCAGGCGGCTTCAATTTGCTTGAGGGGCCGTCGAATCTGGTTGTCTGGGGCTTTGATCGCACCCTGGTTCCCAGGCCGCTGCAGCTTGCCAGGCAAGATAGCTGAAACGTTTCCAATTGTTGCTTTTCGTGGCATTTTGCTCATGATCTGAAACGTATGGAAGCGCATGGTCGTCATGAAGACTGCTCTTCGGCATCGTGCCTGTATGCAATGGGGGCTGCCATTCGGGCTCGACGCAAGGCTCTGCGCATCACCGCCGTGGCGGCTGCTCAGGCGGCCGGCATGTCGCGTGTCACTTGGTACCGCCTCGAAAGAGGCATGCCTGGCGTGGCAGCCGGGGCGTACGCATCTGCTCTGTCCGTGCTGGGCCTGAGCTTTATTAGCCTCGTATCTCAGCTCGTCGTTCCCGCGAACGCGGGAATCCAGCGCCTTCTGGTCTCCAACAGCCGCAATCTCCAAGTTCAAGGCACTGGGTTCGCGCTTGAAGCATGCGGAAACGACGGCCTATTGCGGCTTCCCGCCGAACCCGTCGCTGAGGGACAGGGCTAATCAGGTGGATGGAAATTCTACGAGATAGAGCTCGGTTGCCTCTCGAAGGTTGGCAAGTGCCTCCTCGATGGTCTCACCTTGGGAGGTGCAGCCAGTCTCTGGTTTCGTTGCCGTGAAACCACCATCCGGGTCGGGAAGTAAAATGGCTGTCAGGCGCATATGAGCATCCATCCGGTTGCATTACGGCGATTATCCTTCATATCCGGGCAAAAACCCAAGCTCGGCGGCGCTGCTGCCCACAGACCCTGGACGTTCGCTTGCCGAGAGCCTTGTTGTGGTCGCGGCTGCAGGCGCTGCGCCGGTTTGCGGAGGACACCTGTAGAATGCCCGCTGGCGGCACGGCTGGCGCGCTGCCGATTGTCACGGGACCGGGGTGTGTGCGTGAAACAGATCTTGCAGAGTCTGAAAACGGGTGAAACCGAGCTGACCGAGGTACCGGCGCCGCGGGTGAAACCGGGGCATGTGCTGGTGGGGGCCTCACGTACGCTGGTGTCGGCCGGGACCGAGCGCATGCTGGTGGATTTCGGCAAGGCCAACTGGTTGAACAAGGCGCGCCAGCAGCCGGACAAGGTGCGCATGGTGCTGGACAAGATGCGCACTGACGGGCTGGCGACCACGGTCGATGCGGTGCGCAGCAAGCTGGATCAGCCGCTGGCGCTGGGCTATTGCCATGTGGGCCGGGTGCTGGAGGTCGGGGCCGGTGTCGCGGGCCTGGCCGTGGGTGATCGCGTGGTGTCCAACGGCAAGCATGCCGAGGTGGTGTGTGTGCCACGCAACCTGGTGGTGCCGGTGCCGGATGCGGTCGATGACGAGGCCGCCGCCTTCGTGGTCGTGGCCGCCATCGGCATGCAGGGCATCCGTCTGGCCGCACCTACGTTGGGCGAATGCGTGGTGGTCACGGGCCTGGGCCTTATCGGCTTGTTGACGGTGCAGATACTGCGCGCCCAGGGCTGTCGCGTGCTGGGTATTGATCCGGATGCCTCGCGCCGTGAGCTGGCCCGGAAGTTTGGCGCGGAGGTGATTGATTCGGCAGCGGATGTGCTGGATGCGGCCATGGCTTTCTCGCGTGGCCGTGGAGTCGATGCGGTGCTGATCACGGCCTCGACCCGCAGCAACGAGCCGGTGCATCAGGCCGCACAGATGTGCCGCAAGCGCGGGCGTATCGTGCTGGTGGGCGTCACCGGGCTGGAGTTGTCGCGGGCGGATTTTTACGAGAAGGAACTGAGCTTCCAGGTCAGTTGCAGCTATGGCCCGGGACGCTATGACCCGACATACGAGGAAGGCGGGCAGGACTATCCCGTCGGTTTCGTGCGCTGGACCGAGCAACGCAATTTCGAGGCCGTGCTGGATCTCATGGCCAGCGGTGCGCTGGACACGACAGCGCTGGTGTCACACCGCTTCGAGTTGGCGCAGGCCACGGAAGCCTATGCCCTGCTTTCCGGCGGCACGCCCTCGCTGGGTATCGTGCTGCAGTATCCGCAGGCCGATAAACCGACGGCGGGCAGCCGTCATGTGGCTTTGCCGCACGCAGACGCAGTGACGCCGGGCAAGGCCACGGTGGCCTTTCTGGGCGCCGGCAACTACGCCGGGCGGGTGCTGATTCCGGCCTTCCGCGCCGCGGGGGCCAAGCTGCACACCGTGGTCAGCGACAGCGGCGTCAGCGCCGTGCACCATGGGCGCAAGCAGGGCTTTGCGGCGGCGGCCAGTGATGCCGATGCGGTGCTGGCCGATCCGGCCATCGACACCGTGGTCATCGCCACGCGGCATCACCAGCATGCCGGACAGGTGCTGGCTGCACTGGCGACCGGCAAGCATGTGTTCTGCGAGAAACCATTGTGCCTTACGCTGGACGAACTGGCGCGGATTGCGGCGGTGGCTGGCGCGGCGGGTGCCTTGCTCATGGTCGGTTTCAACCGCCGCTTTGCTCCGCACATCGTGAAGATGCGCCAGTTGCTGGCGACGGTGAGCGCGCCGAAGAGCTTCATCATGACCGTCAACGCCGGTGCCATCCCGGCCGATCACTGGACCCAGGACAAGGCCGTCGGCGGCGGCCGCATCGTCGGTGAAGCTTGTCATTTCATCGACTTGCTGCGGCACCTGGCAGGCGCCCCGGTCGCAGCCTGGCATGTCACGGCACTGGGCGACAGCGGCGGCACCATGCCCAGGGACAAGGTCAGCATCGACATGCAATTTGCCGATGGCTCGATGGGCACCTTCCACTACCTTGCCAACGGCCACAAAGGCTTTCCCAAGGAACGTCTGGAGGTTTTTGCCGGCGGCAAGGTGTTGCAACTGGACAATTTCCGTCGTCTGCGCGGCTGGGGTTTCAACGGGTTCTCGCGCATGAACCTGTGGCGCCAGGACAAGGGGCAGCGTGCCTGCGCCAGAGCCTTTGTCGAGGCCGTGCAACAAGGCCTGCCCTGCCCCATTTCGCTGGACGAGATTCTGGAAGTCAGCCGGCTGAGCATCGAGATCCAGGCGGCGGTGTAGTGGCCGCGCGTGTTTGCGATCGGGCATGTTGATACCCGGTCGCGAACGACCGCCCTGGCTTGGCGTAGGCAGGGTCAACCGCAGCGCGGATCCGGCGTGGGGTTTGTCTCGTGACATGAATGCCTGCTCCGTCGCTGCGCTCCTTGAGCAGGCTTGCAAAGGACGCCAGATGGCTATTGCCGCCATTTGACGGGCGCCCCTGAAAGGTGTACAAATGTACACTATGGACTCACACCGCCCGACCTTGACCGACAAGCAGCAGGCCACGCTGGATTTCATCCGCGCCTGGTTGCAGCAGCACGACATGCCACCGGCGCTGGCGGAGATTGCCCGCGGGCTTGGGTTTCCGCACGCCAGCACGGCGCAGAAGTGCCTGCAGGCGTTGCAGCGCAAGGGTTACCTCAGTCTCGTGCCGGGCAAGGCGCGCGGCATCCGCCTGCACGAGGCACGCCCAGGCCACTGGCTGGCCCTGCCGGTGCTGGGCCGGGTGGCGGCCGGTGCGCCGGTGGGGCCGGACACGCTGGAAGGCGAGGCCGAGCGCCATGTGCGTGTTGATCCGGAGCTGTTCCATCCGCGTGCCGACTACCTGCTGCGGGTGGAGGGTGATTCGATGATCGAGGACGGCATTCTGGACGGCGATCTGGTGGGCGTGCGTCGCCAGCCCGAGGCCGAAGACGGCCAGGTCGTGGTGGCTCGCATCGACGGCGAGGTCACGATCAAGCGCTTGCAACGGCGTGATGGCCAGTTGCGCCTGCTGCCGCGCAACCCGGCCTATGCGCCCATCGTCGTCGACCCGGATGTCGATGACTTCGCCATCGAGGGCCTGTACGTGGGCCTGTTGAGGCTTCGCCCATGAGTCGTGCCGAAGCCCTGTCCGCCCTGCTCGACGATCCGCGCATCTGGCGTGGACGCAAAACCGGCCATGTGCCCGGTGGCGCAAGCACGGGCCGCGCCGATCTGGATGCCTTGCTGCCCGGCGGCGGCTGGCCGCGCCACGGCGTCAGCGAGATCCTGCTGTCGGCCGATGGCCTGGGTGAGCTGGCGTTGGTGCTGCCGGCACTGGCCGCACTGGGCGACCGCCAGCATCCGGTGGTGCTGGTGGACCCACCCTACCTGCCCTTCCCGCTGGCCTGGCGGCAGCACGGTGTCCGGGCGTCGCATCTGGTCACCGTCGACAGCGCTGGCCACGACAGCCTGTGGGCGGCCGAGCAATGCCTGCGCTCGGGTGTGTGTCCGGCCGTGCTCGTGTGGCCACGACGCATCGACCCGACCCGCACGAAACGCCTGCAACTGGCCGCCGAAACCGGTCGCGCCATGGCCTTCGTCTTTCGCGATGCACGGCATGCCGGCGAGGCTTCACCGGCCGCCCTGCGATTACTGTTTCACGGCCAACAACTGCAGGTGCTGAAATGCCGCGGCCGCACACCACCCGCCCGAGCCTTGCCGGCACGCAGGCCGATGAACGCGCTGCCGGAGCAGGAAGATACCGTGGCCAGTGCTCCCGTTGGCACGGCATCGCGACCGTCGTGAGGGGGACGCGCCATGGCACGATTGCTCTGGGCCTGCCTGCGGCTGCCGACGCTGGCCATCGACGCGACCCTGCGCCAGCATCCGCCGGAGTGGCAACAACGGCCATTCGCCTTGTTGCATGGCCCTGTGCAGCGACGCGTGCTGGCGGCCGTCAACGAACCGGCACGCCGGGCCGGCCTGCATGCGGGCCAGTCGCTGGCCGTGGCCGAGGCCATCTACCCGCAACTGGCCAACGAGGCCTTGCAGCTCGCCCTGCTAGATGACAGCCGGCAACTGCTGGCCGCCTGGGCCTGGCAATACAGCTCGCAAGTGGTGGTCGGGCATTTCTCCGACGCCCTCATGCTGGAAGTCGGGGCCAGCCTGGCGCTGTTCGGTCCCTGGCCACGGCTGGCCGACAAACTGCACCGCGGTCTGACCGACCTCGGCTTTCGTCACCGCCTGGTGCTGGCACCCAACCCGCAGGCCGCCCACGCCCTGGCAGCCCGGCATGATGACCTTGCCATCACCACGCTGCCCGAGCTGCAACGCGCATTGCAGTCCCTGCCCGTCGCATGCGCCGGTTTCGAGGCCAGTCATGCCGAGCGCCTGCAACGCATGGGACTGAAAACACTGGGCCGGGTGCTTGCCTTGCCCCGTGGCGAACTGGCACGGCGTTTCGGCACCGATTTCATTGCCCGTTTGCAAGCCTTGCAGGGCCATGGCAACCCGAGCCTGCCGCTATGGCGGCCGCCGGTACATTTCCGCCGTGACATCCACTTTCAACGCGGCGTCGAGGCGAGCCATGCCCTGCTGTTTCCGCTGCAGCGCCTGACAGCCGATCTGGCGACCTTCCTGCGCTCGCGCGATGGCGGCGTGCAGCATTTCGAACTGATACTGCAGTACGAGGACCACACACCGCAGCGCCTGGCCGTGGGCCTGCTGGCTCCGGAGCGCGACGCCGGCCGGCTGTTCGAACTGGCCCGCCAGCATCTGCAACGCGCCCACCTGCCGGCGCCGGTCACCGCCCTGGGCCTTGCGGCCGACAAACTGCCGGACTTCGTGCCCGAGCGCGGCGACCTGTTCAGCCAGCGCCCCGGCCAGCAACTGACCTGGCCGGCCTTGCGCGAGCGCCTGCGCGCGCGCCTGGGGGAGGACGCCGTGCAACACCTGGCCTGGCGACCCGACCATCGCCCCGAACATGCCTGGCAAGGTTGCGCCGAGCCGGGCACCGACGCCGAGACCGTGCCATCACGCCCGCGGCCCACCTGGCTGCTGGCCCGGCCCATTCCGTTGCGCGGTCCGGCGCCGCGCATCCTCGCCGGTCCGGAGCGCATCGAAAGTGGCTGGTGGGATGGTGGCGACACCCGGCGCGACTACTATGTCGTGGAGACCGCACACGGCCAGCGTGCCTGGGTGTTCTGCGCCGTGGGCGAGCAAGGCCCGTTCCAGTTGCACGGCTGGTTTGCATGAGCCGCACGCCCCCGGCTTACGCCGAGCTGCATTGCCTGTCGCACTTCAGCTTTGGTCGCGGTGCTTCCAGCCCGCGCGAGCTGGTCGAGCGCGCCAAGGCTTTGGGCTACCGTGCCCTGGCACTGACCGACGAGGCCTCGGTGGCCGGCCTGGTGCGTGCCTGGGAAGCGGCCCGTGAGCATGGCTTGCAGCTCGTCAGCGGCAGCGAGATGCAGATCGAGGACGGCCCGCGCGTGGTGCTGCTGGCCGCCGACCTGACGGGCTACGGCCGGCTGTGCCAGTTGATCACGCGGGCGCGCCGGCGCAGTGCCAAAGGCAATTACCGCCTGCTGCGCGAGGATGTCGCCGGGGACAACGCCGGCCTGCTGGCCTTGTGGTTGCCGGACGAGGCATTGACTACCGAACACGGCCGATGGCTGGCCACGCAGTTTCCACAGGTCTGCTGGCTGGCCGTGGAGCTGCATCGCGGCCCGGATGATGCCACCTGGCTGCGTCGCTGCCAGGCCGTGGCCCACCGTCTCGGTCTGCGCTGTGTGGCCAGCGGCGACGTACACATGCACCAGCGCCGCCGCCGTGCCTTGCAGGACATGCTGACGGCCAACCGCCTGGGCTGCACCGTGGCCGAGGCCGGCGAAGCCTTGTTCGCCAACGGCGAACGCCACCTGCGCCCGCGGAGCACACTGGCCCGGCTGTACCCGGCCGAGCTGTTGGCCGAATCCCTGCGCCTGGCTGCACGTTGCCGCTTCACGCTGGATGAGTTGCGCTATCGCTACCCACAAGACGCCGTGCCCGCCGGCCTCGACGCCGACCGCTACCTGCGTCGGCGCACGCTCGAAGGCATGCGTTGGCGCTGGCCGGATGGCGCGCCACGCAAGGTGCGCCGGCAGATCCGACATGAGTTGGCGCTGATCGCCGAGCTGGGCTACGCCTGCTATTTCCTCACCGTCGACGACATCGTGCGCTTCGCCCGCCGACACAGCATTCTCTGCCAGGGCCGCGGCTCGGCGGCCAACTCGGCCGTGTGCTATGCGTTGGGCATTACCGAAGTGGACCCGGCACGCATGGCCATGCTGTTCGAGCGCTTCATCTCGCGCGAACGCGGCGAGCCGCCGGATATCGACGTCGATTTCGACAGCGCCCGGCGCGAGGAAGTCATCCAGTACATCTACCAGCGCTACGGTCGGGCGCGGGCCGCCCTCACGGCCGTGGTGATCCACTACCGCGCCCGCAGCGCCCTGCGCGACGTGGCCCGGGCGCTGGGCTTCGACCGCGACCGCATCGAGCGCCTGACCCGCTGCGTCGGCGCCTGGAGCCAGGAGCCGCCCGATGATGCCGCCCTGCAGCGTGCCGGCTTCGATCCGAAAAGCGCCCTCATGCACCGTCTACGCGTGCTCACGGCCGAGTTGATCGGCTTCCCGCGGCACCTGTCGCAGCATCCGGGCGGCTTTTTCATTGCCGACGGGCCATTGCACGCCCTCGTGCCGGTGGAGAACGCCGCCATGCCCGAGCGCAGCATCATCCAGTGGGACAAGAACGACCTCGATGCCCTGGGCTTGCTGAAGGTCGACATCCTCGGCATCGGCATGCTGGGCGCCATGGCGCGGGCCTTCGACCTGTTGCGTTCCAGTGGCCGGCGCGACCTCGACCCGGCCCGCGTACCGGCCGACGACGCGGCCACTTGGGCCATGATCCAGCGCGCGGACACGGTTGGCGTGTTCCAGATCGAGTCACGTGCGCAGCAATCCATGTTGCCGCGCCTGGCGCCGCGCCGTTTCTACGATCTGGTCATCGAAGTGGCCATCATCCGCCCCGGCCCCATCCAGGGCCGCATGGTGCATCCCTACCTGCGTCGCCGGCGTGGCGAGGAGCCGGTGCGCTACCCGTCACCGGCGCTGGAGAAGGTGCTGCAACGCACCCTGGGCGTGACGCTGTTCCAGGAGCAGGTCATGCAGATTGCCATGATCGCCGCCGGTTACAGCCCCGGCGAGGCCGACGAGCTGCGCCGCTCCATGGCCGCCTGGCAGCGCCACGGCACCATGGAAAAGCACCGCCACAAGCTGCTGCAGGGCATGGCCGCGCGCGGCTACCCGGCTGAATTCGCCGAACGCATTTTCGAGCAGATTCTGGGCTTCGGCAGCTACGGCTTTCCCGAATCACATGCGGCCAGCTATGCCCTGCTGGCGTGGGTGTCGTCCTGGCTGAAATGCCACGAGCCGGCCGCCCTGCTCTGCGGCCTGCTGGACAGCCAGCCCATGGGTTTTTATGCCCCGGCGCAACTGGTGCAGGATTTTCGCCGCCACGGCGTCACGGTGCGGCCCGTGGACGTGCAGGCCAGCGGCTGGCGTTGCCGTCTGGAGCCGGACGCCGCCGCACTTGGCGACCTGGCCCGCCAGCCCGCCGTGCGCCTGGGCTTCAACCAGGTGCGTGGCTTGCGCCGCGCGGATGCCGAGCGCATTGTCGCGGCCCGTGCCAACGGCGCCTTTCGCAGCCTGCCGGATCTGGCACGCCGAACCGGACTGGAACGGGCCAGCCTCGATGTGCTGGCCGATGCCGGCGCCATCGAAAGTCTGGCCGGGCACCGCCATCAGGCTCGCTGGGAAGCCGCCGGCAGCGAACGGCAACTGCCGCTGTTTGCCGCCGACCCGCCCGCCGAGCCGGTACACCTGCCGGCCCCGGGCGTGGGCGAGGACATCGTCGCCGACTACGCCAGCACCGGCCTCACCCTGGGCACCCATCCACTGGCCCTGCTGCGCCCACAACTGGGCCAACGTCGCTGCCTGCGCTCGACCGAAGCCTTGCAACGCCGGGATGGCAGCACCGTGCGCGTGGCCGGTCTGGTCACCGCCAGACAGCGCCCCGCCAGCGCCAGCGGCACCGTGTTCGTCACCCTGGAAGACGAGGACGGCCTCATCAACATCATCATCTGGCCCGACCTCGCCCAACGCGCCCGCCAAGCCCTCACCGAAGCCCGCCTGCTGGCCGTGGACGGCCGCCATCAGCACGCCGATCACGTGCACCACATCATCGCCCGACAACTGCATGACTTCACCCCGCTTCTGGGCCGCCTGCCCACCGCTTCAAGGGATTTTCATTGATCGCCGGATCCGCGCTGACGCGCTTGATCCGGCCTACGCCCGGGTAACGCCAAACCACGCCGCACACCGTAGGCCTGCTCAAGGAGCGTAGCGACGGAGCAGGCAATCGTGGCGGGATCCGGGAATCTACGCCAACGCACCGCCAACCCGCCGACGTACGCCGTAGGCCTGCTCAAGGAGCGTAGCGACGGAGCAGGCAATCGTCACAGTGCCGGGAGCCGGGAATCGCTGCCGGATCCGCGCTGGCGCGCTTGATCCGGCCTACGCGACCTGCCTGCCGGCGAGCCGGCTTCGCCGACGCGATCCCCGGCCACATCACGCCGTGAACTCGGCCACGATGGCCGGTCGGGTCAGGCGCCAGGCGATCCAGGCGTACAGGGCCATCAAGCCGATGGAGATGATCACGCTGAAGATCACCACACCAATCACGAAGCCACCCAAGTCCGGGGCATCCGGTGGCAAATTGCTCATCTGACTGGTGAACATCGGTGCCATGAAAGCCGCCATTCCGATATCCACGACTTTTTTCAGTGCGGCAAGAATCATCAGCACGACAAAGCACAGCCGCGCCCAGTTCCAGCGTCGCAACAGGCCGATCGAGCTCACCAACACCAGGATCAACACGAGAAGGCTCGCCGCGAGAACCCACCAGATGTGCTGAAACAGGAACAACGAGACGCCGGCGATCTCGCCCGACGCCTGTGCCGTTGCCATTGCTTTCTCGATCTCAGGCGACGCGAACAAGGTGCCGAACAACAGCATTTGCACCAGCAACATCAGCACGCCGAGGCCTGACAGCACCAGGAAAATCCAGCCGACCACGTTCACGAATGTCGAACGTTGCCCTTGAACGGTATCGTTCATCTTTGGTCTCCGTTTTCGGCAACCCATCGAACCGTTATGCAAACCGGCACGAGGCCTGCCATCCGGGCCATGCTGCCACGCTCCGGCCGGTACGCCAAGAACAACTGACTGCAAGCTCGCAATTTGGGGCGTACACTTTCCGTGCTGAACCGGCACAGGATGGCTTGCGCCGCGGCGGCAAATCCAACCGGGGGAGAACCTGCAATGTCCGATGCTGGAACTGCGGCCAAGCCGATGTTCATCCGCTCCGACTACATTCTTTTGGGTGGTTCGGCCATCATGACGATCCTGGCCGGCCTGACGCATTATCTGGGTGGCGGGGCGGTTCTTGCCTTTCTGTGTTCATCGGTGGCCGTAGCCTTGCTCGCGACTCTCGTGGGGCGCTCGGTGGAGCAGCTTGGCGACCGCTTCGGCCCCGGTGCCACCGGCGTGCTGCAATCGGCTCTCGGCAACCTGCCAGAACTGTTCATCGCGTTGTTCGCGCTGAAAGCCGGACTGGTCGGCGTGGTCCAAGGCGCACTGATTGGCTCCATCCTGGCAAACTTGCTGCTGGTGATGGGCCTGGCTTTTGTCGTCGGTGGCCTGAAACATGGCCATCAGCAACTGGACTCACGCCGTGCCCGCGATTCGGCCGGTTTGATGCTGCTGTCGGTCGTGGCACTCGTGCTGCCGTCACTGGCCACCTGGGTACACACGCCAGCCGAGGCCCACGAGACCAACCTGTCGCTGATTGTCTCGATCGTGCTGCTGTTGTTGTTCCTGTTGACCTTGCCTGCCTCGCTGAAGCGCCGCAACACCGGCAACGATGAGGTTGAAGTGGAGCACCCGGACCCACGCTGGCCATTGGTGCTTGCCATCGGCCTGCTGGCCTCGTCCGCCGTGTTGGCCGCCTTTGTCTCGGACTGGTTCGTGGACGCGCTCGAACCGGCCATGGCGACGCTCGGCATTTCCGAAATGTTCGCCGGTCTGGTGGTGGTGGCCATTGCCGGCAATGCGGTGGAGAACGTGGTCGGCATCCAGCTTGCGGCCAGTGGCCGGTCCCGCTATGCCTTTTCGGTCATCATCAATTCGCCATTGCAGATCGCGCTGGTACTGGCGCCCGCCTTGGTCATTCTGTCGCTGGTATTCGGGTTTTCCCCATTGACACTGGTGTTCCCGCCGATGCTGGTGGTATCGGTGTTCCTGGCCGTCATCATCGCCTCGTTCATCACCTTTGACGGCGAGTCGAACTGGATGGAAGGCGCGGCCCTGATCGCGGTCTACACCATCATTGCGGCCTCATTCTGGTGGGGCTGATCAACCATCCCGTCCAACAAGGAGAACAAGACATGCCATCACCCGAAGCACCGATCGCCTGGCTTTTTGACGTTGACAACACCTTGCTGGACAACGATGCCGTCAAGGAAGACCTGGGCCACAAGCTGGATGCCCTGATCGAACCGGGCGCGGCAGACAAGTACTGGCATCACTACGAAGCGCTGCGCAAGGAACGCGGGCATTCGGATTTTCTCGGCACCTTCCAGCGCGCCTGGGAGCATGCCGGACGCGACCCGCGCTGGCTGCCCGCGGCCGCATTGCTGCTGAACTATCCGTTTGCCGAACGCTTGTATCCCGGCGTGCCCGAATTGCTGCACACTCTGGCCGAGCACGGGCCGGTCGGCATCGTCTCCGACGGCGATGCCGTGATGCAGCCGCGCAAGATCGTGCGTTCCGGCTTGTGGGAAGCCGTCGACAACCGCGTGCTGATCTACCAGCACAAGGAACACGAACTGGACGACATCGCCGCCCGTATCCCGGCCCGGCACTACGTTCTGGTGGATGACAAGATCCGCCTGCTGGATGCCGTCAAGGCCATCTGGAAGGATCGCGTCACCACCGTATTCGTGCGCCAGGGCCATTATGCCTTCGAACCGGACCAGGTCGAAGGCTACGAAGCCGACCACACCATCGAGGCCATCGCCGACCTTGGCGGCATGATCGAGGAACTGCGTGCCACGCTTGATCCGGCCTGCTCGAAGGAGCCGCCAGATGCGTAGGCCTGCTCAAGGAGCGAAGCGACGGAGCAGGCAATGCAGTGCGAACAGGAGCCTGCGTCACGCCGGATCCGCGCTGCGCGCTTGATCCGGCCTACGCGCGGGAGCCGGACGAACCGGCGGGTACCGTGCCCCGGCGATTCCCGATTCCCGAGTCCCGGCTTCTCCGACTTGGTGCCCGGGGCGGGGGTCGAACCCGCACAGCCAGTGGCCGAGGGATTTTAAGTCCCTTGCGTCTACCAATTCCGCCACCCGGGCAGGCTGTGGCCAGTGTGCCGGAATATGGAGGAATGGAGGCCAGGGTCGGAATCGAACCGGCGTACACGGCTTTGCAGGCCGCTGCATGACCACTCTGCCACCTGGCCATTCCTCGAGTCCCGGCTGCGTCGGCACCATACAACAAAACCCCGACGCGGCGGGGTTTTGCGTGGCCCCGAAAGGCCGGAAACTCTGGAGCGGGAAACGAGGTTCGAACTCGCGACCTCAACCTTGGCAAGGTTGCGCTCTACCAGC
>CAZOXZ010000001.1:0-67100 GCA_964583865.1 uncultured Rhodanobacteraceae bacterium | reverse complement strand
CAGGTGACCGCCCCAGGCGTTGGCATCCAGCAGGATCTCGTTGGACAGCACGTCCAGCTTCTTCTGCACCTCGCCCTGCACGTTCTCCGTCCCCACCGAGCCAAGCACATCGCCGAGGGCGCCCTTGCCGGTACCGACCGCGATGGACTTGCAGGCCCGCGCCACCACTTCCAGCAATTGGGTGAGCTCGGAATTGCCGAAACCGGCACGGCGTTCCTCGACAAGAAACTGGGTCAGGCTGATGTGCTTCATGGTCTGATTCCGTCTGCGGGGATGCCCATTGTCGCCAACTGGCGAGCAAACTCAAAGTTCACCCACTCGCCCTGCGCATCCGAGCCCACTTCTGCCATCATGGGCCGCATTGAAACCGGAGACTTCCATCATGAAACCAGT
This sequence comes from uncultured Rhodanobacteraceae bacterium, assembly GCA_964583865.1. Lineage (GTDB taxonomy): Bacteria > Pseudomonadota > Gammaproteobacteria > Xanthomonadales > Rhodanobacteraceae > DASSBG01. Next base: position 66,707 of record CAZOXZ010000001.1, on the reverse strand, counting down.
GTTCATGGCGCGCATTGTTCTCGCCCTCCTGCTGTTGCCCGTGGCCGCGTGGGGCAGCGATGCGGACGCCGCTTTCGAGGCCATTTCCAGCACCGAATACGCCTGGCGAAGTGGCGACGGCCCCGGCCCGGCCGATCTCGAACTGCCGGACAACAGCCGTCTGGACACCGTCGATGCCAAGAGCCAGCACCAGCGCCTCGCGTACTGGCAGCGGGTGATGAAAAAACTGGAGGCGCTGGATGTCGATGAGCTGTCACCCGCCAACCAGGTGAACTATGCCGTCTACCACGCGCAAATTGCCAACCGCATCGCCGACCAGAAGTTCAAGCAATGGCAAATGCCCTTCAACAGTGACTCGTCCTTCTGGGCTGGCGTTCGTTACCAACTCGACGGCGACAATCTGGAAACGGCAGACGACTATCGCGCCTACATCGACAAGCTGGGCCAGATTCCGCGTTACTTCGACCAGCAGCTCGCCAACATGCGCGCAGGGCTGAAGCGCGGCTTCAGCGTGCCGCGCGCGGTGCTGGATGGGCGTGACCAGTCCATTGCCGCCGTGGCCAAGCTGAGCGACCCGACAGCCAGCAGCTTCTACAAGCCGTTGCAGTCCATGCCGGGCCGCATCGATGCTGCCGAGGCAAAGAAGCTCCAGGCTGCAGCACGCAAGGCCATCAAGGAAGAGGTCATTCCGGCCTATGCCAAGCTGTTGACGTTCTTCCGCGACGAATACGTGCCCCGCGCGCGTACCATGCTGGCCGCCGAGAAGATGCCCGACGGCAAGGCGTACTATCACGCGCAGATCCGCAAGTACACCACGCTGGACCTGTCGCCGGACGAAATCCACAAGATCGGTCTGGAGCAGGTGGCCAAGATCAAGCAGCAGATGCAGGAGGTCATCGCCTCCACCGACTTTGAAGGCGACCTGGCCGATTTCATCCAGTTCCTGCGCACTGACCCGCGCTTTTACGCCAAGACCCCGCAGGAGTTGCTGAACAAAAGTGCCTGGGTGGCCAAGGTGGTGGACGGCAAGATGGCCGACTTCTTCGGTCATCTTCCGCGCCAGCGTTTCACCATCGTGCCGGTGCCGGCAGCTATCGCGCCGTACTACACATCCGGCCGTGGCGGCGCCGACCAATACCTGGTCAACACCTATGACCTCGCCTCGCGCGGTCTGTACAACATGCCGGCGCTGACCTTGCACGAGAGCTACCCGGGACATTCCCTGCAGCTGGAGCTGGCGCGTGAACGCAAGGGCCAGCCGGCCTTCCGCCGCCACGGCTACATCTCGGCCTACGGCGAGGGCTGGGGCCTGTACTCCGAGTACCTCGGCAACGAGATGGGCATCTATGACACGCCCTACAAGAAATTCGGCTACCTCACCTACCAGATGTGGCGTGCTTGCCGGCTGGTGATCGACACGGGCATTCATCACCTCGGCTGGACGCGCCAGCAGGCCATCGACTACCTGGCCGAGCGTACGGCTCTGAGCCAGCTGGAAATTGCCAACGAGATCGACCGCTACATCAGCTGGCCCGGCCAGGCGTTGAGCTACGAGCTGGGCTACCTCACCATCCGCCGCCTGCGCGCCAAGGCCGAGAATGCCCTGGGCGACAAGTTCGACATCCGCGCCTTCCACGACACCGTGCTGTCCACCGGCTCGGTGCCGCTGCCGGTGCTGGAGGACCGTATCGACCGCTTTATCGCCGCCGGTGGCCCGGAGCCGGATTTTGGCTGTGATTGCGACGAGAAGCCCGCCGACGCGCCCACCGGTAACTGAGGCATGCCATGATGAGCCTGCCCTGGGGCCTTTCCTGGCCGACCACGATCAGCATGGCGCTGGCCGTGGTGCTCCTGCTGCTGGCGCTGCGTCAGGCCGTCATGTGCCAGCGGCACTGGAGTGATCTGCGTCGGGTGCGGTCGATCTGCAGCGGCCTGTTCATGCTGCTGTGCCTCGTGCTTGCGGCCGGCTTCGGCATCACCGGCTACAGCTTGCAGGGCTACCGGATCGTGCCGCAGTCGGCCGCCATTGCCGAGCTGCAGGCCATGGACCTGGGTGGTGGGCTGTGGCAGCTGGAACTGCAGCTGCCCGGTGAGGACGCCCGACGCGTGCAAATGCAGGGCAATGCCTTGCGTGTCGATGCCAGGTATCTGGCCTGGCACGGGTCGCTCGGCCGGTTGCCGCCGTTGTACCGGTTGTCACGCATCAGCCTGCGTGGTGCCGGCAAGGCCAACGAAGTGGGCTTTCCCTCGACCGGCCGTCTTGATCCCTTCCAACTGGCCCTGGCCCACGGCGACTGGCCGGGCATGCCGCGCGCCACCCTGACCAGCAGCAACGCGGTGCCGTTGGTGGGCGGGCGCGGCTATCGCGTGTTCCTCGTCCGGGATGGCTACTTGCAGATACGGCATTGAGCCGGTTCTGTATCTGGCTCGGCATGGTCAGCGGCGCACGGCCTGGACGCGCGGTTGTTGGCTGCCACGCCATTGCAGACAGGGCAGCAAAAGCAAAGTCAGCGGGGCGCCAAGGCACCAGTACAGGCCGGTCCAGCCAAGGGCGGGTTGCTGCGGCGAAACGGGTAGAAGCAGGGCCAGCATCAGGCCGGCCAGAAACCAGGCGCCGGCCAGTTGCAGGCGAAAGCGGCAGGAGGGATTCATGGGTTGTCTCCGTTGATGACCATGGCTCCAGCTTGATGCATCGCCGTCTCACCGGCTGCGACCGCTACACTGGCGTTTCCGGTACCGCACTTTTTCGTCATGTCCGAAGCCACGCACCGCCTTGTCCTGTTCGGCCACCCGGTGGCCCATTCGCTCTCGCCCGTGATCCAGCAGGCCTTCGCCGCGCAATGCGGGATGACGCTGGACTACGACCTGGTGGATGTCGCCCCGGCGAATTTTCCTGCGGCGGTCCACGCGTTCTTTACCGGCGGTGGCTTTGGTGCCAACGTCACCGTGCCGCACAAGCGCTCGGCCTTCGAGCTGGCCGAACAAGCCAGCGAGGCCGCCCAACGTGCCGGCGTGGCCAATGTGTTGTATCGCGATGCGGCGGGCCGGTTGTGCTGCGACAACACCGATGGCAGCGGGCTTGTGGCCGATCTCGAAGGGCGGCGTCATTTCGGACTTGCCGGCAAGCGCATCCTGTTGCTGGGTGCCGGCGGTGCCGCGCGCGGCGTGCTGGGGCCACTACTGAATGCCGGCCCGGTCAGCCTCGTGATTGCCAACCGTACGTTGGCCCGGGCCGAGGCATTGGCCGCAGCGCATGGCGAGCCGGTCCAGGCCGTGGCCATGGATGACCTGGGCGAGCTGGCCGCGTTCGACCTGGTGCTGCATGCCACCTCGGCTGGCCACGCTGGCAGCGTGCCCGCCTGGCCGACCTCGCTGTTGGCGCCCGGCACGCTGTGCGTGGATCTCAGCTACGGCACGGCCGCGGCACCCTTCCTGCGCTGGGCGCGGGCCGGTGGTGCGCAGCGCGCCTTCGATGGCCTGGGCATGCTGGTGGAACAGGCCGCACAGAGCTTCGAGCGCTGGTTCGGCAAGACACCGCAAGCCGAACCCGTGTACGCGCGCCTCAGCGCCGGTCAGTTTGCGGCCTGAAACCATGGCTTCGCAGCTTGCCGGGTCGATTTGCTTGCCAACGTCCGTGGTGGCCAACAGAAAGAATCGGACAAGCGACCCAAGTGTCGGGTTTGTGTGGGTCCGATGTCGGGCTTTGCCAGCGCACGGGCGTGGCATCAAACGTTTCGATCATTGGCCAACCGGATGCGCCCCGGAGGGCGCATGTGCCTGTCAGAAGCCTGTTCCGATTCGGGTCTCATTGCGGCGCTGTAGCATCGAATTGCCTGATTAGCCCTGTTCTTCAGCCACGGTTTCGGTGCGCAACCGCAATGGCCCATCACTCCCACATGCTTCAACCGGGGTCCGTGCCTTGGATTCGAAGGTCACGACTTCTGGAGCCAAAAAGGCGCTGTATTCCCGCTTTGCCGGGAATGACGAGCTGAGGTACGAGGCTGATCAGGACGGTTTATGGTTACTGCGTCACAAATTCCGGAAACAAACATGGTGAATGGTTGACTTCGTGGCGTCGCTCTCGCTAGGTTCACCTTCAGGCATCAAGGCGGTGCCGTTCCCTGGGGTGATCACGTAGGATCAACTATCATGTTTGGCAACAAGCAACAAGCAACAAGCAACAAGCATCGGGCGTCAACTGGCGGTTGACGTGCTTGTTTTTCTTGCGTCCCTGGCGACTGCAGGCTCGGTGATGGCACAAGAAGGCCAGCCACTCGAAGCGATCGTCGTCAACGGATATATCATTCAGAGTCCCTACTGGCTGTCCGGCAACGCATTTCTGCCCGGATGGCCCAACATGCCCATCCCCAATCACGCGACCTTCCCGCGCGCCAACGGGCCCGTGTCCCAGCACGTGTGTTCAGTTCTTGAACAGTTCAAGCCGGCTGGTTGCAGCATGAGCACTTACCCGGCATCGCCCGGCTTGCCGTCCGCCAGTGGTGCCAGCTGGGCACCCAACGACTGTGGTTCCGGGCCGTTCGGCACGGCCTTGGGCGCGACTGCGTTGGCTTATTTGTCCAGTTGGGGCTACTTGCTGGGCCACCCCAGGTTTTCCGGCGATATGGAGCGCCCGGTGAAGGACAACCCATCCATTGACTTTGGTGCCTATTGTAACGATCACGACCACTGCTACGCGGCTGGGGTACAAGCCAAGAGAAGCTGTGATACCGCTTTCGGCACGGCGATGCATGATTTTTGCGATGTGAGCACCGCACCGGATGACTGCAACGCCTATGCGACGCTGTACCATGGAACGGTTGTTGCGGCGGGCCAATCAGCTTATGACGATGCCCAGGCCGCGAAGAAGTGCTCGGCATGGGGCAACGCCATGAAAGCCAACGGGTGCGAGCCATGAACGCAAAACGCTTTGTCGCCTTGCTGGTGTTGGTGATCGTGGTGGCTGCCGGCACAACCTGGTGGTTGGGTCGGGCCGATCAAAAGTCCGCGGACAACGGAGCGGTGGCCGAGCCTTCGGCCACCGCTTCGGGTTCTGTCGCAGGCGGGCCGTCCTCGGAATCGCCGCGCACGCGAGATCACAGCGAGAACGACACACAGCATATTGCCGATGACGGCACGGCTCCCGTGCCACGGCGTTACCAGATTGCCGGGGTGACGCGGGTGCAGACCGCGGCCAGCTTCGAGGACTGGATGGCACATTTCTCCGAGGCGGACCAGGCCATCCTGCGTGACTTCAACAAGCGCAACCATGGCGTGTACCGCGTGCACAACCCGGAAACGGTCGCGTGGATGGCCCAGCATGGCTACCCCATGCCGGAAGACGTGCTGGCCGCGCAGGCGCTGAGCCGTGAGACACTGCGTGACCTGGTCAAGGAAGGCAATGTCAAGGCGGCGTTTCTGCTGCGTAGCCGTGATATTGCCGAGATCAAAAGGAAAATGGAAGAAAACGACGAAAAAATGGGTTATATCTTGCGCAAAAACCCACAATACAGGGAGGACTGGATGCAGTATACCAAGCATGTCATCAACAAGGCGCAGAGTCCGTACAAGGCGTTTCTCGAAGCGGATTCGGCGAGACTAACAGGTAACCGGGACTATGAGGATGTACAGGTGCTGGCTGCTCTCAAATGGGCGTCGTCATTGGGTGACCTCCGCGCCTACAGTCTGGCCGAGCGTTTTGTGCACTCTGATCCGGAGCGTATGGCAAGAAGACTCACGATCATGGAGACAGCCACCGCCACGGCAGCGCTTTACATGCAAAGTTTCCGCGAGCAAACCGGATCATCCATCGCCGTACGGTCAGCACACAATCCGACTGCTCCAGCCCCATACGGGCGCTGAGGTTTGTGATCGGCACTAGGCAACCGTTCGTGTGTTGCAGCTTTAGCGAACCTTGTGTTACACAAGTGAACGGAGGCGAGCCATGAACGCAAAACAACGTGCTGCCTTGCTGGTGTTGGTGATCGTGGTGGTGGCCGGCGCAACCTGGTGGTTGGGTCGGGCCGATCAAAAGCCCGCGGACAACGGGGCGGTGGCCGAGACGTCGGCCGCCGCTTCGGCATCCGTCGCAGCCGGACCCGCCTCGGAATCGCCGCGCACGCGAGATCACAGCGAGAACGACACACAGCATATTGCCGATGACGGCACGGCTCCCGTGCCACGGCGTTACCAGATCGCTGGCGTGACACAGGTGCAGACCGCGGCTAGCTTCGAGGACTGGATGGCACATTTCTCCGAGGCGGATCAAGCTATCCTGCGTGACTTCAACAAGCGCAACCATGGCGTGTACCGCGTACACAACCCGGAGACGGTCGCATGGATGGCCCAAAATGGTTATCCCATGCCGGAGGACGTGCTGGCTGCGCAGGGGTTGAGCAGCGAGACACTGCGTGATCTGGTCAAGGAAGGCAATGTCAAGGCCGCCTTCCTGCTCAAAAGCCGGAACGTTGCTGAAATCAATGCCAAGGTGGCGCTGTCTGATGGCAAGCTGAACAAGAGCACGGTGTATGAGAATAATCCTCAATATTTCAAGGATTTGCTCAGGGTCAAGCACTTGCTCAAGACCGCGAACAGCCCGTACAAGGCTTTTCTTGAGGCGCAGGAAGCCAGTCTCATGACTGGCCAAGACAGCCGAGACGCCAAGATACTGGCAGCGCTGGTCTGGGCAAAACATTTGGGCGATTTTCGGAGCGGTCGGCTCGTCGACAGATTTATCGTCTCAGATCGATCACGTGTTGATGCTAGACAAAAGATATATGCCGGTGTCATCTCGATGTCTCTGCTGTATTCGCGTGCCATCGCTGAGTTTTGCCCAAGAAGGATTGGTGTGAGTTCTCAGAATAATCCGACAGTGCATTACTACCCGTCGGATTAGAGTTTGACTCACCCGGTCACGAAAGCTGACGGGTTCGTGGCTCTTGCAGAGCAACCTGCGCTGCCACGGAATGGATGTGAGCCATGACTGGAAAACAACTTGCTGCCTTGCTGGTGTTGTTGATCGTGGTGGCTGCCGGTACAACCTGGTGGCTGGGGCGGGCCGATCAAAAGCCCGCGGACAACGGAGCGGTGGCCGAGCCTTCGGCCGCCGCTTCGGTATCCGTTGCATCCGGGTCCTCTTCGGAATCGCCTCGCATCCGAGATCACAGCGGGAACGACACACAGCATATTGCCGATGACGGCACGGCTCCCGTGCCACAGCGTTACCAGATCGCCGGTGTGACGCGGGTGCAGACCGCGGCCAGCTTCGAGGACTGGATGAACCAGTTCAGTCTCTCGCAGCAGGAGACGTTGCGCGACTTTGACAAGGCCTTTTTCGGCGTCTATCACGACCGCAGCCCTGAAGCCATTGCGTGGATGGCGGCACATGGCTACCCGATGCCGGAAGATGTACTGGCGGCCGAGGCGATGAGCAACGATCAGCTCCGCCTTCTCATGGAGAATGGCAACGTCAAGGCGGCGTTTTTTCTGCACATCCGCGCCCGGGACGCGATGCAAGAGAACACGGGCTTGTCGCCTGCGGAGGCCGGAAGATCCGACGCGGCGCAGCTCTACGGCTCGACGTTGGAGGTGTTGAATCAGGTCAACAGCCCATTCGAGGGCTATCTCGAAGCTTGGGGCAGAGGACGGAATGCCCCGGAGGGTCAGGAAGCGGATGTCATCATCCCCCTGCTGTACTGGGCGGATTTTCTCGGCGATCACGGTGCGCTGCAACGCGTACAGGCGTACATCGACGCTTCTCCATCCGCGGCGGAACGAAGGTACAGATCGGGACTGGCCGGGGCGGTGCATGGCTTCAGCAATCTGGTCCGCGACGCGATCTCACGTTGTCGCGATTCACCGGATTGTTCGGAACCCTTTCCGAGTATGCAATGGGTCAATGCCACGCGGCAGGCCCCCGGTTCGGCCAGTCCGTAGCCAGTGACAACGGGATAGCGTCAGCACCGCGACATGAAGACAAGCGGAGCCGGCCTCGTTGAGCGCTGGCCGGGAGCCGTCAGGGTGCGCGCTGCGCCGCACCGGTCCGGTTGAGATATTGGTTCTTCAGCCGAACATAGTGCTTGGCCGAGTATTCCAGTTGCTCGATCTGCTCGGCGGTCAGTGCGCGCACGCGTCTGGCGGGGCTGCCCAGCCACAGTTCGCCTTCGCCGGTTTTCGTGCCGGGTGTCACGAGGGCGCCGGCGCCGATGAGGCAGTGTGGGGCGATGACGGCATCGTCCATGATGGTCGCACGCATGCCGATCAGGCAGGCATCGCCAATGTCGCAGGCATGGATGATGGCGCCGTGGCCGACGGTGACGTTGGCGCCGATGTTGCAGGCGCGGCCGCCGGGTGTGTACGGGCCGTCATGGGTGACATGCACGATGGCGCCGTCCTGGATGTTGCTGCCGACGCCGACGTGGATGGCCTCGACATCGCCGCGCAGCACGGCGCCGGGCCAGATGGAAACATCGTCGTCCAGATACACGCGACCGATGACTGTGGCGGCCGGATCGACGTAGACGCTCTGAGCCAGCTGTGGCAATTCGCCGGCATACGGACGCAAGCCGGGTGCGGGGATGTCGCTCATGTGGTCAGTTCCGGAAGCAGTTGCATGCCGTAACGGTAGCCCAGTTCGACGGCACGGTCGAAGGCATCGAAGTCCAGCAGGCCGATGTCTTCCATGGGCGGCGCGAACAACCAGGTCGCAAGGCGTCGCCGGGCGGTGGCGCCGGTTTCGGCGTTGACCATGCCCGAGCGCAGCAGCAGCGAGCCGATACCGGGTTGTTTGTGGCGTTGGCGCCATTGCTGCCACAGGCCCGGCGACCAGGCCTGCTCGAGCGGGCTGGTGAGCACGCCTTCAGCACGGATGTCGCAGGCCAGGATGCGGGACACGCCGTGGTCGTACATCACATCTACCGGCAGGTCGTTGATGATGCCGCCATCGACCAGCACGTGGCCGTCGTGCAGCACCGGTGGCAGCAGGCCGGGGATGGAACTGGCCGCGCGCAGGGCACGCCACAAGGGGCCATCACGATGGATGCGGGCCATGCCGCTGGTCAGGTCAGCCGACACGCAAAAGAACGGCAGGGCCAGGTCACTGATGTCGCCCTTGCCAAAGTGCTGCATGAAAAGGCGTGAGGCGCGTTCGCCGCGCAACAGCGCCACCAGCGGGAAGGTCCAGTCGGACAGCGGCTTGTGTTTGACGAAGGCATCGTGGAAGTGGGCGCGCATGGCGTCGTTGTCCCACTCGCGCGCCACGCCGGCAGCGACGATGGCTCCCATGCTGGTGCCGCCGACGCGGTCGACGTGGAAGCCGCATTCGCGCAACGCGCGGATCAGGCCGATGGCAGCAAAGGCACGGGCACCGCCGCCGGACAGCACCAGCCCGGCCGAACGCCGTGCCAACAAGCGTGCCACGCGCTCGATGTCGCCGCGACTCAGATGGCGGATGTGGTGCACCTGGGCGATGCCTTCAAAGACTTCGCCCCAGCGTGCCGCGGCGCCGGCAACGATGTCGGCACCCGAATGCAGCAGCAAAAGATGGCGGGGCCTGGCGAGGTCGGCGTGCTCGTCCATGTGCGCGGCATCCAGCCACGGTCCGGGTCGCCGCCCGGCCTGCACCGCGGGCAGCAGGGCATCGGCCTGGCGCCGGCACAGGTCGCGCCAGGCCTCGTCGCGGCCCTCGTCGAGGTACAGCACGAAATGCGCGCGTTCTTCCTGTTCGGCAAACCAACCGGGTTCGCGGTCCTTGCCGAGCGCGGCATCGACCAGCAGGCACTGGCCGAAGGGTTGCAGCGCCAGGCGCAGCGCTTCGGCCAGCGCGCGGACGTTGACCGAGGCATCGAAAGGCAGGATGGCAAAGGTTCGGGGCTGGATGCGAGGTTCGTCGGCATCGCGATCCAGCAGTCGTTGCAGGGCAGCCCGGGCCGAACCCAGCATGACCCGCGGGTGGCGATGGATGAGCCGGTCCCAGGCCTTGCGTGACAGGAACAGCAACTCCGAATCACGCAGCGCGCGGGCGTTGATGTTGTACGGCTGGTCCAGCAACAGGCTGGTCACGCCGAGGGTCTCGCCGTTGCCGACGATGCCTGCAAGGTGTTCCTCGCCACCGGCCTGGGGCGGCCGGAACAGGCCGATGCTGCCCGAGCGCAGCAGGTACAGGCCGGCGGCCGTTTCGCCGGCGCGAAACAGCGTCTGCCCACCGTCGACCGTGCGTGTCTCCATCTGGCGACTGATACGTTCCAGCACGGCCTTGCGCAGGGGAGCGAAGACGCTGGAGTGGCGCAACAGGGGCAGGTTGTCATTGATGGTGCGCGGCATGCATCCATCGTACTCCCCGTGGCCGTCGGTTGCCTTGCAATTGCCTGTCATCGGCGCCATGTACAGGGATTCATTCGCATGCAATGGCCATTGCCATGAACCCAGCCATACCTGACCTGAACCTGCCCGATTTTGCCGCCTTCTCAGCGGCTGATGTCGTGCCTGCGACCAAACAGGCCATCGCGCGTTGCGAAGCCGGTATCGAGGCGATTTGCAAGGAGGATGTTCGTGACTTCGACAGTGTCATGCTGGCCTGGGAACGGCTGGATCAGGACCTGGCCCGCTTGTGGTCGCCCATCAGCCACTTGCATTCGGTGGCCAACACACCGGAACTCCGCCAGGCCCACGCCGAGGCCGAGGCCCTGGTCAGCGATTTTGCCGCGCGTTTGGGCCAGAACCGGGCTCTGTACGAAGCCGTGCAGGCGGTGGCGGGACAACCCGACGTGACCACCGAGCAGGCAGCGCTGGTGAGCCATGCCCTGCGTGATTTCGAGCTTGCCGGCGTGGCGTTGATCGAACCGCAGCGCTCGCGTTTCCGCGAGATCAGCAACCGACTTTCGCAGTTGGGAACCGAATTTTCCAACGCCGTGCTGGATGCCACCGAAGCCTGGCAACATCACATTACCGATGAGGCAGCACTGGCGGGCCTGCCCGATTCGGCCCGGGACATTCTTTCTGCCTATGCCCGGGACAAGGATCTGGACGGCTGGCTCGTCACCCTGCACCAGCCGGCGGTGCAGGCTGTCCTCACGTATGCCGACGACCGCGGCTTGCGCGAGCGCGTGTACCGTGCCTTCGCTACGCGGGCCTCGGACCAGGGGCCGGATGCCGGCCGCTTTGACAACAGTGCGCGTATTGCCGAGATCATGGCCCTGCGCCATGAGGCGGCGCAGTTGCTGGGCTTTGCCAATGCCGCGGCCGAGTCGGTGAGCGTGAAGATGGCCGGCACTACCGACCGCGTGCTCGATTTCGAGCGCGACCTGGCTACACGCGCCAGGCCGGTGGCCGACGAGGAACTGGCCGGGTTGCGCGCCTTTGCGGCCCGCGAACTGGGCCTGGAGGAGCTCGAGGCCTGGGACATCGGCTGGGCCTCGGAAAAGCTGCGCCAGCAACGCTTCCAGCTTTCCGAGGAGGAATTGAAACCGTACTTTCCGCTGCCCACGGCGCGCGCCGGTGTGTTCGCGTTGGCCGAGCAGCTGTATGGCATCAAGTTGCAGCCGCGCACGGATGTCAGCACCTGGCATGCCGATGCCGAGTACTGGGATGTGCTGGACGGCTCGGGCCACGTCATCGCCGGGCTGTATCTCGATCTTGTGGCACGCAGCGGCAAGCGTGGCGGCGCCTGGATGGACGCCTGCCGCGATCGCTTCCAGGCCGGCGGCGCGACGCAGTTGCCGGTGGCCTTCCTGACCTGCAACTTCGCCCCGGCCGGCGAGGCCCATCCCAGCCTGTTGAGTCACGACGACGTGCTGACCCTGCTGCATGAGTTCGGTCACTGCCTGCACCACATGCTCACCGAGGTCGATTTGCCCGGCATCGCCGGTATCAACAATGTCGAATGGGATGCCGTGGAAATGCCCAGCCAGTTCATGGAGAACTTCGGCTGGAACCGCGATGCGCTGGATCTTTTGTCAGGCCACTGGCAAAGCGGCGAAAAACTGCCCGACGCCCTGTTCGCGAAGATGCTGGCTGCGCGCCACTTCCAGGCCGGCATGTTCCTGTTGCGCCAGCTGGAATACGGCCTGTTCGATTTTCGTCTGCACGTGGAATATGACCCGGCATCGCCCGAAACGGCCATGGCCGTGCTGGAACGCGTGCGCGACGAGGTAGCCGTGATCCGCCCGCCCGCCTGGCAGCGCTTTCCGCATGCCTTCGGCCATATTTTCGCCGGCGGCTATGCGGCCGGGTACTACAGCTATTTGTGGGCCGAGCTGCTGTCGGCGGATGTGTTCTCGGCCTTCGAGGCGCACGGCGTCATCGACCCGGCCACCGGGTCGCGCTTCCGCAACGAGGTGCTGGCCGTTGGTGCCAGCCGTCCGGCCATGCAGAGCTTCGTCGCTTTTCGCGGGCGCGAGCCGCAAGCCGAGGCCTTGCTGGCCAGCTATGGCCTGACCCCGGACCCGGTGCCGGCCTGACAGCTTTGGCCAAACCCTGATGCAAAAAGGCCCATGCCGCAGGCATGGGCCTTTTGATTTGGACGTCGACCAGGTCCGCGTCAGGATTCGGCCTTGGCCTTGTGCTCGCCGTGCTCGTGGTGCCCGTGCTCGTGCTTTGCACCGTGCTCGTGGGCCGCACCGTGTTGGTGATGATGCTTGGCGCCCTCGGGCTGGATCATGGTCACTTGCAGCACCACCGGCTCGTCGCCGGTACGCACGAAATGCTTTTGCGACGGTGCGTGCGTGAACACGCTGCCGGGCGGCAGGGTCTTCAACGCCGCTTCGTCGAATGTATCGCCGATGCCGAGTTGCAAGGTGCCGCTGATCACGGTGGCAATGAAGTAGCCCTGGCCCGGACCGTGTGGCGGCATGGTCTTGTTGGGCTCGATCCGCATGCGCATGGTCTTGACGTGCAGCACCGGGTTGGCGTCGATCATTGCACGGGCGCCAGTGAACTGGATGTCGTCCGGGGTCAGCACGACGGCGTCGGCGGCCATGGCGGCTGGTGCGGCCAGCAGGGCCGCAAGGCAGAAACTGGTAATGGCTTTCATCTCGGTACTCGACTGAATTGGGCTGCCAAGCATAGCCGCCCCGCAGCCTGGGCGGCACTGACCGGTGTCAGAGTCTGTGAAAAAATCCCCGTCCTGGGGATTTTTCCAGTCGCGGGGCCGGTACATGCCCGTCCCCGCTCGAGCGAAATCCAGCCGTCATCCTGCGTGGAGCGAGCGCAGCGAGCAGAATCGCAGGATCTCCACTACGCCTTCCCGGTGGCTGGATTCTGCGACTACGGGCTGCGCCCTCCGCGCAGAATGACAGAGGTGGGCTACTCCTCGTCGACTGAAAACCGTCATCCTGCGTGGAGCGAGCGCAGCGAGGAGAATCGCAGGATCGCCATCACGACTTTCCGGTGGGCAGATTCTGCGACTACGGGCTGTGCCCTCCGCGCAGAATGACAGGACTCGGGGTTGTGTACGCACCTTGAAATGATCTTGCGACCGGCAAAACCCACAAGCTCTCAGTTGTTGATGTAGCGCTTGAAGATTTCCGAGAAGTCCTTCGGGTGGTACTTGCGGTGGGCATGCTCCAGCCACACAAAGGCGGACTGGTTGATGCCCTTGAAGGCATCGACGACAGACTCGTCGGTGAGGCTCGCCTTGCCCAGCGTGTTTGCCGCCGTCTCCACGCTCGTGTGCGCGTGCTGCATCAGGATCTCGTTCTCATGCATGCTGTCGGCGATGGCCAGCAGCGCCTTGTAGAGATCCTTGATGGGCGCGATGAACTTCTTGTGTACATCCACCGACATGGCCTGACCACCGATGGTGAACTTGATTTCGACATCGAGATCCACCGTGCCGGCGGTCTCCATGGCCACGTCACTGATGACATTGCGGGCATAGCTGTATCGCCGCAGGGAACGTTTCTTGCTGACTGCACTCTGGCCATCCACGTGGATCAGGGCCTTGTTGGTGAAGCAGTACTCGTCCTTCTTCGACTTGATGAGGAAGAAGATTTCCTCGCCGTCCTCGTGCATCACGTAGTCATCCGACTCGACCTTGTCGTAGTCCTCTGGACCGATGACCTTGCCGATGTCGCTGAGGCCCAGGGCCTCCGAGGCAATTTTTCCAAGCATGGGCCTTCCTGTTGCTCTGTGGATCAGACGGACAATATAACGCTTGCCGATGACCATGGCAGGTAGATGTTCGATCTGGCCTTCTCCCGCATCGGCGCTTCCGCGTTACCATGACCGGAGCCATTTGCTTCACTTGCCATCGGAATTGCTTGCGCATGAAGATTGCTTCCTGGAATGTGAACTCGCTGAAAGTTCGCCTGCCGCAAGTTCTGCGCTGGCTGGATACCACGGCGCCGGATGTGCTGGCCTTGCAGGAGACCAAGCTGGAGGACCTTTATTTCCCGGTCGATGCCGTGCGCGAGGCGGGCTACCGCTGCGTGTTCGCCGGGCAGAAGACCTACAACGGCGTGGCCATCCTGGCACGCGCGCAGCCTCGTGATGTGGTCACCGACATTCCCGGGCTGGACGACCCGGCGCGGCGTATTCTGGCCGCCACGGTGGGCGAGGTGCGCATCGTCGATTTGTACGTGGTCAACGGCAAGGCCGTGGACGACGAGAAGTACCGGCACAAACTGGAATGGCTGGCGCGGGTGCGTGATTTCCTGCAAGCCGAACTGGCGCGGTATCCGCAGCTGGTGGTGCTGGGCGACTTCAATATCGCGCCGGACGATCGCGACGTGTACGATCCGGATGCCTGGCGCGGCCGCATTCTTTGTTCGACACCGGAACGCGAGGCCCTGGCCGCCATCATGTCCCTGGGCCTGCATGACAGCTTTCGCCTGCTGCACGACGAGGGCAGTCTTTATTCCTGGTGGGATTACCGCCAGGCGGCCTTTGATCGCAACAACGGCCTGCGCATCGACCTGGTGCTGGTGTCGCAGGCCTTGAAAAAGCGGGTGCAAGGCGCCAGCATTGACCGTGTCCCGCGTGGCTGGGACAGACCCTCCGACCACACCCCGGTTCTCGTGGAGTTGCAGCCAGAATGATCAGCACTTCCGTCCCTCCCGACTTCCCTCCCGATGAGCACGAGCTGGACCAGCTGGACGAATTCCTGCGTACCCAGTCCGACAAGGACGCCTTGCTGCTGGATGGCGTGCACGGATTTCTGACGGCATTGGCCATCGGTCCCAACCCGGCGTTGCCGGCCGAATGGCTGCCGCAGGTGCTGGACGAGCCTTATGTCGATGCCGGCAACAGCGACCGCATGCTGGCTTTGCTCTCGCGCCTGAACGATTCCATCGCCGGTGACGTGGCCAGCGACACCTACGCGCCCATCCTGGGCGAGGTCAGTGTGGACGAGGTGGCCGGACGCATCAGCGCCGCTGGCTGGTGCGAAGGCTTCAGTCGCGGCATCGACCTGCGTGCTGCCCTGTGGGAATCGCGCATGGAGGAAGATCCGGAGTTGATGGAAATGCTCGGGCCGATCATGGCGCTGGGCCTGGAAGAGGGCGTGTTCCAGGCCGAGGGCGAGGTCGAGCGCCTGTCCACCAGCGACTATCACGACTGCCTGCACCAGATTCCCATGGCCGTGGCGGCTCTGCGGCATTACTGGCGCGTGCATCCCTTGAGCACGCTGGAGCGGCGGGCCATGAATACGCCTTTCGTCGTCGATACCGGCGACAGCCACGGCCACACGCTGCATTGAGCTGCGACACCCTGAGCAGACATCCTGATGAGCGAACAAGACACCACGCATTTCGGCTACCGCGATGTGCCGGTGGCCGACAAGGCCCGGCTGGTCGGTGGCGTGTTCACCTCGGTGGCCGGCAATTACGACCTCATGAACGACCTGATGTCGTTCGGCACCCATCGCCTGTGGAAGCGCCACTTCGTGGCCACCAGCGGCATTCGGCGTGGTCATCGGGTGCTGGATCTGGCAGGCGGCACCGGCGATATCGCCGCCTTGCTGAAACCGGTGGTCGGCGAGACGGGCGACATCGTCGTCGGCGACATCAACGCAGCCATGCTCACCGTCGGCCGCGATCGTCTCATTGATCGTGGCCTGGTTGAGGGTCTTCACTGGGCGCGCATGAACGCCGAGGCCCTGCCCTTTGCTGACGCCAGCTTTGATGCGGTGACCATGGCCTTCGGTCTGCGCAACGTCACCGACAAGGACCAGGCCCTGCGCGAGATCCAGCGCGTGCTGAAGCCGGGCGGCCGGGCGCTGGTGCTGGAGTTTTCCAAGGTCCGCAACGAGGCCTTCGGCAAGCTCTACGACCTGCATTCCTTCCAGATCCTGCCACGACTGGGCGGTCTCATCGCCCGCGACCGCGACAGCTACCAGTACCTCGCCGAGTCCATCCGCAAGCACCCCGATCAGGCCACGCTGAAGGCCATGATGGAAGCCGCCGGGCTGGAGCACGTGCAGGTACGCAACCTCACCGGCGGCGTGGTAGCCATCCATCGGGGTTACAAGTTGTAAGACGCTGCGATTCTTTCAGCCTCGAAGCCTGGCCGTGTAACCATTTCGAGGTGCATACACAACCCCGATCCCTGTCATTCTGCGCGGAGGGCGAAGCCCGCAGTCGCAGAATCTGGCGGCCGGCAAGCCATGATGGAGATCCTGCGATTCCGCTCGCTGCGCTCGCTCCACGCAGGATGAAGGTTGGGTTCCGTCGGCAGTGGGGACGGCCATGGTTCGGTGGCGCGACTGAGTCAATCCGCAGGCTGTGGATTGACTCACCGACTCTGACCAGTTGACTTGCTTCGGTCGGGGCCGCAAGGTTTGCGCTGGACTGGCCAACGAACGCGATACATGGCGGACAACAACGAGCAGGTACCGGGCCGTATGCCGGCTGACGACAACCCCGAGAACCCGCAACGACGGCGGCTTCTGGGCGGCGCGGCCGCCGCGGCCGGGATGCTGGCGCTGGGTGGTTGTGCCACGCCCGCGCGCCGCAGCCTTCCGGTGGTGCCCGTGCTCAAGGGCGCGCCGGTGGATGCGGTCTTGCGCGAGCACATCGATCACGTCGTCGTGCTGTTTGCCGAAAACCGCAGCTTCAACAATCTTTTCGCCGGCTTCCCAGGGCTGGAACAGCCGCTGGATCAGGTGTCACCGGAACGCTTCCGCCAACGCGACCGCGACGGCAGCCTGCTGCAGGAATTGCCGGCCATCCCCAAGGGCCTGGTGCCACATGCGCAGACCGTCGGCCACCGCAGCTACCAGATTCTGGACAAAGACCTCACCGGCTTGCCCAATGCGCCCTGGGTGCTGCGCACGCCGGCAGGGGACCCGTTGCCGCAGGGCGTGATTACCCGCGACCTGACACACCGTTTCTATCGCAACCAGTTGCAGATCAACGGCGGTCGCAACGACGGGTTCGTCGCCTGGGGCGACAGCGGCGCGCTGGTCATGGGCCATTATGGCGACAGCGCCGTGAACCTGCGCCTGTGGCGCCTGGCGCGCGAGTTCACCCTGTGCGACAACTGGTTCATGGGCGCTTTTGGCGGTTCCTTTCTGAACCACCAGTACCTCATCGCGGCTCAGCCGCCGTACTATCCGCATGCCGACAACAGCCCGGCGCGCACCATGATCGCCCAGCTGCAAGGCAGCGACCCGGCCGGTATCCACCCGCGCCTGGCACCGGATTCACCGGCCAGCATCATGCAAGGTGAGGCGAAGTTTGCCGTGCACAACACCATCTCGCCGGATTTCTGGGCCGTCAACACCATGGGTCCGCCATACACGCCGGCCTTTACCCGCGACCCGGCCCGGCCCGCCTATGCCAAGGCCGACCATCGCTACACCATGCCGCCGCAGACCCATGACACCATCGGTGACCTGCTTTCCTGGCGTGGCATCGACTGGGCCTGGTATGCCGGCGGCTGGCAACTGGCGCTGGACAATCGCGGTGAGGACGGCCTGCACGCGACCTTCCCGGACAGCCCGAACTTCCAGCCGCACCACCAGCCCTTCAACTATTTCAGCAACTTCGCGCCTGGTACTGCCGCGCGCCGCCAGCACCTGCGCGACGGCGGTCATGGCAACCGCGGCGACAGCAACAAGTTCATCGCCGACATCGAGGCCGGCTGCTTGCCATCCGTGGCCTTCTACAAGCCGCAGGGCAACCTCAACATGCATGCCGGCTATGCGGATGTCGCCAGCGGCGACGAGCATCTGGCCCACGTTGTCGAAGCGTTGCGCAATGGCCCGCAGTGGCAGCGCATGCTGGTGATCGTCACCGTGGACGAAAACGGCGGCTGGTGGGATCACGTCGCCCCGCCCAAGGCCGACCGCTGGGGACCCGGATCACGCGTGCCGGCCCTGCTGATCTCGCCGCACGTCAAGCGCGGCCATGTCGAGCATGCCGTCTACGACCACGGCTCGATCGCCCGCTTCATCACCCGCCGCTTCGGCCTGGCCAAACTACCCGGCTTGATCCTTCGCGAACAGGTCATGCAAAAGCACAGCGGCGTTCAGCCGGGCGACCTCACCGAGGCCCTGGACCTGGCCTGAGAGGCTGTGAAGCTTGCAGGCTCGAAACCCTGCCGGGCCGGACGGCCCCTGGCAGGATGCCTTGTCCCGTGGTTCTCGTGCCGCGCGGAGCGTTCTTGCCCGGTCGCGCACAGGTGCGCTCCTACGGGTTCTGCGCCTGGTTTGCAGCGTTGGTGCAGAAGCCCGCCTGCAGGCGACCCTTGCCACGGCCTGGAATCCGGGCCATCAACTGAAGGAAAGACTCATGATGATCATGCAACCTCCAAAGGCCCGCCTGCCGCGCCGCGCCGCCTACCTGGTACTGACGGCCGCCTTTGCCGGCGCCATGTTTGCTGCCCAGGCCGTGGTCCCCGCTGTCGCCAGTCCGGTCGCGGCCCAGTCTGCTCCCGTGCCGCCTGCGCCACCCACGCCACCCACGCCACCCGCATCACCGGCGGGCAACCCCGTTACGGATACACCAACCGTGATCCGGACCATCCGCGCCCGCACCCGCCACGTTACCCGGCCTCCGCTGTGAAGAACGGCGAGGAAGGCACCGTGATGCTGAAGATTCTCGTGGGGGTCGAGGGCAATCCCCTGAGTATCACGTATAACCAGAAGGCAACCCATGCCTCCAACGCCTTGATCGCATCCGCAATCCGCGCGGCCGCGCAGTGGCGCTTCAACCCGGGCATGAAGGATGGCCAGCCGTACTCGGAGTGGATTGAGCTCCCGGTGACGTTCCAGCTCAACCCGTACAAATAAGCTCCCACCGCCGGCCGGTGGGCTACGCCGCCGATCGGCCCCGGTCTGATTGGGTCCATCAACCCGCTCCCTTGTTCGCTTGTGGCATAGTGTCATGCAGACGCGCCGGAGACGTGGATGTCGTTCAGGCCGAGCCTCAAACCGGGCTGGTTCCTCCAGTGTGCGGCGATTGCCGTGCTGCTGTGTCTCCCCTCATGTGTCCTCAAGGCCGCCCCTGCACCCGATCCGCCGGGCGACAGCCACGGCATTGTCCTTGCGGGTGACAGCAACTATCCGCCCTACCAGTTCATCACCCCGGATGGCCGGGCGACCGGCTTTGACGTCGAGCTGTTTCGCACCGTGGCCGGTCATCTGCACGTGCCGTTGCAGGTGGAACTGGGAAACTGGGCCAGTACACGTCAGGCGCTGGCGGCTGGTCGCGTGGATGTGGTGCCCATGCTGGTCACGCCCGAGCGCGAGAAGCTGTACCTGTTCACCACGCCGTTCCTTTACCGCTATCACCTGGTTTTCGGCCGTCGCGGCAGCGGTTTCGTGCACAGCTTCCATGAGCTGGGTGGACGGCGCGTTGCCGCGCAGTACGAGGGCGTGGCCTGGACCCGGCTACAGCCGCTGAATGATGTCAGGATCGTGCCCACGCAGACCGAACCGGCGGCCATCGACATGCTGCGTCAGGGCAAGGCCGATTACGCCGTGGTGCCCATGATGATTGGCTACAGCACCATCACGCACGGTCAGGACGCCGAGATCGTCGCTCTCAGCCCGCCGCTGCTGGAAATGCCTTATGCCTATGCCGTCAGTCGCGATCGGCCGGCGCTGGTCGGTCGGATCGACAAGGCCCTGGCCCAGGTCAAGCGTGATGGTACCTACGATCGCCTGTACCTGCAGTGGTTGGGCAACCTGGAGCCGCCGAGCGACAGTTTTCGCCACGGGTTGCTGATTGCCGCGCTGACGCTGGTGCCCTTGTTGCTTTTCCTCCTGTGGTGGCTGCGGCATTCACGATTGCGCGCACAACAGGAAACGGCCCGGCGGCGCGAGCTGGAGCGCGATGTCGACTACCTGGCGTACAACGATCCGGACACGGGCCTGCCCAACCAGCACGGCTTCTTGCGCCAGCTGGGGTATCACCTCGAGCATGCCGACAAGCCACGCGTGGCCGTGATCCGCATTGACCTGCTGGATCTGGACACGCTTCGAGCCGTGGCCGGTGATGCCGTGGAATTGCGCTTGCTGAAGGCCTTGGGGGCACGCCTGGACCAGAGTGATGCCCGCTGGTGGGCAACCTGCCTGGCCCCCGGCAAGTTCGCTCTTGTGGTGCAGTCCTTTTCCGATCCCGGCGATGTCGTCGAGATCGTCCAGGCGGCGCTCGGTTGCATTCAGGCGCGGTTGGATCTCGGTGGCCTGCCGATCGAGCAACCCTGTTGCGCCGGTGTGGCCCTCTATCCCGATCACGCGCCGGATCCCGCTGGACTTCTGCGGGCCGCAAGCATGGCTTGTTCAGCGGCACCTGCACGACGCACCGCCTGCGTGTTCTATGACGCCGGTCTGGAGCCCGACCCACGCAGCCTCACGCTGGTGAGCGAACTGCGTGAAGCCATGGAATCCGGCAGCCTGGACTGGGCCGTGCAGCCCAAGGTCGACCTGCGCAGCCAGCGCCTGGTCGGCGTCGAGGTGCTGACGCGCTGGAACCATCCGGTGCACGGCGCCCTCGCGCCCGATGAGTTTCTTCCCCTGGCCGAACCCACCGGCCTGTTGCGCCAACTGACCGAGTACGTGGTCCGCCAGGTTGCCGATTACGGCGAGCTGTGGGCGCCGTATGGCCCGGACTTCCACATTGCCGTCAACGCTTCGGTCAACGATCTGGCGGACGACGACGTGGTCGCGACCATCATTGACGCCAATGGGGTTTCTTCCTTCCGGTTGGTAATCGAGGTCACCGAATCCGAGCAGGTCCGTGATGCTGATGCCGTCCTGCGTTCCCTGCGGCGATTGAAGGCGGCCGGCATCGAGATTGCACTGGATGACTTCGGCACCGGCTACTCCTCGCTGAACTACTTGAAACGCATGGCGCCGGACGAGGTGAAGATCGACCAGTCCTTTGTTCGGGACGTGGTCGAGTCCACAACCGATCGCGCCATCGTCCAGGCCGCAATCAACCTGGCGCACAGCCTGGGCGCACGGGTCTGTGCCGAAGGCATCGAGGACGACGCCATGCTCGCCTGGCTGCGTGAGGCGGGTTGTGACCTCGGGCAAGGCTTTGCACTGGGTCGGCCCATGCCGCCCGAAGCCCTGGCTAGTTGGCACCTGCCGTCGGGCCTGCTGCATGTCGGGGATGCCTGAGACGGGGCAGCCCCGCCATAGTCAGGGTCTGTGAAAAATCCCCGTCCCGAGGATTCTTCCAGTCGCGGGGCCGGTACATACCCGTCGCCGTTTCTGCTGGCGTCCAGCGGTCATCCTGCGTGGAGCGTGCGGAGTGTAGGTATCCCCATGGACAAAGACTCGTCATCCTGCGTGGAGCGAGCGCAGCGAGCGGAATCGCAGGATCCACCTCGCGCAGGTTCGTGCAATCGGTGGAGTGTTTGCTGCGTGGTGTGGCCAATGGATTCCGACTCCGGGCTTCGCCCTCCGCGCAGAATGACAAGGGTTCCGATTGTGGGTGTGCCGTGGAATGGCCTCTCGGCCGGCTTCGAGGGTGGAAAATTGACAGCCTCTCAGGCCTGCTTGGATTTTTTCAGGTCAATGCCGAGGTCGCGCAGCTTGCGGTACAGGTGGGTGCGCTCCAGGCCGACCTTGTCGGCCAGCTTGCTGACGCTGCCGTTGACGCTGCGCAGCTGGCGTTCCAGATAATCGCGCTCGAAGCGCTCGCGTGCTTCGCGCAGTTCCAGACTCAGGTCGATGTGGTGCTCCATGCCGCTGGCGGCGCGCGCAGGCGTCGGCGCCAGGGCCGCCTCGACCTCGGCCACACTGATCTCGGCGCCGCCGGCCATGACCAGCAGGCGTTGCACCATGGCGCGCAGCTCGCGCACGTTGCCGGGCCAGCGATGTTGCCGCAGACGGTTCTGGACGGCTGCCGGGAACAGGCGGTAGGGCAGGTGGTCCTGGCTGGCAAACTGCTCGGCAAAATGCTCCAGCAGGGCCGGCAGGTCCTCGATGCGATCGCGCAGGGCAGGCACGGCCAAGCTGGCGACGTTGAGCTGGTAGTACAGCTCTTCGCGCAATGTGCCGGTACGGATGGCAGCTTCGAGGTCGGCGCTGGTGGCAGCGAACACGCGCACGTCCACGGCCTGCGGCCGGGTCTCGCCTTGGCGTTGCACGCTGCCACGCTCCAGGATCGGCGCGATCAAGGCTTGCAGCTCGGCATCCAGGCCGGCCACTTCCTCGATCAGCAGACTGCCGCCGTCGGCCTGTTCGAACACGCCCGGTTGATCGTCGGCACCCAGCAGTACCCGACGCTGGTCGGCCGCGGCCATGCCCTCGCCATCGAAGTGGATGAACGGGCCGTCGGCACGGGCGCTGCGCCCGTGCAGCCAGCGCGCCAGACTGCGCCGGCCGCTGCCCGGCTCGCCACGAATGAGAATGTTGGTATCCAGCGTCGCCAGGCGCTCGCCCTCACGCCGCAGGGCCTGCATGGCGGCACTCTGGCCCACCGGTTTCACCGGCCCGGTGAGCTGCTGCTTCAGGTTGGCGTTCTGGCGGGTGAGCTGCACGGCCTCCAGCGCACGTTGCACCGTCAGCAGCAGCTTGGCCAGGGCGATGGGCTTCTCGATGAAGTCCCAGGCACCCAGCCGCGTGGCTTCGACGGCCGTCTCGATGCTGCCGTGGCCGCTCATCATCACCACGCCGGCTTCCAGCGGCCCGGTCTCGACCCAGTCACGCAGCAGGCTGATGCCATCTTCGCCCGGCATCCAGATGTCCAGCAGCACCAGATCGGGCTGCCATTCGCGGCGCAGCGCACGTGCCGCCTCGGCATCGGCCGCCTGTTCCACGGCATAGCCTTCGTCCAACAGGATGTCGCCAACCAGGGCCCGGATGTCGGGCTCGTCATCGACCACCAGAATGCGTGCGGCGCTCATGCAGCCAACCTCGTCGTTCCTTGTGTCCAGCCTGTCATGGTACCTGCCGATAACGCCAATAGCCCGCTGGCACGCGCTTCGCCGGTTGTGCCGGTACGACGGGCATGTCGCCGGACCGGAGTTTCCCCAGTACCGATGCTCGCCAGACCACCAGCCAGTCGCCGCGGAACGGCTGGATTTGCACCGCGTAGCGCAATACCGCGGCATCGAGCTTGTCAGGATCGGTGATCACCATGCCACGAGGATGTTGCGTGATCCACGCGGCCAGCTGTCCTGGCTGCAGCTGCACCACGGGCTGTCGCAGCCGGCCGAGGAAGTGGTATTCGCCCTCGTAGCCAGTGCCCAGTTTGGCGATCGTCCGGCCTTGCTGCTGCAGGCGTGATACCAATTCCGCCGTCGGCCGGATGTCGTAGTTTTGCCACTGGGTCAGAGTGAACATGGCATGGCAGGCGAAGGCACCGGCCAGTCCGGCGAGGGCCACGCGCTGCAATTCGTGGCGTCCGGGCAGGACCACCAGCACGCCCAGCAGCATGAACACCAGCCCGCCGATCAAGCCGACATTGGCGAGATCCACGAACCAGTGATCCTGCACCTGCCCATGAGCCACCAGTGCCGGCAACAACAGCATGCCGCTGCCGGCCAGCCAGGCCAGCAGCGCGGCCGGCCAGGGCCGCAGCCAGCGCGGTTGCCACGCCGGTTGCGCATCCTGCAATCGCGCCAGCGCCACGGCCACCAGCATGGCCATCCCGCCCAGTTCCGGGATCAGGTAGTACATCTGCTTGCTGCTGATCAGCGAGAAACACGCCAACACCGGCAGCACCCAGCACAGGGCAAAGCGCGTGGCCCGGTCCAGCGGCGCGCGCATCGTGCCCACGGCCCACCATACGCGCGGCCACAGGCACAGCGGGAAAAACAGCACCAGCAGCACCGGCAGGTACCACCACAAGGGCCGGACATGCACGAAGGCCGAGACCATGCGGCCGGAGGTTTGCTTGAACAGCAACGCCTGCGTGTAGGCTTCGCCGCCCAGTTGCGTTGCCGGCCACAGCCAGGCTGCAAACAGCAGCAGGCCGCCCACCGTGGCCAGAACACCCCAGCCGTACCAGGCACTGCGATGGCGCCTGGCCCACTCGCTCCACACGGGGCCCAGCAGCCACGGAAAGGCCACATGCAACAGCATCACCGGGCCCTTGCTCAGCAGACCCAGCGCGATGCACAGGCCAAACAGGACAAAGCGCGGCCGGCCGCGGCCATCGCGTGGCGTCAGGCTCAGCAGGGCCGCCAGCACCCACACGGCCAGCAGCACGTCGTACATCATCTGCAGGCTGAACAGGAAGGCATAACCCAGCGAGGCCAGCAACCAGCCGCTGGCGCGGGCCACTTGCGGTTGACGTGGTGCCAGGCGCTGCGCCAAGGTCGCCGCCAGGCCCAGTGTCGTCGCGCCCAGCAGCACTTCCAGCAGGCGTGGCCAGATGTTGTTGACGCCGGTCAGCCACCAGCCGGCATGGATCAGCCAGTACAGCAGCGGCACCTTGTCGGGGTAGGGCACGCCGTTGAGGTGCGGCACGATGAACTGGTGCTGGCTCCACATTTCCCAGGCCACCGCCAAAGTGCGCGTCGAGTACAGCGGCATGGGTCCGTGTGAAAACACGGCCAGCATCGCCAGCAGCAGCCACAGCGGCAACCAGGGCCACAGAAGTCGGGCGGTCGAGGACAGACGCGGAACGTGCAAGGGTGGCAAACCAGTCATGGCCGGGCGGCACAGTGTACCTTGTGCCCGGCCCGGAACGCGCGCCAGTGCGCCAGCCAGGCCTGGAACATCAGCACGTTCCACAAGTGCGTGTGCCACTTGCGATCACCGGCATCGAAGGCGTGCCAGACCTGCCCGATGGTGTTGGCATCCAGAAAGCCGTCGGCATGCAGGCGGTCGGCGGCCAGCAGGTCGCCGGCCCAGTCGTGCAGATCGCCGCGCAGCCAGGCCGACACCGGCGCGCCGAAGCCGCGTTTGGGCCGGTGCACCATGCCCGCTGGCAGGTAGCGCTGCAGCACACGCTTCAGCAGGTACTTGCTGGTGCCTTCATGCCACTTCAGGGCCTGTGGCAGCGACCAGGCCAGCTCCACCACTTGCCAGTCCAGCAGCGGCGTGCGTGCTTCCAGGCTCACGGCCATGGTGGTGCGATCGACCTTGCACAACAGGTCATCCGGCAGGTAGCTGAGGAAATCGGCCAGCATCATGGCGGCGGCCGCGTCGCTACCGTCCAGGAGATCCGCGTTGTCGTAGGCACAGGCGGGGCCGGAGGTGCCCTGCAGCAGGGCTTCCGGTCGGCGCCAGCGCGTGACGCGGTTGCGGTACACCGCGCCGATGCCGGCTGCCGGCAACTCCGCCCGCAAAGCCGCCAGGCCGCCCATGCGTGCGGCCTCGCCGGGATTCGGGCCGGCCAGCACTTTTCGCAGGCCCAGCGGCAGGCGGCGCAGGGTGTTCCAGTTGCGAAGCGCACGGCGGTAGCGCTTGTAGCCTAAGAACAGCTCGTCGCCGCCATCGCCGGACAGGGCCACGGTGACATCGCGCCGTGCCAGTTGGGCCAGGAGCGTGGTCGGCACCGCCGAGGCATCGGCAAAAGGTTCGTCAAAAATTTCCGGCAGGCGCGGCACCACGGCCAGGGCATCACGACCGCTGACATAAAGCTCGGTGTGGTCGGTGCCGAGATGCCCGGCGACCTCGCGCGCAAGCGGCGCTTCGTCGTGATGCGAGCCCTCGAAGCCGATGCTGAAGCTCGCCACCGGCCGGCTGCTTTGCGCCTGCATCATGGCTGTGACGGTGGACGAATCCGTGCCGCCGGAAAGGAACACGCCCACCGGCACGTCAGCCACCATGCGCCGGGTGACCGCTTGGCGCAGGGCCTGATCCAGGGCGTCTTCGGCCGCAGTTACATCGCCCGCGAAGGGCTTGGCCAATGCGGCGCGCATGCGCTGGCGGGCATCCCAGAAGCGTTGCTGGGCGTCCTGTGGGTCGTGCGCCGCCGCGCCGGCCGCCACCGCCGCGGCATCCAGCCGCAACAGGCAACCCGGTTGCATCTTGAAGGCATGGCGATGGATGCAATGCGGCGCCGGAATGTAGTCCAGGCGCAACAGCAAGGCCAGCGCAGCCGGATCAACATCGTTGTCGAAGGCCGGGTGGCGCCACAGCGCTTTCAGCTCCGAGCCGAACACCAGCGTGTCGCCCGCCCAGCCGTAGTACAGCGGCTTCTTGCCGACGCGGTCGCGCGCCAGCCACAGGCAGCGCTCGTGCCGGTCCCAGAGCGCCAGCGCGTACATGCCATTGGCGACTTGCAGCGCATGCTCCAGGCCGACCGTGGCAATGGCCGCCAGCAGCACCTCGGTGTCCGAATGGCCTTCAAGCGCCTCGCCATCGATGTCGAAGGCACGGCACAGCTCGGCCGTGTTGTAGATCTCGCCGTTGTAGGCCAGCGCGTAGCGGCTGTCGGCCGAAACCATGGGCTGGTGGCCGTGGGTGCTGAGATCGACGATGGCCAGGCGCCGGTGCGCCAAGGCGATGCCGGCCGCGGCATCAACCCAGGAACCGGCATCGTCCGGCCCGCGGTGTGTCAGCGCATCGGCCATCGCGACCGCGTGCGCCCGCAACGCCGCCTCGTCCTGCCGTGGCGTGGGCAGCAGCAGGCCGGCCAGGCCGCACATCAGCCTGCGTCCCCGGGCAGCATGGCCCGCAGGCGGCCACGTGCCTGCCAGCGACGCCACAGGTTGGCCGGTTTGCGCCGCAGCGGGCCGAAGCCGCCGGCGGCCAGTTTGTCCACTGCTGCCAGCACCCGCTCGCTGGAGCGGCCGTCGCGGTACGGATGAATGGCTTCGGCATGGGCGCGGATGTGCGCCATCAGCTCGGGCGGATGCTGCAATGCCCGCGTCAGCGCCGCGTCGACCTCGCCCGGATCGACCACATCCAGCAGAAAATCTCGCGGCACGCGGTTGCGCACCGTGACCACGGGCTTCAGCTGCACGGCCATCTCGTCCACCACCGAGGAGGTGTCGCAGACCAGCGCATCGGCAGCCTGCAGCAGGTCCAGCAGGGCTTCGGAATCGACAAAACGTGCGTTGCGCGGATACTTTTCGGCCAGCGCACGATAGCTGCGAAACAGGGTCTCGTCGGATTTCGGATGCAGCGTCAGCAGCCAGAAGCGGTCGCCACGCGCCACCAGTTCCTCCAGCGGCTGGCGCATGGCCGGCGCCGAACTCAATGTCGGCGTGAAGGTCGAGGCATACAGCACGCAGGGCCGCTCGCCGGCCGCTTCGCGCCAGGCCCCGCTTTGTGCGCTCGGCGGGCCAAACAGCGGGTCCAGCTTGGGCCAGCCGGTTTCCTCGACGGCAAAATAGCCCTCGCGGGCGGCCAGCTCGCGGAAAGGCGCCGTCGTCGCCGGCCCCTGGGTGCAGTACAGGTCGAAAAAACCGCGCAGGCGGAAATGCCCGCGGCCGGGCGGACGCTTCTCGGCATTGAAACCATGAAAAAGCTGCACCTTGGTGCCCGGCAGCGCCGGCGACACCCAGTTGGCCGCGCAGTACACCGCCTGCGGCGCCAGCGCCTGCACGGCGGCGCGGTCATGCACGCGCGTCTCGTCATCGCGAAGCCGCCCGGCCACGGCATCAGGCACCAGCCAGACCACCTGCTCGCCGCGCGCGCGCAAGGCCGCCGCCAGCGGGCGCAGGATGGGCAGACCGTACAGTTCAGTGGCAAAAAGCAGGCTGGCCATGGCTCAGGCAAAAGGGAAAGTCGCCATGGTAGCGTGACCGCCCGCGCGTGTATGCTGCCCAGGCTCCTGGGAGCCAGGGCAGCCGCAACACAAGCGGTTGCGGCTGCGCCCTTTTGGCCCGATTTCCCGCCCATTTTCGTTGAATAGCAACCAGCATTCGCCTCAGAGGGTCGAAAAATCGCCCTCAAAATGGCTGTGCCTCGCTCACATGGTTCCTACCGCCCAGGCTCCTGGGACGACGCCACGCCGGCGATGCTGCAAATCTTGCTCAGCCCGGCGTGGCGGCTCGTCCGTGGTTACCTGATGCGCGGCGGTATTCAGGGGCAGGCGCCCACCACGCCGTCCCTGGCGCAAGCTCGCTGACCACGACGAAAGTCCGAGTCGAAGCTGTAGGTGCCAAGCACACCCGTGCCGCCGGCATTGCCGTTGACATAGCGCGTGGCGGCAAACCCGACCACCGGCAAGCCGAAGTACTGCCGACCGGCGAGATCGGGGCGCATGATGCGAATGTGATCTTTGACGGCGGATTCCACTCTGAAGTGCGACACCCTGTCTTCGCGGAGTGAGCCAGGTCCGGTAGCCTTGGCAGCTCGACCAGCTCGACCAGCTCGACCAGCTCGATTCGGTGACGTTCGGTTTGTTGAAGGGTACCGGTCGACCCGATGTGCAGAATGCGCCGGTGCCCGAAGTGGCGCCCAGCGGGCGCAGGATGGGCAGGCCGTACAGTTCAGTAGCAAAAAGCAGGCTGGCCATGGCTTGGGCAGAAGGGAAAGTCGCCATGGTAGCGTGACCGCCCGCGCATGTATGCTGCCCTTTTCACCCGCGACCCGCCATGAGCTTTGACGCGCCCGCCATCTCGGCCTGCATCATCACCTACAACGAGGCCGACCGCATCGGCGACTGCCTGGCGTCGCTGGATTTTTGCGACGACATCGTGGTGGTGGACTCCGGCTCCGAGGATGACACCCAGGCCATCGCGCGCGAGGCCGGTGCGCGGGTTCTGGAGCGGCCCTTCGACGGTTTCCGCAGCCAGAAAGACTTTGCCGTGCAACAAGCCCACCACGACTGGGTGCTGTGCCTGGACGCCGACGAGCGCATCACCCCGGCCCTGCGGGCATCCATCGAAGCCGCCCGAGCGAGGGGCTTTGATGCTGCCGCCGGCTACCGCTTTGCCCGTTGCTCCGAGTACTTCGGCGCCTTTCTGCGTCATGGCAACGCCTACCCCGACCGCGTGCTGCGCCTGTTCGACCGCCGCCGGGGCGGCTGGCGCGGCCAGCGCGAAATCCACGAAGCGGTCAGCGTCGACGGCCCCGTGGCCACCCTCGATGGCGACCTCGAACACCATCCCTACCGTTCTTTCGCCGAGCAAATGCGCAAGCAGGAACGCTACGCCGACATGATGGCCCGCCACGACCACGCCCGCGGCAAGCGCAGCAGCATCGCCCGCATTCTCCTGAGTCCCGCCTGGCGCTTCACCCGCGGCTACTTCCTGCGCGCCGGCTTTCTGGACGGCTGGCGCGGCCTCGTCTACGCCCTCACGCGCATGGAATACGTGCGCCGCAAATACGTCAAGCTGTACCTGCTGCAAAAGGGTGAGGAACCATGACGGGTACGGACCGCACAAGGGTTTTCACGACGAAGCCCTGTCCGGCCAGTGGAACGGGTGCCGCTCATCCCGTCTCAACAAGCAGTGGCGCGTGGTGTACTCCGTGGACTCCGGAGTGATGACCGTTCTCGTCCTGCGCGTGACGCCACATGACTATCGGAGAAAATGACATGAGCGAAGCAATCCCGGCAAAAAAACGCATCGAGGTGACGCCGGGCGAATCGGCGCGCATCATCCGCGAACTGCAGGAGCTGAGCCAGAGCCAATTGGCGGCACTTTGTGGTATTCCACAACCCACGATTTCCAGCATTGAAACCGGCCGCACCAATCTTGGCGTGGAGCGCGCCAAAGCCCTGGCGACCGCATTGCGGTGTCACCCGGCGGTCCTGGTTTTCCCCGGCTGGGATATCGACACCGCTGCGTGATGACACCGATGGCGTCACCAACCGGGATGTCAGAACATTTTTTCAGTGCCCTGGCACTTTGGCCGGCACGCAGTTGGGGATGATGGCGCGGGCCGGGACCAGCCACCAGTCGCGGCGGTTGGCGCGATCGAGTTGGATGGCTTCATCTCGACGCACGCATTCGCCCATGGCCGCTTCGCGGATGAAAAGGCGCCTGCTGGCCGGGTCGGCTTTCAGCCAGGCGACGGCTTCGGTGTATTGCTCCTGCCAGGGTTTCAGGAAGCCGAATTCGGTGACCGGGCCGCGGGCTTGCAGGAGGTTCTGCTCCTTCCAAGCCACCAGGCCCAAGGTGACATCGGGGCCGACTTTTTCGCGGGCTTCCTGCATGATCTCGGCGGCCGAGCGGTCGCCGTTCAGCAGCGGATAGCCGTACAGGCCCAGTGACGCCCACAGGAAGCTGACGAACAGCACCCAGCCCAGGGGCGCGCGCTTGATGCGAGTCCAGGCCACGGCCACCAGCCCGACGACGCCGGTGGCCAGTGGCAGGTACCAGATCGCCGGGCTGATGCTGGCCTCGATGCGCGCGGCCCAATCGGCGTGGCTCACAAGGCCAGTGATGCCGGCGCCCGTGAGTGTCAGGGACAGGACCAGGGTCAACAGCAGCACGGCGACGCGCACGCCCAGGCGTTGGTGCAGCTCGGCCAGCAGCGGCGCCAGGGTCAGGGCCGCCATCGGCAGGGCCGGCAGGATGTAGACGCCGCGCTTGCCGGAGCTCAGCGAGAAGAACAGCACCACCAGCACCACCCAGGCCAGTGGCAGCAGCACCCGGGCATCATGCGCCCGCAGCCGGCGCCACCAGGCCGGCACGGCCCAGGGCAGCAGCAGCGACAACGGCAGCCAGTTCAGAGCGATCACCTGGCCGAAATACCACCACGGGCGCTGATGCCCGGCGAAGTCGGCGTAGCGGTGGACCGTCTGGCCGAACAGGATGTTCTGCACGTAGGCCGCATGCGCGGCGTCGCCCAGAGCATGTGCACGCCACAGCATCGGCCCCAGCCACAAGGCAATGGCCAGCAGGAAAAAGCCGAAACCGGCCAGCCAGCGCAGGGCACCGCGTGCGTGCGGCAGCTCCGGCCAGTGGCGCAGGCGGGCAAAGGCATACGGCAACAGCATGAACAGCGCCAACACACCCACGCCCTTGGTGATGACACCCAGCCCGGCGGCAAAGCAGCCGAGGAAATACCAGCGCCAGGCGGGGCCCAGCAGCATGTGGCGCAGCAGGCCGTAGTTGGCCAGCGTAATCCAGGCCACCACCAGCGGGTCGATCTGGGCATGGCGGAACTGCCAGCTGAACTGCACCGTGACCAGCATCAGCAGCGAGGCCAGCAGCCCGCTGCGGTGATCCCACAAGCGCCGGCCAAGATCGTAAACCAGGCCCACGCACAGCAGGCCGGACAACAGCGAGGGGAGCATGAAAGCCAGTCGCCAGGTTCGCGTCACCAGGTAGAACACCGCCTGCAGCCACATGAACAACGGCGGTTTGTCCGGGTACAACTCGTGGCCGCGGTGCGGGAAGAGCCACTGGCCGCGCTCGACCATCCAGTGCGCTACCAGAGCAAAACGCGGCTCGTCCGAGGGCCAGGGATCACGCAGGCCAATGCCGATACCCAGCAGCAGCAAGGCAAAACCCAGCAGGTACCACAGTTGCCGGCGTTGCTCCGGGCTCAGGGGAAGCGTGGTGTGGTTGTCGGTCATGATGGGGCCGCGTTGCCGGCTTGAAAGCGGCCATTATCGCGGTTGCGGGGCATGAGGTGGTGATTGCAGTGGCACAAAGGCGCTGGACCCCGGATCAGCCTGCCAGCCGTCCGGAATGACGAATCGCCTCGCTCCGTCCGGGGTGACGATGTATCGAGGTCGCGGGGTCCGTGGTTTCGCCGGGCAGGATGCGGCCCGAGCAAATCACCTCGCGGGCTTACAACCGCTTGCCGGCCGCGTGATCAGGTCCATGCGTTCATGCAGAAGGGCGACAATCAGGGCAGGACCTGGCGTGTGCGGGAGGCAGAAAAGGTAGTGATGCTGGCAAAGCAGCATGCGCAAGCCGGGATGAAACTTGCTCATGTCCGTGAATGGCGTTTCACCGCTTGCGAGGCGCTGCATGCAGCTCTCCAGGCGCCTGATGTAGCGACGTACCTGTGCGTCACCCCATTCACGACGCGTGTAGCGGATGATGTCGCGCAAATCCGTTTCCGCCGCCTGCGTGAGGAGGTAGACGGGTTCATTCACCCGTGACCGGACCCAGTTCTTCGTCGACGATGTCGCGCACGCTCTTGTTTGACAGGTCGCCGGCGAGCCCCGCTTCCACACGCGTACGCAGCAGGGCCCGGAGTTCTTGCCAAGCCGGTTCATCGCTCGTCGGGAACAGGCGCTCCAGCGTGTACTGCTTGATGGTCTTGCCTTGCAGGCCAGCCAGCGCCTTGAGTGTCTGGTGCTGTTCGACCGTGATGTCGATGGTCAGGCGACTCATGTCAGCATTCCGCGAAAACCCACAAGCCCACATTACCAGAGTTGCGGTGCTACCTGCATCGATCACGGTTGTTGCAGCGGTGCGTGACTGGCCTCGGATTGCGCCCGAATCGCCAGCACGAACACCGTATCCGCCACCGCGACATGCCGGTACAACGCAGCATGGCCGTGTGCGCTGCGGCCGATTGCCAGCTCGTGCATGTCGGCGGCAATCGGGCGGCCGATGCAAGGGTTGTCGGCCAGAACCTCAATGGCGCGGATGATCTCGGTGCTGGGTGCCCCGGCCTGCTCTGATTCATGTTGTTGCCGGCGATCGGCAATGCGCGCCAGTTCGTCGGACACTTCGGGCGACACCTCGATGTGTGTCACCTGGCGCGATCCAATTTGCGCGCCGATGGTCGTTTGGCCGACTTGCCCGCCAGGCGCGCTTCGAGATAGCGGTCTATGTCATCCCACTGGATGCTTTCGCAATTTTCCGGGAACGTGGCTCAGCACCGCTCGGCTTCAGCGTGAAAGTCAGCGCGCCGTTCGGCCGCGTCGGTTTTTTCGGCAATGGCTTCCAGCATGAAACCGTGTGCCGTGGTGCCGGTTTCCTTCGCCATGGCGGCCACGCGGGCCTTGAGTTCGTCCGGCAGGCAGATGGTGGTGGTGCTCATGGCAGGCTCCGGCATCTCAAGGGCATGGCAGCAATGTAGCGCATTTGTGTTACATGCGGTGCGTTCAGGGCAACTCATGCATCGGCGGCGTAACCCCGTTCGGCTTCGTGGGCGGCGCGGTATTGCCACGGATTGAACACCAGCACGCCGGTTGCCTCAAAGTCTGCGACGTTGCGGGTCACCATGGTCATGCCGTGCATCAGCGCGGTTGCTGCAATCATGGCGTCGCGCTCTGGCTGACGATCGGGCACGTGCAGCACGGCGCAGCGACGCGCAGTCGCCGCGTCAATGTCAAGCACGCGGCCGGAGAACCTGGGCACGATGCGCGACTCAAGCCATGTCCGCAGCACGCGGCCTTGTGCGGCATCGCGCCGCTCCATGCGCAGCACCTCGATTTCCAGTTCCATCAACGTGATGACTGACAACCAGCAGGCGGCCAACTCGACCTGCGCCAACCATGCTGCGACCTGTGCGTCGCCTTCGCCGCGAATGGTTTTGTGCAGCTCCGAAACGACGTTGGTATCGAGCAGGTACATACCCGGACAATCTCAGTCGAAATCCGGGGTTTTCAGATTGAAGTCGATCTCGGGTGGATCGAACTCGATATCTTCCATTCCCGGCATGTGCAAGGCCTCGGCCAGGATTCGGTCAATCGCTGCGTTTGTCACGGCGTGGCGGTGTGTGGTTGTCACGTGATCCGTCGTTCCGGGGCCGGCTGCGGTTCTTTGCAGCCGGAACCCGATACCGAAGGCATGGATGCCGAAGGTGGACATCGGCGTGCCAATGGCCCGAAGGCCGAGCACCGGGATGGTGCGAGCAAACCCAGTGACTTTCGGGCCGGGCGGGTCGTTCATATTTGGAAAGGCGCTGGATTCCGGATCGGCCTGCCGGCCGTCCGGAATGACGGTGTTTCGCCCACCATTCCCGGCTCCCGGCTTTTACACCTGTCCAGATCGACGGTTTGTCTGTCGTGTTCGATGTCGGGTCCGTCTTCGCCGGTCCCGACCTACGGTCCCCGGTCTCCGATTCCCGATTCCCGGCTCCCTATTCCCGATTCCCTGCTCCCCATTCCCGGCTTTCACACCACCGGCCAGGTGACGGTGAATTCGGCCCCGCCGTTGTCGCGGTTGCGGGCGCGGATGTGGCCGCCGTGTTCTTCGCAGATCTTCTTCACCACGGCGAGGCCCAGGCCGCTGCCTTCGGCCTTGGTGGTGACGTAGGGTTCGAACCAGCTTTGGTCGAAACCTTCGGGCAGGCCCTTGCCGTTGTCGGCGACGCGCAGCTGCCATTGGCTGTTGTCGATGCGGGAGTCGATGTCGAGCTCGAGGTCGCCTTCGGGCACGGCTTCGCGGGCGTTGCGGATGAGGTTGTGGAGCAGCTGGCGCAGTTTGCCGGGGTCGGCCATGATGCGGGCCTTGCCGGCGTCCAGCCGGGCCGTGACGTGGATGGCCGGGTCGTTGTCGTGCAGATCCAGGACCTCACGCAGCACCTGCTCCGGCGCCAAGGGTTCGGCGGCCAGCTTCGGCGTGCGGGCGTAGTCGCTGAAGTCGTTGACCAGGCGTTTCAGGGCGTCGACCTGGTTGACGATGGTGGTCGTGGCGCGTTGCACCAGGCCGGCGTCGCGTTCGTCCAGCTTGCCGGCCAGGCGGTGCTGCATGCGTTCGGCGGAGAGCTGGATAGGCGTCAGCGGGTTTTTCACCTCGTGCGCCAGGCGCTGGGCGACTTCGGCCCAGGCGCTGTCGCGCTGGGCGCGGTTCAGTTCGGTGAGGTCGTCGAAGACCACGACCATGCCGCCGGCGTTGCCGCCCAGCACGCTGCCGCGCACCATGAGGATGCGCACCTCGCCGGCGGCATCGCGCAGGCGCACTTCCTCGTGCCATTCGCGTTGGCCTTCGCGCTGGTGTCGGTGGATGGATTCCAGCAAGGGCGCCAGTCGTGTTTCGCGCGTCACCAGTTCATCCACGGCATGGCCGCGCCAGGCGGATGGATCGCCATCGAGGATGATCCCGGCTGCACGGTTGGCTTTTTGCAGTACGCCGTCGGCAGCCACGCCCAGGACGCCGGCGGAAAGGTGTTCCAGCACGGTGTCGAGGTAGCTGCGTTGGCGCTCGATCTCGGCAGCGCTGGCGCGGGCTTCGGCATCGGCTTCGCACAGGCGGCCGGTCATGTCGCGGAAGGACTCGCTGAGAAAGCCGAGTTCGTCGTCGGCCCCGGGTTTCAGGTTAATGTCGTAGCTGCCCTCGGCCAGCGTGCGCGTGGCCGTGGCCAACTCGCCCAGGGGCGCCAGCAGGCGCCGAGCCACGCTGACGG
This sequence comes from uncultured Rhodanobacteraceae bacterium, assembly GCA_964583865.1. Taxonomy (GTDB): domain Bacteria; phylum Pseudomonadota; class Gammaproteobacteria; order Xanthomonadales; family Rhodanobacteraceae; genus DASSBG01. The sequence continues at coordinate 31,156 of CAZOXZ010000001.1, read as the reverse complement.
CAGCCAGCAGGGCGGCCAGCAGGGACAGCAGCACGACGAAGGTCAGGATCAACGTGAAGGCCAGTTTCAAGGCGCCGCGCAGGAATTTCAGGCGTTGGAAGTCGAAATGGGCGCTCTCGACACTGTGGGTCAGCGTGGTGACGGCCTCGGGCAAGGGATACAGCGCCTGCAGGTAGGCGTGCCCATGGCCGGCGCGTGGCACCGGCAGCAGCACGCGCAGCAGCAAGCGGTTGTCCAGCGGTTCGGCGGCGGCGTAATGGCCTTCGTTGCGCAGCTGCGTCAGCATGGCCGCGCCGGGCCTTGGCGCTTGCAGCAGGCGCGGGTCGGCGCTGGCCAGCGCCAGGCTGCGGCCACGTGCGGACAGCACCGCCAGTTGCAGGGCATCCATGTGATCCAGGGCGTTGCCGAGGACTTGCTGCAGGCGGGCGTCGGGCACGCCAGCCAGCTCTTGTGCCACTGTGCGGCTCTGGACGCGCGCGTCGGCCAGTTCACGATCAACGTACAGGCGGCTGAGCTGCAGCGAATCGTCCAGCGCCCGCTCCAGGTTGACGTTGAACCACGCATCCACCGTCAGCAGCAGAAAGTTCAACGAAAAGGCATACACCACCAGTGCTGGCGGCACCGCGATCAGGGCAAAGCGCGCCACCAGCCGCTTCGTCAGGCGGGCACCGGGCAGGCCTTGCCGGGCGCGTTGGCGTACACGCCACAGCGCGCGCGCGATGACCAGCACCAGCAACACCAGCGCAATGGCCGCACCACCGGCAAGTGCAACATACCAATGACCGAGAAACGGCTTTTCGCGGACCACGTCCAGCGCCAGCAGCACGGCCACGGCGTACAGGGCCAGCACCACCACCAGCCATGCCGCGATGCGCCAGCGCCGCCTCATGAGCCGGCCTTGATGTCGGCCAGGGCCGGCGGCAGGTGCCAGCCCGGTTGCAGGAAGGCGGTCAGGCGCAGGGCGCCGGGCAGGTGGGATCGATCCAGGGTCACCTCGACGCGGCAGGCCGTGCCGGCTTGGCAGGGATTGTGCGCCAGTGGCAGACGCAGGCTGCCCAGGGCATCCAGCAGGTAGGGCCGCAGGGCAAAACTGCGATCGATGCCTGCATCGCTGTGCAGGCGGTAGCGCCGACTGAGCGGAAAATAGCGCAGGCCCAGGCTCACGGTGGTCTCGCCACGGGCACCGCGCACAGCCACCTCAAGGTCCAGGGGCACGCCGTGGTCCAGCGCCGCCAGCTGCGTCGCGCCCGGACGGAAGTCCAGCCCCAGACGCAGCTCCGGCGCGGTTCCGCTGCCCGCCAGACGGGCATAGTCGATGGCCAGCTCCGGGGCGGGTTCAGTGCTGCGGCACGCCGTCAGCAGCAGCGCCAGCAGCAGTGCCGGAAGCCATCGCCTGCTTGTCCACAAGGGCATAGAACATCCCATCGAAACCATCCACTCCGGGCAGCAACTGGCGTCCGGCACCCGCCGGGCGGCCTGCTGCCTGCCATGCAACGCTGCGCACATCATCGCGGCCCGCCGCGAATCGCGCAACGACGGCCTCGTTCTCAGCACGCAAGATGGAGCAGGTGACCTACAACAGCCGGCCGCCCGGCGCCAGCAGCGGCCACAGCGATTCCAGCAGGCCGAGCTGGGTGGTGGCCAGTGTCCTGATGTCGCTGGCCCGGCGATGCAGCTTGATGTCGGGATGTCGCCGGATGATGCCGGTGGCCGAGCAGGGCGCGTCCAGCAGGATGCGGTCGAAGGGCTGGCCATCCCACCAGTCGTCGGGCCGGGCGGCGTCACCTGTCGCCAGTTGTGCCGTCAGGCCCAGGCGGTCGAAATTCTGGTGCATACGCTCGATGCGACGTTTGTCCACGTCCAGCGCCACAAGCTTGATGTCGTGCCGTTCCAGCAGGTGCGCAGCCTTGCCGCCAGGGGCGGCGCAGGCATCCAGTACGCGCTGGCCGGCTTCGGCAGCAAGTGCATCGACGGCCCACTGGGCGGCGCCGTCCTGCACCGAGAAGGCGCCTTCGGCAAAGCCTGGCATGGCCGTGATGTCGCCGTGCTGTTGCAACCGCAGGGCATCCGGCAGGCCGTCCACGGTGGCGGTTTCGATGCCGGCTTCGGCCAGCCGGGTCTGCAGTTCGTTCCGGGTCGAGCGTCGCCGGTTTACCCGCAGCACGGGCGGTGGCGCCTGGCGGCAGGCGGCGACAATGGCGTCGGCCTCTTGCGGCCAGTCGGCACGGATCTGGTCCAGCAGCCAGCGCGGCCAGGCCTCGCGCGTGACCGCGTCGGCATCCAGCTCGCGTAGCCGCGTTTCGCGCTCGCGCTGCCAGCGCCGCAGCACGGCATTGCACAACCCGGCCATGCGCTTGTGGCCAAGCGCGCGCACGCCGTCGACCGTGGCGGCCACGGCCGCGTGCGGCGCGACTTCAAGCACTTCCAGTTGCACCAGACCCAGCACCAGCAGCGCGCGCACCTGGCCGAGCTTGCGCGGCAAGGGCCGGTCCATCATGCGGTCCAGCGCCGGGTTGAAGCGCAGCCACCAGCGCGCGCCTTCGTTGACCAGTGCGGTCACGAAGGCCCGGTCACGTGCTTCGCCAACCTGCGGCAGCCCACGCGCCAGGGCTTCGCGCAGCGACGCACCGTCCAGCGCGACATCCGCCAGGATCTTCGCTGCCACAGCGCGGGTGTCAGAGGACGACTTTTTCGTCGGGTTTGCTGCGCGTGGGTGGTTGGCCATGGTCGTTTGATTTGTTTGATTTGTTCATTTCTTCTCGGCACAGAAGACAAATGAACAATCTCATGCGGTCGCCTGGCGAAGCTCCGGCCTCGCGTTGAGGTAGTCGCGCACGGCCATGGGTCGACCGCCATCGCGTTGCACCTGGGTGAGCCGAAGGATGCCCTCGCCGCAGGCGAGATCGATCCCCTCGGCGTCGGCAGCCAGGATGTCGCCGGGTCGGGCGTCGGCTTCGCGCGTGCGCGCGTCGGCCGCGTACACGCGCAGGCGCTCGCCCGCGAGCCGCGTTTCAGCCACGGGCCAGGGATTGAAGGCGCGTACCAGCCGTGCCAGCTCGGCTGCGGGTCGGTCGAGGTCGAGTACGGCTTCGCTTTTATCCAGCTTGCGAGCGTAGGTGACGCCTTCATCCGCCTGCGGCGTGGCCTGTGGTGGCTGGCCTGCGGCGAGCTGCGCCAGACCATGTGCCAGGACATCACCACCCAGTCGCGCGAGGCGGTCGTGCAGGCTGCCGCCGGTGTCATCGGCGCTGATGTCAATCGCTTCCTGCAGCAGCACCGGGCCGGTGTCGAGGCCGGCTTCCAGCTGCATCAATGCCACGCCGGTGGTCTCGTCGCCGGCGGCGATGGCGCGCTGGATGGGCGCCGCGCCGCGCCAGCGTGGCAGCAGGCTGGCGTGCACGTTCCAGCAGCCATGCGTGGGGATATCCAGCACCGCCTGCGGCAGGATCTGGCCGTAGGCCACCACCACCATGAGATCCGGTGCCAGCTGGCGCAGTTCATCCCGGGCCTCGGGTGTTTTCAGACTGCGTGGCTGAGCCACCGGAACACCGGCGGCCAGGGCAGCCTGCTTGACCGGGCTGAATTGCTGCTTGCGACCGCGCCCGCTGCGCCGATCCGGCTGGGTGTAAACCGACACGACCTCGAAAGCCGAGGCCAGGCAGGCTTCCAGGCTGGGCAGGGCGAAGTCCGGCGTACCGGCAAAGACCAGGCGCAGGCTCACTCAGGCACCGGCAACCTGGACGGATGCGTCCTGGCGGTGGCGCTTGTTCAGCTTGCGCCGCACCATCTGCCGTTTCAACGGCGACAGGTAATCCACGAACAGCTTGCCGATGAGGTGGTCCATTTCATGCTGGATGCACACGGCCAGCAGGCCCTCGGCTTCCAGGGTGAATGCCTCGCCGCGCACGTCCTGCGCCTCGACCACGATGCTGGCCGCGCGCTTGACGTCGGCATAAATGCCCGGCACGGACAGGCAGCCCTCCTGATGCACGCCGCATTCGTCACTTTGCTGCTTGATGACGGGGTTGACGAACGTCATTGGCTCGGTGCCGCTCTCGGATACATCAAGCACCAGCATGCGTTGGTGCACGTCCACCTGGGTTGCCGCCAGGCCGATGCCGGAGGCGGCGTACATGGTTTCGAGCATGTCGTCGGCCAAGGTCGCCAGGTCATCGTCAAAGTGGGTGACCTCGGCGGCGCGGGTGCGCAGACGTGGATCGGGAAACTCGAGAATCTTCAGCAAACTCATGCCACAAGGCCTCGTCAAGGGTGTGTGCGACGGATTTTGCAGCGCACAAGTCGGTTGCATACAAAACTGCGGGCAAATTCGCGGAAAACAAGCCCGATACGATTTATTGTAAGGTTTCCGGGGGGCTTTTGCCGAATACGGCCTGTCACAATCGTTTGTCTTGAACCGTTTTTCCGGTACACTCAAGCAAAATCCTATCGGATTCTGGGGATTACCTGCCATGCTTAAGAAACTACTTGGATTTTCAGCCGGTCTGCTGGCCAGCCTTGTTGTCTTCGCTGCCACGCCCACGTTGCAAGCCGATCATCCGGATACCTATGTCGTCCAGAAGGGCGATACCTTGTGGGATATCTCGGCGAAATTTTTGCAGGAGCCGTGGCTGTGGCCGGAGATCTGGCGCGCCAATCCGCAGGTGGTCAACCCGCACCTGATTTATCCCGGTGATGTGTTGAACCTGTCGTATGCCGGGGCCGGAGGCACGGCCGAAGGCGCCAAGGGCGACGGCTTTTATGTCAAGCTGACGCCGGGCGTGCGCGAGTCGGATCTTGATCCCATTCCGCCGGTGCCGTTGCACGCGATCAAGTCCTTCCTCAAGGATTACCGCGTCATGGATGCCGACCAGCTTGAGGAGGCACCGTACGTGGTGGCCTTCGAGGACAACCGCCTGCGTGGCACGCCGGGTCAGTTTGCCTATATTCGCAATCTTGACGCGCAGCCGGGGCAACATCTGGCCATCGTGCGACCGACGCACGCCTTCCGCAGTTTCGGCTCGCGCGATGATGGTGATTTCGAGAAGGTCGCCCACGTGCTGGACAGCAATGTCGCCATGGTGCGTGGCCCGTGGAAGGAATTCACGCGTGGGGATGGTCACTTTGGCAAGGGTGATCCGCTGGGCATCGAAGTTCAGGTTGTCGGCGAGGTCCGGGTGCAGCGCACTGGTGACCCGGCCACGGTACTGATCCACTCTTCCAGCCGTGAAATCCGTGCCGGTGACCGCCTGTTGCCGATGGATGATGCGCCCTACGATGCCACCTACTTCCCGCATGCACCCGCCAGTGTGCCGGACGACATGCGCGTGATTGCCTTCGCCGATGCCATCGATTCGGCCGGCAGCATGCAGGTCGTGGCCTTGTCGGCTGGCAGCAGCGACGGCGTGGCCAACGGCAACACATACACGGTCTTCCAGCCGGGCGCGGTGATCAACGACGAGATGACTTCCAACAGCCGCCTGTTCGCGGACAAGGTGCAGCTGCCCGAAGAGTACGTCGGTCATGTCATGGTGTTCCGCACGTTTGACGAGGTCAGCTACGGTCTGATCATGGACGGCATCCGTCCGGTGCAGCTGGGCGACCGTCTGCGGATGCCGGAGTAAGCCGGTCGCGTTGCGGCGTTGTCATGGCGCGCGGCCTCGGCCGCGCGTTTTTGTCTCGTGGATGGGGACGGCAGCCGATGGGGAACAACAACAGTGAGTTGAAAGCCTGGTTGACCTTGTTGCGTGCACCGCATCTGGGCCCGGCCACGCTGCGCCAGATGTTGCTGGCGCATGACGGCAAGGCGTGCGATGTCCTGGCACATCCGCTGGCTGCACTGGTGCGCGAGTACATCTTGAAGCCTGCTACCCGCGAATGGCTGGCAGCACCGGACGAGGATCTGCTGGCGGCCGATATCGCCTGGCTGGAAGCACCCGAGCACCATTTTTTGCGGTTCGTGGATGATGATTTTCCACCGCAACTGGAGAACGTGGATTCGGTGCCGGTGGCGCTGTTTGTCATTGGCAATCCCGACCTGTTGCTGCAGCCGCAACTGGCGATTGTGGGTTCGCGCAACGCCTCGCCGCAGGGCCTGGCTGACAGTCGTGACTTTGCCGCGCAGCTGGCTGCGGCGGGTCTGGTGATCACCAGCGGTCTGGCTGACGGTGTGGATGGCGCCGCCCATCGGGCCGCCCTCGATGCCGGAGGCCGCACCGTGGCCGTGCTGGGCACCGGCGTGGACCGGCTGTACCCGCGCAAGCACGAGGCCCTAGCCCGTGACATTGTCGCCGAGGGCGCGCTGGTGAGCGAGTTTCCACTGGGCACGCCGCCGCACGCACGCAACTTTCCGCGTCGCAACCGCATCATTTCCGGTCTCAGCCTGGGCACGCTTGTCATCGAGGCCGGCCTGCGGTCCGGTTCCCTGATCACCGCGCGCCTGGCTTCCGAACAGGGTCGCGAGGTCATGGCCGTGCCGGGCTCGATCCACCTTCCGACCAAGCAGGGTTGCCACAAGCTGATCCGCGACGGAGCGGCGCTCGTCGAGCACCCACGTGAGGTTCGCGACCTGCTGGCCGGCCCGGCACAACGCTTTGGCCGCGAGCTTGGCGAACGGCTGCAACAAATGTCCGGCGCGGACGATACCACGCCGGTGGATGCGGCCCTGGCGCCGGTGCTGAACGCGCTCGGGGAGGCGCCGGCCTCGCTGGATGAGCTGGCAGAGCGTACCCGGATGCCGGCTGCGGGGGTATCATCCGCGCTGCTGGAGCTCGAACTTGCCGGCCACGTGGCCAGCCTTCCCGGAGGGCGTTTCCAGCGCCTTCATCGACCGCCCGACAAAACGCAAGCTTGACAGTCGGCGCCGGCTGTGTTTCCAACTAATAGGCCGATTCAAGCCTGATTCATCCTTCAACTCGCGACAAGAACCTGCCCGATGGCCAAAAACCTGCTCATTGTTGAATCGCCTGCCAAGGCCAAGACGATCAAGAAGTACCTCGGAAACGACTTCGAGGTGCTGGCGTCCTATGGCCATGTGCGTGACCTCAGACCCAAGGAAGGCGCCGTCGACACCGAGCATGGCTTTGCCATGAACTACGAGTTGATCGAGCGCAACGAAAAGCACGTCGATGCCATCGCCAGGGCGGCAAAGAAGGCCGAGGCCATTTACCTGGCCACCGACCTGGACCGCGAGGGCGAAGCCATCAGCTGGCATATCAGCAAGATCCTCGCCGACCGCGGCCTGGTCGATGACAAGGAGATGCATCGTGTGGTCTTTTCCGAGATCACGCCGCGCGCCATCAAGGCCGCCGTGGACCAGCCGCGCGAGCTGTCCGGCGACCTGGTCGATGCCCAGCAGGCGCGTCGGGCGCTGGATTACCTCGTCGGTTTCAACCTGTCGCCGGTTCTGTGGCGCAAGGTGCGTCGCGGCCTGTCAGCCGGCCGGGTGCAGACGCCTGCCTTGCGCATGATCTGCGAGCGCGAAGCGGAGATCGAAGCGTTCCAGGCGCGTGAATACTGGACCATCGAGGCCGACCTGAAGCATCCCAAGGGCGATTTTCGTGCCCGCCTGACGCAACTGGACGGCAAGAAATTCGAGCAGTTCGACATCACTGACGGCGAGCGCGCCGCGGCTGTGCGTCAGGCCTTGCTGGACGCCGCCGCGGGCGAACTCCAGGTGGGCGAGATCACGCACAAGCAGCGTCGTCGCCGCCCGGCGCCACCGTTCACCACGTCCACGCTGCAGCAGGAAGCCTCGCGCAAGCTGGGGTTTTCCACCAGCCGCACCATGCGCGTGGCGCAGGGCCTGTACGAAGGCGTGGCCCTGGGCGGGGAAGGCACCGTCGGCCTGATTTCCTACATGCGTACGGACGCCACTGCCCTGTCGCAGGACGCCGTGGCCGAGTTGCGGCAATTGATCAGTGAGGACTACGGCGACAAGGCCGTGCCGGACAAGCCGCAGGTCTACAAGACCAAGTCCAAGAATGCCCAGGAGGCCCACGAGGCCATCCGCCCGACTTCGGCCCTGCGCCGGCCGGCGGACGTGAACAAGTACCTTGAGCGCGATCAGCAGCGCCTGTACGAGTTGATCTGGAAGCGCGCCGTGGCCTGCCAGATGATCCACGCCACCCTTAGCACCGTGGCCGTGGACTTTCCCGTGGGCGATTCCAGTTTCCGCGCCACCTTAACCACCATCGTCGATCCCGGCTTCCTGGCCGTGTACGAGGAAGGCAACGAGAACCGCAAGAAAAAGGAAGATGACGACAAGCGTCTGCCGTCGCTGGAAGAAGGCGAAAAGCTGCCCTTGACCGACATCCTCGCCGACCAGCATTTCACCGAGCCGCCGCCGCGCTACTCCGAGGCCAGCCTGGTGAAGACCATGGAGGAATACGGCATCGGCCGTCCTTCCACCTACGCTTCCATCATTCGCGTGCTGCTGAATCGCGAGTACGTCACCCTGGAAAGCCGGCGTTTCCATCCCACCGACGTGGGCCGCGCGGTGAGCATGTTCCTGACCACGCACTTCACCCAGTACGTGGACTACGAATTTACCGCGCGTCTGGAAGACCAGCTCGATGCCATCAGTCGTGGCGAAAAGGAATGGGTGCCCTTGCTGGAAGGCTTCTGGGAGCCGTTCAAGCACCTGGTGGACGAGAAGCTGGAAACCGTCGAGCGCAGCGAGGCCACCGGTGCGCGCAAGCTGGGCACCGATCCCAAGAGCGGCAAGCCGGTGGCCGTGCGCCTGGGGCCCTACGGCCCGTTCGCGCAAATCGGCGAGCGCGATGACGGCGACAAGCCGACCTACGCCAGCCTGCTGCCGGGCCAGTCGATGCACACCATCACCCTGGAGCAGGCGCTGGACCTGTTCAAGTTGCCGCGTGAGCTGGGGCTGGGCGAGTCCGGCGAGATGATCAAGGCCGCCATTGGCCGCTTCGGCCCCTACGTGCGTGAAGGTGACCTGTTCGCCTCGCTGAAAAAAGGCGAGGACGATCCTTACACCGTTGATCTGGCACGCGCACGCCAGCTGTTGCAGGAAAAACGCGAGTACCTGGCCAATCGCATCATCAAGGAGTTCGACGACGGCATCCAGATCCTCAAGGGACGCTGGGGGCCGTACATTACCGACGGCAACAAGAATGCCAAGATGCCCAAGGAGCGCGAGCCCGAGTCGCTGACGCACGAAGAATGCAAGGAGCTGATCGCGGCCGCGCCCGAACGCAAGCGTCGCGGGGCGCGCAAGAAGACGGCCACGAAGAAGGCCGCTGCGAAGAAATCCACGGCGAAGAAGTCCACGGCGAAGAAGTCGGCCACGAAGAAGGCCGCGACAAAGAAGACGCGCAAGACGGCGGCAAAAAAGGCTGCCACGAAAAAATCTGCCAGCAAGAAGACCGCCACGAAGAAAGCCGCGCGAAAAGCGCCCAGCGGCAAGGCGACCAGTACGGACGCCGACGATGCACCGTTCTGAGCGCCGGGCATGAACCTGTCGCTCATTCAGCTGGCCGCCGAGGCACTGCGCCACGGTGGCGTGGTGGCCTGCCCGACCGAGGCCGTCTACGGGTTGAGCTGCGATCCGCATGACGAGACCGCCTTTCACCGGCTGGTGGCGCTGAAGGCGCGGCCCCTGGATCACGGCGTGCTGCTGATAGCCGCCGACTACGGCCAGATTGAATCATTCATCGACACCACGTCCGTGGATGCCGGCCGTCTGGCCGATATCCGCGCGACCTGGCCGGGGCCGTATACCTGGATCTTTCCGCGCGCCGGCAACGTGCCGGCGTGGCTGTCAGGCAAGCATCCGGGCATTGCCTTGCGCGTGACGGCGCATCCTCTGGCCTCCAGCCTTTGTCGTGCCTTCGGTGGTGCCCTGGTGTCCACGAGTGCCAATCGCCACGGCCAGCTGCCGGCACGCTCGGCTGTCGAGGTGCGCCGGCAATTCGGCAACGCTCTGGGCGCCATCATCGACGGCCCGCTGGGCGACCAGGCGCGACCGACGACCATACGCGATGCCGTGAGCGGCGCTATCATTCGCGACTGACTCCGGGAGCTTTTCTTGTCCGCCGAATCCCTGCCATTGCTGGTTGCCGGTGACGCGCTGCGGCCCTTGTTCTGGCGTGATGGCGAGCCGGTCCTGCACTCGACGTTTCTGGCCGACGTGGCCCAGGCACGCGCGGCGCTGTCGCCCACGGCACCCGTGGTGAACCTGTGCCGGCAGCGCTACGACTTCACCGTGGCCTTTGCCGCTGCCGCCACCGCCGGCCAGTGCAGCCTGTTGCCGCCCTCGCGGGCGCCGCAGGCCGTGGCCGAAGTGCGGGCCCCCCATCCGGGCAGCACGGTGGTCGTCGGGCATGATGATCCCGATCCGGGCATGGACTGCCTGCGTCTGCCGCCGTCGGGCGCCGGGCACGACCAGACCGTGCCCATGATCCCGATCGACCAATGCGTCATCATCGGCCACACCTCCGGTTCCACCGGCCAGCCCAGCGCCCACCGCAAGCTCTGGGGTCAATTCCAGGCCAGCAACGAGCGCAACATGGCCGTGTTGATGCAGGCCACGGGCGGGCCGTTCAACATCGTGCCCACGGTGCCGCCGCAGCACATGTACGGCGTGGAAATGGCCCTGCTGTTGCCATTGGGCGGCCCCTTGGCCGTGGCCTGCGATGTGCCGCTGTACCCGGCCGACATTGTTGCGGCACTTGAAGCGGTGCCGGCGCCGCGCCTGCTGGTGACCACGCCGCTGCACCTGGCCAGCCTGCTGGATGCGGGCCTGGAGCTGCCGCCCATGGCCGGCATCGCCAGTGCCACGGCGCCGTTGCCGGTCGATCTGGCCGAGCGCGCCGAACGCCGCTGCGGCGCGCCCGTCATCGAGTTCTTCGGTGCCACCGAGACCTGCATCATCGCCCACCGTCAGCCGGTACGCGGCGATGTGTGGACGCTGCACGAGGGCGTCGCGTTGGTGGCACGGGACGACGGCAGCCTCGTCAGGGCGGACTGGTTGCCTGAAGACATGCTGTTGGCGGACCTCGTGGAACAACCCGATGCGCGGCACTTCCGTCTTTGCGGCCGCCATGCCGACCAGGTGGAAATTGCCGGCAAGCGTGCCTCCCTGAACGATCTGACACGACGTCTGAAGGCCATCGAGGGCGTCGTCGATGGCGTGATGTTCCAGCTCGATGCACGGCCCGGCCAGCGCACCCGGCGCCTGGCTGCCCTGGTGGTGGCGCCGCGGCTGGCCGAAGCTGATATTCTCGCCGCTCTCAGGCGGCAGATCGACCCGGCCTTCCTGCCGCGTCGGCTGCATCGTGTCGGCAATCTGCCGCGCAACGCCGTGGGCAAATTGCCGCGTGCCGCCTTGTTGCAGGCGCTGGCAGAACTGGAGTCCTGACATGTCCCAACGCAAAGTACTGGTCATCGGCGGCGGTGGCCGTGAACACGCTCTGGCCTGGAAACTCGCCCGCTCGTCGCGCATCGACGAGGTCCTGGTGGCGCCGGGCAATGCCGGCACGGCTGCCGAGCCCGATGTGCGCAACGTGGCCGTGGCTGCCGACGACATCAACGGGTTGCTGCAACTGGCGCAGGACGAAGCACCGATGTTTACCGTGGTCGGCCCTGAAGCACCGCTGGTGGCCGGGCTGGTGGACCGATTTGCGGCTGCAGGCCTGCGCTGCTTCGGCCCGCGCGCCATCCCCGCACAACTGGAAGGCTCCAAGGCCTTCGCCAAGGATTTCATGGCTCGCCACGGCATCCCGACCGCCCGCCATGCCGTGTTCCGCGAGATCGAGCCGGCGCTGGCGCATGTGCGCAAGCAGGGCGCACCCATCGTCATCAAGGCCGATGGTCTGGCCGGCGGCAAGGGCGTGATCGTGGCCCAGACCGTGGCCGAAGCCGAGCAGGCAGTGCGGGACATGCTGGGCAGCCGGGCTTTCGGCGAGGCCTCGCGCGAGATTGTCATCGAGGCCTTCCTCGAGGGCGAAGAAGCCAGCTTCATTGTTTTGGCCGACGGCAAGCACGCCCTGCCGCTGGCTTCCAGCCAGGACCACAAGCGTCGTGACGCCGGTGACATCGGTCCCAACACCGGCGGCATGGGCGCCATTTCCCCGGCCCCGTGTGTCGATGCCGATGTCGAGCAGCGCATCATGGCGCGTGTCATCCAGCCGGTGCTGGACGGCATGGCGGCGGACGGCACGCCCTTCATCGGCTTCCTGTACGCCGGCCTGATGATCGATGCTGCCGGCAACCCTCACGTGGTGGAGTTCAACGTGCGCATGGGTGACCCGGAAACCCAGCCCTTGCTGCTGCGCCTGGAGTCCGACCTCGCCGACCTGATCGAGGCAGCCCTGGACCGCGAGCTGGATGCAGCCACGACCCACTGGGATCCGCGCGCGGCCCTGGGCGTGGTGCTGTGCTCGGGCGGCTACCCGGGCCGCGTGCGCAAGGGCCTGCCGATTGCCGGCCTGGAACGCGCCGAAGCCCCGCACGTGAAAGTCTTCCACGCCGGCACCCGCCTCGCCGACGATGGCCAGGTGGTCACCGCCGGCGGCCGCGTCCTGTGCGTCTGTGCCCTGGATGAAACCCTCGCCGGAGCCAAGCACAAAGCCTACGAAGCCGCCAGCGAAATCAGCTTTGAAGGCGCCTTCTGCCGCGGCGACATCGGACATCACGCGTTGTAGTTGCGCTTGTTCGGGTCGCGGATCCCGATTCCCGACCCAAATGCCCGCTCCGTCGCTGCGCTCCTTGAGCGGGCCTACGGGGTGCCCGGTAGCTTGACGTAGGCCGGATCAAGCGCGCAGCGCGGATCCGGCACCGATTCCCTATTCCCTATTCCCTATTCCCTGTTCCCTATTCCCGATTCCCGATTCCCCATTCCCTGCTTCCTGCTCCATCCCCGCTCCCACCCTACGGCCTGTCCTCATCATCCACGGCCCAGTCGATGGGCTGGAAGTCCGGGTCGTCTTCGTCTTCCTCGTCTTCGTGGTCCCAGCTGTATTTCTTGCGCGGCGGCAGCGGGTCCATGCGTGACAGGCCCATCGCGGCCAGCAGGCCGCAAAGGGAGCCGAACAGGTGGTACTCGAAGGAGATGCTCGGGTCCTGTGGCAGGACGCCGTAGATCATCGAGCCGTACAGGAAGAACACCACCATCGAGGCCAGGATGGCCAGGCGTTCGTGGCGCAGCAGGCCCATGGCGAAGATGAAGAACATCAGGCCGTGGGTGATGCCGCTGGCGCCGATGTGGGCCGCCGGCCGCGCCAGCAGCCACACCAGGGTGCCGGAGCCCAGCCAGATGATGGGCAGGCCGTAGCGGATGGCGCGCGGGTACAGCCGGAAAGCCAGTACGCCCAGCACCAGCAGCGCGGAGGTGTTGGCGAACAGGTGAGCGAAGCCGGAATGGACCAGCGGGGCGGTGAGGATGCCGATCAAGCCCGAGAGTGTGCGCGGGCGCACACCCAGCGCGCCCGGATTGAAGCCGGTGGCAGCCTGTACGGCCAGGATCAGCCACAGCAACAGCACGAAGCCGCCCGTCCACATGAAGGCAAAACGCCAGCGACGGCGATCGTCGGCGATGCTGGCACGGTTCACCGCGGTCGGGTCGAGGTCGAAATACATCTTGCTCATGCCTCTGCAGATGGTGCCGACGCAGGCCTTTCGCAAGCCATGGCGCAGCGTTGCCCGCTTGTGGTACAGGCCAACGCTGGTACGATACCGGGCCCGATCCGCCCCGAACTGTCATGAAGGAACAACTGTACGCCCTCGTCAATCAGGCGCTCGACCAACTGGTGGCCGACGGCACGCTGGAACGCGATGCCATCCCCGACTACGTTCTCGAGCGCACGCGCTCGCCGGAACACGGTGATTTTGCCTGCAATGTCGCCATGCTGCTGGCTCGCAGCGCGCGACGCAACCCGCGCCAGCTGGCCGAGGCCATCATCGCGGCCCTGCCCGCCAGCGACATGGTGAACAAGGTCGAGGTCGCGGGGCCGGGGTTCATCAACCTGTTCCTGACGCCGGCGGCTTGGCATGCCGAGCTGGAGCGCATCGTCGAGATGGGCGAAGCCTACGGCCGCAACAACGCCGGCCAGGGCGTGACCGTGGGCGTGGAGTTCGTCTCGGCCAATCCAACCGGGCCGCTGCATGTCGGCCACGGCCGTGCGGCCATTCTCGGCGACTGCATCAGTGCTCTGCTGGAGGCGACGGGCTGGGATGTGCGCCGCGAGTACTACTACAACGATGCCGGCGCGCAGATCGACAACCTGGCCTTGTCGGTGCAGGCGCGTGCTCGCGGCCTGGGTCCCGATGACCCGGATTGGCCGGCCGATGGCTACCGTGGCGAGTACATCAAGGAGGTGGCGCGCCGCTGGATGGACGGCGACAGCGTCGAGACCGACAGCGGCACCGTCACCGCCACCGGCCAGGTGGATGACCTGGACGGCATTCGCCGCTTCGCCGTGGCCGTGTTGCGCGAGGAGCAGGACGGCGATCTGAAGGCCTTCGGCGTCGGCTTCGACGTGTACTTTCTGGAGTCCTCGCTGTATGCCGATGGCATGGTGGACAATACCGTGGCCGAGCTCGCCGAGCGTGGCCACAGCTACGAGGAGGACGGTGCCTTGTGGCTGCGCAGCACCGACTTCGGCGACGACAAGGACCGCGTGATGCGCAAGTCGGACGGCCATTTCACCTACTTCGTGCCGGATGTGGCCTACCACTGGAGCAAGTGGCAGCGCGGCTATGTGCGTGCCATCACCGAGTTGGGTTCGGATCACCACGGCTCGCTGGCGCGCGTGCGCGCGGGGCTGCAGGCGCTGGACGTCGGCATCCCGGCCGGCTGGCCGGAGTATGTGCTGCACCAGATGGTCACCGTCACCCGCGGCGGCGAGGAAGTGAAGCTGTCCAAGCGTGCCGGCAGTTACCTCACCTTGCGCGATCTCATCGACGAGGTCGGGCGCGATGCCACGCGCTATTTCCTGGTCGAGCGCAAGGCCGACTCGCAGATCGTCTTCGACATCGACCTGGCGCGTTCGCAGTCCAACGACAACCCGGTGTACTACATCCAGTACGCCCATGCGCGGTTGTGTTCGGTGATGGAGAAACTGGAGGCGCAAGGCCTGACCTTTGACGAAGCGGCCGGTCGGGCGGCTCTGGACCAGCTGGAAGACCCGCATGCGCGAACCTTGATGGTGACCTTGTCGCGCTACCCGGAGATGCTGGCGGCAGCCGCCGAGCGTCTTGAGCCGCACGCCGTGGCACAATACCTGCGCGATGTGGCGGGCGAGCTGCACAGCTATTACAACAGCCAGCATTTTCTGGTCGCCGATGCGACCGTGCGCAACGCCCGCCTGTACCTGGCACTGGCGACGCGTCAGGTGCTGGCCAACGGCCTGGCCCTGCTGGGTCTGGACGCGCCGCAGCGCATGGCAGAACGAACGGAGGACGTGTAGTGGCAGGGAAGAAACGCAAGCAGGCGGTACGCGGGAATCAACCGCGCGTCCCGGCCTGGGCCTGGCTGCTGCTGGGCGTGGTTCTGGGCGTGATTCTGGCCAGCTGGGTGTTCCTGGCCGGCTATGCGCCCACCTTGCGCGACCCGGACGGCCCCACGCCGCAGCCCGATGCCACGGTGCCAGCGCCCAGCAAGCCTGGTATTGCTGCCGAGCCGGACAAGGAATCCTGGGGCTTTTATACCGAACTGCCAGAACGGCGCGTGGTGATCCCCGAGGCCCACCCGGCCCGGGACGACGTTGGCCAGCCCACGGCGGCCGGCGACAAGTCGAAGTCGACCGACAGTGGCAGCTACGTGTTGCAGGCCGGTTCCTTTCCCAGCAGCAGTGACGCCAACAAGCTGAAAGCGCGGCTCGCCTTGCTGGGCTACTCCTCGCAGGTCCGGGATGTCACTATCGACGGCCAGACCTGGCACCGTGTCCGCCTGGGCCCGTTCGACGATGCCGCGGCGCTGGAAGAGACGCGCAACCGTTTGCAGCAAGCCGGCATCAAGGCGCTAGCGCTGAAGGAATGATGCGATGAAGACGGTTTTCATCACCGGTGCCAGTGCCGGCTTCGGTGCGGCCATGGCCGAACGTTTTGCCAGCGAGGGCTGGCGCGTGGTGGCCTGTGCCCGCCGTGCCGAACGTCTGACGGCCTTGCAGCAGCGCTTCGGCACGGACCGGATCCACGCGGCGGTCTTCGACATGCGCGATGCCGTGGCCATGGCCGATGTCGTTGACGCCTTGCCGGCGGACTTTGCCGGCATCGACTTGCTGGTCAACAACGCCGGTCTGGCGCTGGGTACCGTCCCGGCGCAAGAAAGCGACATCGACCAGTGGCAGCAGATGATCGACACCAACGTCAGCGCGCTGGTACGGCTGACGCGGCTGCTGCTGCCGCGCCTCATTGAGCGGCGCGGCGCCATCGTCAACATCGGCTCCATTTCGGGCAGCTACCCGTATCCGGGCGGCAACGTCTACGGTGCCACCAAGGCCTTCGTGGCGCAGTTCTCGGCCAACCTGCGGGTGGACCTGCACGGCACCGGCGTGCGCGTCAGCAACATCGAGCCCGGCATGGCCGAAACCGAGTTCACGCTGGTGCGCACCGGCGGCGACCGGGCCGCTTCGGACAAGCTTTACGCCGGCACCGACCCCATCACCGCCACGGATATTGCCGACACGGTGTGGTGGATCGCCAACCTGCCGGGGCATCTCAACGTCAATCGCCTGGAGTTGATGCCTGTCAGCCAGTCGGCCGCCGGGCTGCAGGTCGCACGCGCCTGACGGCCCTCATTCCGGCTTCGACAAGTCCACCGCATAGGTGCTGGTGCCGTCGCCGTTGTGCTGCAGCAGGCGGATGTTGTCCAGGCCGTCCATGCGGGCCACGTCGAGCTTGCCGCTGGCGCTGGTGATGGTCACCGGCCCGGCCGTGTCCAGCGGCGCGAAATCCCAGGAGTCGAGCACGAAGTCCTTTTTTTCCAGCGTCGGCGCGGCGCGCAGCCAGTTGATCAGCACCTGGCGGTTCTCGATCTCCGGTGCCAGCACCGTGCGACTGCCGTCCATGCCCGGGAAACCGCCGCCGCCACTGGCGCGGTAGTTGTTGGTGGCGACGATGAAGGCCTGGTCCGGTTGCACCGGCTGACCGTCCAGAGTCAGCGCGATAATGCGCTGGCCGCGTGGCTTGCTGACGTCGATGACGTAGTGCAGCCCGGCGCCGGCCAGTTGGTCGAAGTTGTAGCCCGGGAAGCGCTTGCTGATCAGCGCTTGCGGCTCGGGATTGTGCGGATCGATGCGGTTGAAGCGCCCGGCGGCGCGTTCCAGCCAGGCTTTCAGGCCGGCGCCGTCGATCTTTACCGCCGCCAGCGTGTTCGGGTAGTAGTACAGATCCGCGGCATTGCGGATGCTGAGCTTGCCGGCGGGCACGTCGGTGTAGTCGTCCGGGCCGGCAAAGCCCGTGCGGAAGGCCGCGGCGGCCGACAGCACCGGGATGCCGACCAACTCCGGGTGGCTGTCGGCGATGGCCTGCGTCACGCGCGCGCGCTGGGCCGCATTGACCGCGGCCACGGCTGTCATGTCGCCGAGGTCGGCAAAGTAGCTGGACATGCGGAAACTGGTCGCGCCGATGGGCGTGTTGACGTAGGCCACGGCGCCTTGCTGCACCTTGGCCACCATGGCGGCAACGGACGGATCCGCCGGCACGCACTGGTCACGCTCGGGGCAGATCGGCCAGGTCTCGCTGTGCGCGGCGGCGGCATCGGAATGCCACTGGCCATCGCGGAAGGCCAGCTCGAGGTGCACCAGGCCGATGTCCTTGCCGAAAAAGCCGCCCATCACAGCCGGCACGCCATGCACCGTGCCTCGCTCGTCGTCGATGCCGGGCAGGTCGTCAAAGCGCGGCCCGGGGAACACCGTGTGCTGGTGGCCCATCATCAGGGCGTCAAAGCCCGGTACCTTGGCCAGGTATTGCACGGCGTTGACCTTCTCGGAGGTGTACTTGCCGCGCGTGATGCCGCCGTGGACGATGCCGATGATGAGGTCCGGCCGTTGCGCTTCGATCTCGGGCAGGTATTTCTCGGCTGCCTCGACCAGGCCCATGACGCGCACCTTGCCTTTGAGGGTCTGCTCGTCCCACTCCATGATGCGCGGCGGCGTGAAGCCGATCAGACCGATGGACAAGGGTGCCTCGACCGAGCGCCCATCCGGTGTGGTCGCCCGGATGGTGCTGTGGATGATGGCCCAGGGCCGAAAGATCGGCTTGCCGGTTTCCAGCGAGAACACGTTCGCCAAGACGATGGGATAGTCCGGTCCGTGGCATTCCAGCAACGGCATGCCGGCAATATGCATCGGCGTGCCGGTCACCTGCGACAGGAATTTCAGGCCGTAGTTGAACTCATGATTGCCGGCCGTGCCGCCATCGTAGCCGATGGCGTCCATGACCTTGAACACCGCCAGCTCCTCGTCGCAGTCCACCGGGTTCACCAGCGCCTGGTAGTCGGCCAGCACCGAGCCCTGGATGGTATCGCCGGCATCGAACAGCAGGGTGTTGGTGTAGCGCTTGCGGGCCTTTTCGATGAGCGTCGCGGCGCGCGACAGGCCCACGTGCGGGTCGTCTTGCAGGCGGTAATAGTCGAAACCGAGGACATGCGCATGGATGTCGGTGGTTTCCAGCAGCGTCAGCTTTGCCGTGCTGCCGACCGGCACCGTGGTGGGGCGGGTTCCTGGTCCGGCGCAGCCGGCCAAAAACAAGGCCAGTGATGCGGCCACAAGCGGGGCGATGGAATGCAGGCGTGGACAAAGAGACATGGCAGGCGCTCGTGATGGACAACGCCCCGGCGCCGGGGCGTCGTCCATGATAGCGCCGCATGGCCCTATTCTGCTTCGATGGCGCGAAACTCGCCGGCGGACTGCGTCATCAGGCTGACGACATAAATGGCCAGCCAGGAGACGATGAAGCCGGGAATGATTTCGTACACGCCGGCACCGCCCAGGAAGGACTCGTTCCAGCCCATGGCGATCCACAGGATCACCGTGGCCGCGCCGGAAACCAGTCCCGCCACCGCACCGGTGCCGGACATGCGCGGCCAGATCAGCGACAGGACGATGAGCGGGCCGAAGGCGGCGCCAAAGCCGGCCCAGGCATGGCTCACCAGCGCCAGCACTTCTGAATCCGGGTTGCGAGCGATGAAGGCAGCGACCAGGCCCACAGCCACCACGCTGATGCGGCCCACCCGCACGCATTGCTTTTCGCTGGCTTTCCGATTCAGGAACAGGCGGTAAAAATCTTCGGTCAGCGAGGAGGATGACACCAGCAGCTGGCTGGAGATCGTGCTCATCACGGCAGCCAGCAGCGCGGCATACAGAAAGCCGGTCACGAACGGGTTGAACAGCAACTCGGCCAGGATGATGAAGATCGTCTCCGGGTCGCTGACGTCAAGGCCGTTGCGGATGGCGTAGGCGCGGCCCAGCAGCCCGACGCCGATGGAGCCGACCACCGAGATGAACATCCAGCCTATGCCGATATTGCGGGCCATGGGCACGTCCTTGACCGAGCGGATGGCCATGAAGCGCACGATGATGTGCGGCTGGCCGAAGTAGCCCAGCCCCCAGGTGACCGCCGACAGCCAGCCGATCAGGCCGACGCCGTGCACCCAGTTGAGATAGCCATCGGCCGTGGCCATGCCGGAAAGCGTCTCGGCGGCGCCGGAAAGCCCTTCGCCGCCGTGCCCGTAGAGGATCACCAGCGGCATGATCACCAGCGCCAGCATCATGATGCAGCCCTGCACGAAGTCCGTCAGGCTGACGGCGAGGAAGCCGCCGATCGAGGTGTAGATCAGCACGATGATCAGCGTCAAGCAGATGCCGGTCTGGTATTCGCTGAGCCCGCCGAACTGGAACAGGCCGTGAAAGGCGGTCTCGAACAGCTTGCCGCCGGCCACCAGCCCGGAGGCTGTGTACACCGCGAAGAACACCACCACCACGATGGCCGACACCGTGCGCAGGGTCATGCTGCGCGTCGGGAAGCGGTTGGCCAGGAAAGCCGGGATGGTCAGCGAGTTGTTGTAGCGCTCGGTCTGTTCCCGCAACCGCGGGGCTACCACCAGCCAGTTCACCAGCGCACCGCACCACAGGCCGATGCCGATCCACGACTCGCTGATGCCGGAAATGAAAAGCGCCCCCGGCAAGCCCAGCAGCAGCCAGCCGCTCATGTCCGAGGCACCGGCCGACAACGCCGTGACCGCAGGACCGAGGCCGCGCTCGCCCAGCAGGTAGCCCTCCGAAGACGAGGTAGCCTTGCGCCAGGCATAGGCGCCGATTGCCAGCATCAATGCAAAGTACAGGCCCAGACTGATCCATACGCCAATCGCCATAGATGTTCTCCCTTGTTGATGATGCCCGGAGCGCACCGGTGAGCCCGCCACATGGGCGAGCGCTGCTGCGACAATGCCGATCCGCGGGCTTGGGGACGCATCATCTGGATACGTTGCGAAAGCCTTCGCGCGGTTTCCGGTGACGGCTGCCAACAAGCACGCCGCAGGGCTCCGGGTTGTGGTCCGCGCAACACGGACGAGCCGAAACTTGGCATCCGGCGACACGTTGCGACACCGGCAGAATTGCCGTCCGAACGCGATCAATGGCCGGGTTCCGGCAAGGTTCAGGAAATGAATGAGCGATGCATGGTAGCGGCAACCACCCCGCAATTGAAACCCGCAGTCGCTTCAAGACCGGTCGCCGTTGCCGATTGCAGCCACGATCCGGTTTGAGTCAACGGCATCAATCCATGACTTTCGGCTCTGGTGCACGCAGCACTCAGTGGTCATGATGTTGGCCCGGCATGTCCGGAAATTGTGCGCGCCATGGAACTTTGCCGTATTCAGCGCGTCTTTATCTTGATTGCATTGCTGCATGGTGAATCGTGGTCCAGCTTGATGACATTTGCCGGCATTATCATGTCGGCGGACAGACCGTTCGTGCCCTGGATGGCGTGAGCCTGACCGTGCCGGCCGGGCAGTTCATGGCGGTCGTCGGGCCATCCGGCTCGGGCAAGTCCACGCTGCTCAACATCCTCGGCGTGCTGGACCGGCCGGACAGCGGCCATTACTGGCTGGACGGAACGGACGTGTCCACGTTTGACGACGAACAAGCCAGCGAATTTCGCAACCGGCGCATCGGTTTCGTGTTCCAGTCCTTTCACCTGCTGCCGCGCCTGACGGTGATGGAGAACGTGCTGTTGCCGCGGCGCTTCCTGCGCGGCGACATCCCCGGTCTGGAAGCGCATGCACGCCAGCTGCTCGGGCGCATGGGCCTCGGTGAGCGCCTGGACCACCGGCCCGGCCAGCTGTCCGGCGGCCAGGTGCAACGCGTGGCCATCGCCCGCGCGCTGGTGATGCGCCCGGCCGTGCTGCTGGCCGACGAGCCGACCGGCAACCTGGACTCGAAAAGTGCTGCGGCCGTGCTGGAGTTGATTGACGAGATTCACGCCGAGGGCCAGACCATCATCATGGTCACGCACGACCGGGACACGGCCATGCACGCCGAGCGGCAAATCCACATCCGTGACGGCAGGATCGAACACGACAGCCAGGCGGAGGTGGCCCATGGGTAGGCTCATCGCCAGGCTCCTGCCAGCCGTCATGCTGGTCTTCTGCTCGTCGGCTCCGGCGGTGGTGTTGACCGGCAGCGTGCGCTCGCTGGGCGCCGAGGCCATCCTGGTGCCGCCGGCCTTGAGCTCGCCGGTGGTATTGCGCTTTTACGTCGAAGACGGGGCAACGGTGAACAAGGGCGATCCGGTGTTGCGCATCGACGCCGGAGCAGCGGCCGCCCAGTTGCAGGGTTTGAAGGACAAGATCGAACGGGCCAACAGCAAGAATGCGGCCGAGCTGGCACGCTTGCAACTGGCCGAACTGGATGCGCAGATTGCCCTGGTGAACGCGCGTGCGGCCGCGAAGACGGCAGCCGTGGACGCAGCCATTCCCGCAAAGCTCATTGCCGCCATCGACTACGATCGTTACCAGGGAACCTGGACCAGTGCCAAGCGTGCCGTGCAAGTGGCCGAGCGCGAGCTTGCGGACGCGCGTGCCGCGGTGGCACGGCAGGAGAAGGATGGCGAGCTGACGATACGGAAACTGACCCTGCAGCTGGACTTCAACCAGGATCAGGTGGATGTGGCAACCGTTTACGCCGGCCAGGACGGCACCGTGGTACACGGCTTCATCCGTGGCAGCGAGGAGGGCCGCTACGACCAGGGTTCGAACGCGCGGCCCGGCACCGAGGTGGGCGAGATCGTCAAGCCCGGCGGGCACTATGCCGTCGAGGCCTGGTTGCTGGAGTCGGATCGTGACGAGGTGCATGTCGGCCAGCAGGTGAACTTGCATTTCGACGCCCTGCCAAGCTCGTCCGTGAAAGGCACCGTCACGGCCATCAGCGGCGTGGCACAACAGCGGCGTGAATGGGGCGGCGGGCGCTATTTCCAGCTGGATATCCAGGGCGCGCATGGCATGGATGCGCTGGATCTGCTGCCGGGCATGAGTGTGCGGGTTGACACCAATCTTGACGCCAAGGTACTCGAGGCCGCACCCGTGGCCCGCGAGGTGTTGCATGCCAGCGGGGAGATCTATGCCCGCAGCAGCGTCAGGATCACGCCACCGCAGATCCCCGGCATGTGGCGCATGACCATCACGCGCATGGCCGGTGACGGCATCGAGGTCAGCAAGGGCCAGCCCATCGTCACCTTTGCGGCCGGCGACGTGGCCGAGGAATTGCCATCCAGCAAAGCCAAGCTGAAGGAGCAGAAACGCTCACTGGAGAAGCTGGAGCTGGACCTGGCACAAAAGGCCAAGGAAGCACGCGTGACGCTGGCCGAAGCCGAAGCCGAAGCCGAAAAGGCGCGGCGCAAGGCTCAGCAACCACAGCAATACGTGCCCGGCATCGAATACAAGAAGCTGGTCATCGACCGCGAGCGTGCGGCCGGAGTGCTGAAGTTGACCCGCAAGCGCAGCACCATCGCCGCACGCTATCGCCAGGCGCAACAACAGCAGGCCACGATCGAGGTGCGCCTGGCGCAGCATGAAGTCACCCGGCTGACCGAGTCCGTTGCCAAGCTGACGTTGAACGCGCCACGCTCCGGCATTCTGTTGCATCGCAGCGAGTGGAGCGGCGAGAAGATCGACACCGGCTCGTCGGTGTGGCGCGGTCGGGCCATCGCCGACATTCCGGACATGGACACCCTGGCCGTGCATGCCAGCCTGCCCGAGCATGACCTGACGCACGTGCATGTGGGGCAGCCCGTCAAGGTGACGCTGTCCGGCGGCATCTCGCGCCAGATCGACGGCCGCATCCATGCCATTGGCCGCAGCGTGCACAGTAAGTCACGCGCCGAACCCATCCCCGTGATCGACCTGGACATCAGCCTGGATGAATCCGCGATGCAAGGCCTGAAGCCCGGTCAGCCGGTCCAGGTCACCATCCGACCGGCGGAGGAGCAAGCAACATGAAGCGATGCCTGTCTCTGTTGTCATGTTTGCTGCTGCTGTCCGTGTTGGCCGGATGCAGCGGCGAGATTGCCGATCAGCCCGCCAACCTGGTGGTTCAGGCCGGCCCCCTGATGCTGGACATCCAGGTCAGGGGCAACCTGCAGGCAACCCAGTCCACACCGTTGATGGTGCCCGGACGCCAATGGAGCCAGCGGCAACTGGTGTGGCTGAAACCCGACGGCAGCGAAGTCGACAAGGGTGAAGTGGTGGCGCGTTTTTCCGCCACGCGCAGCAAGCAGGACCTGGCGCAGGCCGAGATCGACCTGAAGCGCAATACCCTGGCGCACCTGGGCAAGGAAGCACAATTGGCCCAGGAACGCGGCCAATTGCAGGTCAGCCTGGCCAACGTGGCCTACCAGCTGGCGATCGCCAACCGCTATGCCAATGCCGATCTGGATGCATTGGCACGCAACAAGGTGCTGGATGCCGTGCAGAACAAGGCGTACCTCGGCACCAAGCAGGATGTGCTGCAGTGGCGTCAGGGCCAGACCAGCGAGCGCGGCAAGACCGAACTGGCGGTGCTCGACGCCAAACGCAACACCCTGGAAGTCCAGGCGCAGCAAAAACGCGATGATCTCGATGCGCTGGAGTTGCGCGCGCCGCATGACGGCATCTTCATGCTGCAGGCCGACTGGAGCGGCGAGAAACCGCGAATCGGCAGCACCCTGTTTGCCGGCCGACCGCTGGCCAGTCTGCCGGACACCAGCAAGATGGAAATCGAGATTGCCGTGCCGCAGGTGCAGGCCCAGGGCATCAACGTCGGTGATGTGGTGCACATGCATCCGCTCGGCCAGCCCGGCCAGACCGCGTCCTCGACGATCAGCTGGATCGCCGCCGCCGGCCAGACCCGCAGCCGCGAGAGCCCGGTGAAATACGTGATGATGAAAGCCAGCGTGCCCAAGGAAGCCATCGAGAAATACCACTGGATGCCACAGCAGCGCTTCGCCGTGGACATCGTCGTGTTCCAGGCCGACAAGGCCATTGGCGTGCCCAACCTGGCCATCGACACCTCCGGCAACAAGCCGCGTGTCTATGTGCTTGACGATGGCGAAGCCACGGCGCGGGCCGTGAAGCTTGGGGCGCGAGGTGCCAGTCGCAGTCAGATCGTCGAAGGCCTCAAGGGTGGCGAACGCATCCTGCTGCAGAAACCGGCCACTGCGGGAGCACCGGCATGAGACTGCCCTTGCGCTGGCGTGAAGCCATCCAGGAATTGTGGCGACGCAAGTTGCGTACCGGCCTGACCCTGCTGGGCCTGATCTTCGGTGTCGGTGCCATTGTCGCCATGCAGGGCGTCGGCGAAGGCAGTCGCCGTCAGGCGCTGAAGCTGGTGCAAAGCCTCGGCCTCAACAATCTCATCGTGGAGGCCAATGCGCCGACCGACGAGGATGCTCTCAAGGAATTGCGTGCGCGCAGCCTCGGTCTGACCCGCAGCGACGCGCGCGCGGCCTGGGAAGTGGTGCCCGGCGCCGAGGCCTGGGCAGCCGAGAAGAACCTCGACGTGCACACGGTGTACTCGGATGTCGGCAGTGGCGGGATTCGCGCCAGTGGCGTCAGCCCGGGCTGGTTCGAGCTCAGCTCCTTGCAGGTGGCGGCCGGGCGTGGCCTGACCGCCGAAGACAGCGCCGAGTTGGCAACCGTGGCCGTGCTGGGGCACCAGGCTGCCGCCCAGCTGTTTCCGCAAGGCAATGCGCTGGGTCAGCTGGTGAAGCTGGATCATGTCTGGGTTCGTGTTGTGGGCATGCTGGCGGACCGCGATCTCGGCAAGGATAAATTCGAGGGCGTGTCTCTGGGCTCGGCGGCCAATCGCGTGTTCATTCCGTTGACCACGGCCCAGGTCCGGTTCCGTTTCGAGCCCATGGAGGACCCGGTTGACCGCTTCATGCTGCGCATCGACGATCCTTCGCATCTGGGGCAGTACGCACGCGTGCTGGGCGACTTGCTCGCCCAGCGCCACGGCGGTGCGCGTGACTTCAACCTCATCGTGCCGCAGCAGCTGTACCAGCAGAACCAGAAAACCCAGCGCATCTTTTCCATCGTCATGGGCGCCATCGCGGCCGTCAGCTTGCTGGTCGGCGGTATCGGCATCATGAACATCATGCTGGCCAACGTGTTGGAGCGGCGCCGCGAAATCGGCCTGCTGCGCGCCATCGGCGCACGTCGCAGCGACATCATCTGGCGCTTCCTGCGCGAAGCCACCGTCATCTGTGTCGTCGGCGCCGGCATCGGCATCCTGTTCGGCGGTCTGCTGGCCTACTTCATCGCCGTGTTCGCCGGCTGGCAAGTCGCCTGGGCACCCATCCCCATCCTGCTCGCCGCCCTGGTTTGCACCGCCATCGGCATCGGCTTCAGCATCTACCCCGCCCGTCAAGCCGCCGCACTGGACCCCATCGAGGCATTGCGGGCGGAATAGGTCGGGAAGCGGGGGCAGGGAATCGGGAATCGGTGCCGGATCCGCGCTGCGCGCTTGATCCGGCCTGCATCACCAATTCGCGCGCCGCAGGCCCGCTCAAGGAGCGCAGCGACGGAGCGGGCATTTGTGCCGGGAAAACGGGGTCAACCGTTGTCGCCACCGCTGGCCTGCTGCAGTTGCTGGCGGCGTTTCTGGTCGGCTTTTTGCAGCACGTTCTCGACGTTGCGGGCCCTGTCTTCGTAGCCGCGCAAGGTCTGGATATGCTCGGGCACATGGCTGGCCGGCGCCTTGTCGGTGGCAGTCGAGGCACTCTCGGCAGCCGGGCTTGCAGCAGGTTGGCTGGCATCCGGTTGCGAGCTGCCCGAACAGGCGCCCAGCAACAGGACCAGAGCGGCAATCAGCAAGGTTTTCATGGTGTGTCTCCCGTGGCTGACTGCCAGTGTCGCGCCGCTGGCGTCGTGATGCAATCGGGCTTCGTGTAAGCTGCGCGGCATGAATGTTTCTGATCCACGGTGGCGCCTGGACGATCGCACGGCACTCGTGACGGGTGCCAGCGCGGGCATCGGTCTGGCCTGCGCGCACGAGCTGGCCGGGCGCGGCGCCGACCTGTTGCTGGTGGCGCGGCATGAGAACGCGCTGGATGAAGCGGCCATGGACCTGGTCGAGCAGTATCCGGATTGCGCGGTGCACACCCTGTCGGCCGACTTGGTGGACGCGGACGATCGGCGGGCGGTTTTCGACTGGATCGAGGCACTGGATGTGCCTCTGTCGCTGCTGGTCAACAACGTTGGCGGCAACCGTATCGCGCCCGCCGTGGACTACGACGACAGCGAAGTGCGCCAGCTGCTGGAACTGAACCTCGTCAGCGCCTTTGCCATGTGCCGTCAGGCATGGCCGCAACTCAGCAATCATGCCGAAGTGGCCATCGTCAACGTCGGCTCGATTGCGGCGCGCACGCATGTCGGCACGGGCGCGCCCTATGCCATGGCCAAGGCCGGGCTGGAGCAGATGACCCGGACCCTGGCCTGCGAGTGGGCCGCCGACGGCATTCGCGTCAACGCGGTCTCGCCCTGGTACATTCGCACGCGTCGTTCCGACAAGGCGCTGGCCGATGCCGATTACCTGGATCGCGTGCTGGAACGTACGCCCGCCGGGCGCATCGGCGAGCCGGCCGAGGTCGCGGCTGCCGTGGCCTTCCTGTGCCTGCCCGCCGCCGGGTTCATCAGCGGGGAAACCCTGGCTGTCGACGGCGGCTTTTCCAAATACGGGTTCTGATGTTGCTCAGCCGCTCTGGCCGGCCAGCATGGCTTTCATGCGCGCGATGGCGGTTTCCGCCGTTTCCCTGGTCACGGCCTGATCCGCTTCACGGTCACGTCCCAGCCAGTGCAGCTGGTCTTGCGGCAACTCCTTGAGGAAACGGCTGGGCTTGTTGCTGTGGATCTCGCCGAAGCGCCGGCTGTGCGCCGGCCAGCTCAGGGTCAGCAGCTCGCGGGCGCGCGTGATGCCGACGTAGAACAGCCGCCGTTCCTCGTCCAGCCGGCCTTCCTCGATGGCGCCTTCGTGCGGCAACAGGCCGTCGCTGACGCCAACGATGAACACGAAACGGAACTCCAGACCCTTGGCGGCGTGCAGTGTCATCAAGCGCACACGGTTGCCGGGATCGTCGCGGTCGGCCTGGCCGAGCAGAGCCAGTTGTTGCGTCAGGCTGCCGGCGCCCGTGTGCTGCTTCTGCATGGCGCGGAACCAATCCAGCAACTCGTCGAGATTGCCTTGGCGCCGCCGTTGCAACTCCTCGTTGGCGCCGTCCTGGGCAATATGTTCGCGGTAGCGTGTGCGGCGGATGGTTTCCTCGACCAGCTCGACGGGCGTGTGGCTTGTGGCGTGCCGGCGCAGCCCGGCCATGAGCTCGGCGAAGCCGGCCAGGGCCGATGCCGGACGTGCAGACAGTGCGCCCAACGCACCCGTGTCGCCCGCCAGCGCCAGCATGGATCGGCCGTGCAACCGTGCCATGCGGCCCAGAGTCTCCAACGTGGTCGCGCCGATGCCGCGCCGTGGCGTGTTGGCGATGCGCAGGAAGGCGGCGTCATCGCTGGGGTTGTCGATCAGGCGCAGGTAGGCCAGCAGGTCCTTGACCTCGGCGCGGTCCAGGAAGCTCAGCGCGCCGGTCAGGTGGTAGGGCACGCGCACCAGCCGCAGCGCCTTTTCCAGCACGCGTGCCTGATGGTTGCCGCGGTACAGCACGGCGAATTCGTGCCAGGGTGCCTTGTGGCGTTCGGCCAGATGGCTGATGGTGTTGGCGATGCGCTCGCCCTCGTGCGTGCCATGCTGGCATTCCAGCACGCGGATGGGCGGGCCTTCGGGCAGGTCGCTCCACAGCGTCTTGGGGTGCACGTGTGGATTGTTGGCAATGAGCGCATTGGCCGCCGCCCGAATGCGCTTCGAGCACCGGTAGTTCTGCTCCAGCTTGATGACCTTCAGCGACGGCCAGTCCTCGGCCAGCTGGTCCAGGTTCTCCGGACGTGCGCCACGCCAGGCGTAAATGGACTGGTCGTCGTCGCCGACGCAGGTGAAGGCGCCGCGTTCGCCGGCCAGCAGTTGCAGCAGGCGGTACTGCGCCTCGTTGGTGTCCTGGTACTCGTCCACCAGCAGGTAGCGCAGGCGCTCGCGCCAGACCGTGCGCGCTTCCTCGTGGTCGCGCAACACCGCCAGCGGCAGGCGGATGAGGTCGTCGAAGTCGACCGCGTTCCAGGCCGAAAGGCGCTTCTGGTAGGCGGCGTAGATCTCGGCGGCCTGCTGCTCCCGCGGGCTGCGTGCCATGGCTACCGCCTCGTCGGGCGTCAGGCCGCCGGCCTTGGCCTGGCTGATGAGGCCGCGCAGGCGCCACAGCGCATCCTTTTTGGTGCTGGCCGGCGCCAGCTCCTTGATGGCCTTGCCGCTGTCGTCGGCATCCAGCACGCTGAAGTTGCGTGCCAGCCCGGCACGTTCATGCTCGATGTGCAGGAACTTCAGGCCCAGCGCGTGAAACGTGCAAATGTTCAGCTCGACCGTGGTGTCCGCGCCGACCTTGTCCGCGATGCGCTGACGCATCTCGCGGGCCGCCTTGTTGGTGAAGGTGATGGCCGCGATACGCGCCGGTGCGAGATGGCGCTCGCGCAGCAGCCAGGCGACTTTCTCGGTGATGACGCGGGTCTTGCCCGAACCGGCCCCGGCAAGGACCAGCAAGGGCCCGCCGATGTATTCGACAGCAGCGTGTTGGGGTGGGTTGAGCATGGCAAGGGTTCACCGTGGCAGACCGGCCATGATACGGGATGCATCGTCCCTCGTTGTGGACGACCCGGGGCAAAGCTCGTACCCTGACGCGATCATGGCTGGCGGACCACGAATGAACGACAAGGAAACCCCTCCGTTGCGCGAAGACGAATGCGATGTGCTGGTGATTGGGGCCGGACCGGGCGGCAGCAGCGCTGCGACCTGGCTGGTGCGCAAGGGCTGGAAGGTGTTCCTGCTGGAAAAGGAACACCATCCGCGCTTTCATATCGGTGAATCGCTGTTGCCGATGAGCCTTCTGGTGTTCGAGCGCCTGGGCGTGCTGGACAAGGTCAAGGCTCTCGGCGAGAAGAAGCTGGCGGCCGATTTCCAGGCCGAGGACGACAGTCGCTACCAGTCCTTCGAGTTTGCCAAGGCCCTGGGCGACGGGCCGGGCTATTCCTACCACGTGTGCCGATCCGAGTTCGACGAGATGATGTTCCACAACGCCGTGGAGAACGGCGTCGATGGGCGTCAGGGCCATGAGGTACGTGCCGTCGAACACCGCGGGCCGCGCGAGGCACTGGTGGATGTACGCCCGGACGACGGCGAGCCCTACCGCATCAAGGCCCGTTACGTCGTCGATGCCAGCGGTCGTGACGCCTTCCTGTCGCGCAAGCGCAAGCTCATCCGGCCAAGCAAAGTGCACAAGAGCGCCGCCGTGTTCGGGCGCTTTCGTGGCGTCGAGCTGCGCGAGGCACCGGACGAAGGCAATATCAGCATCTACATGTTTCCGCATGGCTGGATGTGGATGATCCCGCAGCCACATGGCGAAATGAGCGTGGGTGCGGTCTGTCAGCCCAGCTGGATGCGCCAGCGCAAGGGCATGGACCGCAAGGCGTTCCTCATGCAGACACTGGAAAGCCACGGGCCGCTGTGGTCACGCATGAAGAACGCCGAACTGATCGACGACAAGATCTACGTCGCCGGCAACTACACCTACAGCTCCACCACCATCGGCGGACCTGGCTGGTTGTTGATCGGCGATGCCTTCGGTTTTCTCGACCCGGTGTTTTCCTCGGGCGTGCACCTGGCCTTGACAGGCGGTGAGCGGGGCGCCGAGCTGGTCGATACCGCTCTGCGCCATCCCGAGCGCGAGGCCGCCATGCAACGCGAGCTGGAAAACACCCTGCGCAAGGGCATGCGCCGCCTCGCCTGGGTCATTTATCGCTTCAACACTTCGGCCATGCGCCACCTGTTCCGTGACCCGCGCAACCTGCTGAACATCGAAAGCGCCATGATTTCGCTGCTCGCCGGTGATGTGTTCGACAACCCGCGCATGAAGTGGCGCATGTACCTGTTCCGCATGCTCTACACCTTCCGCAGCGCGCGTTATCCTCGTCTTTGGTGGCGTGATTACCGCACGCGTACCGGTCAGGCGCAGGTGTCGGATTGATTCCCGGCGGCCCGGCCCGAAATTTTGCTGGAGGCACCCGGACATCATGTCCAAGCTGTATTTTTACTATTCGGCGATGAACGCCGGCAAGACCACCACGCTGCTGCAAAGCGCATGGAACTACCACGAGCGCGGCATGCGCACGCTGATTCTGACGCCGGCGCTGGATGATCGCGCCGGTTCCGGAGTGGTCGCCTCGCGCATCGGCCTGAAGGCCAATGCCCGCCGCTTCGAGCCTGGGGAGAACCTTCTCGAGGTGGTCAAGCGTGATATTGCCGCACGCGGCACGCTGGATTGCGTGCTGCTGGACGAGGCCCAGTTCCTGGGCAAGGCCCAGGTGTGGCAGCTGACCGATGTCGTTGACCGGCTGCATGTTCCGGTGCTGGCCTACGGCCTGCGCACCGATTTTCGTGGCGAACTGTTCGAGGGCAGCCGCCACCTGCTGGCCTGGGCCGACGAGCTGCAGGAGATCAAGACCATTTGCCATTCCGGCCGCAAGGCCACCATGGTCGTGCGCGTTGACGACAACGGCCGCGCCGTCACCGACGGG